>CAWAEU010000032.1:0-91052 GCA_963780975.1 uncultured Acidobacteriaceae bacterium | reverse complement strand
ACATCAAGGCGTGCTTTGACAACATCGACCATGACGCTCTCATGGGTCAGGTCGAACGCCGGGGTCGTTGACCGGCAGGTGTTGAAGCTGCTTCGTAGTTGGCTGAGAGCCGGTGTGTTCGAAGGTGGAGTGGTCTTCTTGAAGTTTGAGGCCGGAACCCCACAGGGCGGGTTATGCGCAGCTGAACATAACCCACCCTATGAGCAGCGCCGGGTTATGCACAGCGTCGGCCCATCGAGCCTGGTGAAGGCGGGTTCTGGAGACCGAGCGCTGCACATAAACGATCGAGAGGGGGTGCAGAGCGTAGGCGAGCCAGTTCAGCAGTCCGGGATCTTGGTTCCATTCGGGCAGGTCGTCGGAGACGATGCCGACGGAGTAGGCGGCTTCGAGGGCTCTGCGTTTGGCTTCGGTCGCAGGCGCGTGCGTAGATCTCGGTAGTCGATAGGTCGACATGGCCGAGGATGTCACGGATGTAGGGCAGCGGCACGCCCGCTCGTAGAGGTGCATGGCCTTGCTATGGCGCAGCGCGTGCGGGCTGAGGTCGGCGCTGACGAGTGCCGGGTCGCCGGTCCTGGTCTGGTATTTGCGGATGATCCAGGCGATCCCGCCGCGGCTGAGCTTGCTCCCGTGCTGGTTGACGAACAGCGAGTGGTCGTCGTGGCCGGGCTTGCTGAGGCCGTTGCTCGGCGAGGTAGGCGGTTAGCAGCGCTGCGGTGTTGCCGCCGAGCGGAACGTGGCGGGTCTTGCTGCCCTGCCGGTCAGCATGACCAGGGCCGGAGGTTGCAGGCGGATGTCGCGCACGGCGAGATCGGCGAATTCGGAAACCCTGGCGGCGGTGTCGTAGAGGGTGGCCAGCAGGGTCGCGTCACGGCGGCCTCGCCGGGTGGAACGGTCGGGCTAGCGAGCAGGCGGCGGGTCTGCTCCACGGTCAGGTGGTTCACGCCCGGCTGCGCCTCTTCTTCGCGGGGATGGCGAGAATGTCCTGGCAGCTGGCCATCCTGGCCGGGTCCTGGGACTGCAGCCACCGGAAGAACGAGCTGATCGCGGCCAGGCGCTGGTTCCGGGTCGACCACGCTGTTGTGCCTGCTGGCCTCGAGCCAGTCCAAGAACCCGGTGATCAACGGTGGCGTCGATGCAGTCGAGGGCGAGCTTTTCGGGCGGGATGGATCTGGTCGTTAGCGGAAGAAGACGATCAGCAACTTGAACGTGCCGCGATACGGACCACGACCGTGTTTGGGTGAGCAGCCGCGAAGCCCGGCCAGGTACCGCGGTGAGGAAGCGGCGCAGGAAGACCGCGAAGTCAGTCGCCATGTCCCGGCCTGTTCCTGTGAGCAGGCGGGACGACGTCACCGACGGACCACGTCGAACTTGGGCGGTGATATGGGGGTAGGACTCGGCGGTCAGCCTGCAGGTAGTAGGCGGTGTCGTCAGGTAGAGGAGTGGCCCATGTAGGCCTGAAGGACCGGCAGCAACGCGCCGACGTCCTCACCCCACGCGCAAACCACGCACGCAGGTTGTTGACCGCGAAAGTATGCCTCTTATGTGGAATTCCACATAATCGCCATTAGGTGGACGGCGGGATTATGTTCCCTGTCGGGTGTTCCGGCTGGTGGGGGCCGTGCCAGCGCTTGTTTTGTCCGCATAATCCTGGCGGTCTTGATCAACGTGCCAACGAGTCGAGCCAGCCGATGACGGCGTGGGCTGGCTTCAACCGACTCGGGTGTAATCCGTCTCGGCGAAGAATCGTCTTGTCCGTTCATTCCACTACCGAATGGCAGAGGTGATTCTCATGGGAGAGGCAGATGTCAACGGCGCCGCCGGCCATGTCGCGGGGGTGTTACGCGACGCCGGGAGGGCGGAAGGCACGGTCCGGCGCGAACAGGCCGTGTTGGAGCGCTTCACCGCCTTCTTCGCCGGGCGCGGCCTGGACGCGGCGAACGAGCAGGTGTGCATCGACTTCACAGGCGGACCAGGAAGCCGTGGTCAGGTTGGGGTCATTACGACGAGCCGAGCCAACGACGGTCGTCCAGGCGGTTCGCGGGCCGGTGGTGTTGGCGGCGGACGTGCTGGCCGGTCGTGCGCTCGAGGTCGACCGGTCGGTGATACCTGTGAAGGACGACTGTCCCTCCGGGTTCCGCTCGCTCAGGACGACTACCTCGCTTCGTGTCCGCCGGCGGCCAACGCCGAAGCGACAGTCGTCGCTAGAAGACAAGGCGGCCAGCCGCTTTTTCGGCCTACCTGGATGACGTGGGCACCGACGACTCGCGATGCTCGGCGTGCGGGATCTGTCGGGCTTCTTGCTGCGCCAACGCGGACTGCGGCGCAAGACCGTGGCCTCGATGAGATCCTGCCTGGCGGACTTCCTCGCCTTCTTGGCTAGCTCGGGCCGGACGTCGCGCAGCCTGGCAGACCGGCTGCCTCCGCACCGTCACGTCCGTCACGAGTCCGAGCCGCACCTTTGGACCCCGGACGAGATTCGCAGGTGCTCGCCGTCATCGACCGTCAGTCCGTCGTCGGCAAACGCGACTACACGATGATCCTCGACCGCCGCGCCTCGGACTGCGGATCTCGGACCTGCGACAGCTCGAGCTGGGCACCTCGACTGGCGGTGCGAAGAGGATCACGATCGTCCAGCACAAGACGGGCCGGCCGCTCAGCCTGCCGCTGCTCGACGACGTCGGCTGGGCGATCATCGACTACGTCCGAGACGGCCGCCCCGAGACGGCCTGCCCGAAGGTGTTCGTCAAGCACCGTCACCCCTTCGACGCCTTCGGATCCGCCTCATCGGTCGCCTGCCGGCTGTCAGTCACGCGGCACACGCCGGGATCGAGTTCCTCCGGGCGAGGTCTGCGGGATGCACTCGCTGCGGGGTGCGCTGGCCGTCGCGATATCGGCGACGGCACGTCGATGCCCGTGGTGTTGGCCGTTTTGGGACACGCCTCAACGGACACAACCCAGGCCTATTACCTGCGCTTTGACACCAGCGGTTGCGCCGTCGCGCTCGACGTCGAAGACGTCTCGAAGGGGGCCGGTGGACGCGATGCTTGAGACAAAGCTTCCGGACCTCGCCGCGGACCTCGTCAGCCTGCGCCACGCCGGCGGCTACCGGTTCAAGGTCCAAGAACGGGTCCTCCGCCAGTTCGTCGACCACTGCCGGCGGGAGGGCTACCCGAACGGATCGATCACCAAGAAGCGGTCGACGGGTTCCTCTACGGCGCCACCTGCGGTCCTCCACGCTCCGGCGCAACGAGCTGGTGCTTCGCCAACTCGCCGAGCACGCCCAGGCCTTCGGCTGGGACGCCTACACCCCGGCGGCGACAACTCGGGTCCGTGTCCGTCACCAGCCGCCGTATGTGCTGACCGACGACGAGGTGTGCCGCCTGTTCGCCGCGATCGACTCCCAGGCCATGTCCTCCTACTCGAACAAGGCGCTGGTCGATCCGGTTCTGTTCAGGGTGTTGTACGGCGCCGGGCTGAGGGTTTCCGAGGCGCTGAACCTGACCCTGCCGGACGTGGACACGGCGCCGGGACGCTTCGGATCCGTGACTCGAAGAACGGCGAGGGCAGGACCGTCCCGATCACCGGTCGGCTCGCCGCGACCCTCGACACCTACATCGCGGCCGCGCACCCCGCCCCCGAGCGCAGCGACTACGTGTTCTACAGCAGGGCCGCGGGCAGGCCGATCAACCAGGCGACCGTATACATCCGGTTTCGCGGCTACCTGGCCGACGCCGGCATCCCCCACTTCACTGGCGGTCCCCACCCGCACTCGCTGCGCCACGGCTTCGCCGTCGCCAACCTGAGACGATGGGCCGAGCACGGGCGGACCTGGCGGTGGTGCTGCCCTACCTGGCCTGCTACATGGGCCACGCCGACCTTCGCGGCACCCAGTACTACCTGAGGCTGACCGCGGACGCCTACCCCGAGGTGATGGCCAAAGCCCAGATCCGGTTCGGCTACGTCATCCCCGCCCCGCCCGAGGACGAGTCGTGACCCCGCGGCCCACGCCGCCCCCGGATCTGGCCGGGCGCTGGCTGGCGAAGTTCTTCACCGACCACCTGGCCGGGAGCGCGCAGCCTCACCGAGGACCGTCGCCTCCTACCGGGACGCGATGAAACTGCTGCTCACCTGGTTCAAAGACGCAGAGCGCATACCGCCCGAGAAGCTGCGCCTGGCCGACATCGACCGGCCCCGGGTCCTGCAGTTCCTGGACTGGCTGGAGACCGAGCGGGCTGCTCGTGGCCACCCGCAACCAGCGCCTCGCGGTGATCAAGTCGTTTTGCCGCTACACCGCCGTCGAGCAGCCCGACCGGCTCGACCAGGTCACCCAAGTCCTCGCGATCCGACAGAAGAACACCCCGGCCCCGGATCTCGGGCACTTGACCGGGGACGAGGTGAAGGCGCTGCTCGCCGACCCGGCGCGGCCAGCGCACGCGCTGTCAGGGACACCGTCCTGCTCGCCCTGGCCTACGACACCGCCGCCCGAGTCCAGGAGCTCTGCGACCTCGACGTCGCCGACATCCGCCGCTCCAACCCGATGACGGTGGCGATCCGCGGGAAGGGATCCAAGATCCGATACGTGCCCGCGATGGATCCGACCGCCCGGCTTATCACCGACTACCTGGAACACCGCGACCCGCACCCCGGCCTCGGCGCCGACACGGACCCGCTGTTCTATGGACCGAACCACTCCAGGTTGACCCGGTTCGGGTCGCCAAGCTCCTGGCCCGTCACGTGCGAGCCGTCCGGGCCCGCGACCCCGGCCTGGGCTCCCGGCCTGCCGGTCACACCCCACACGCTCCGGCGCAGCCGGGCGATGCACCTGATCCAGGCCGGCGTCAACCTGATCTACATCCACGACCTGCTCGGCCACGCCGACGTGTCCACCACCGAGATCTACGCCCACGCAGACGCGGAGACCAAACGCAAAGCGATCGAGCATGCCTACGAGCCACTCACCCCGGACGTCCTGCCCGACTGGACCCTGGACGCGTCCCTGATCGGCTGGCTCGACTCGTTGGCACGTTGATCACAGACCGCCAGGATTATGCGGACAAAACAAGCGCTGGCACGGCCCCCACCAGCAGGAACACCCCGACAGGGCACATAATCCCGCCGTCCACCTAATGGCGAAGATCGTGCACACGCGGGCCGTGGCCTCGGCCCCCGTGGGAAATGCGTGCCTGCCACAGAAATCGGCGGAAATTCTTGTCGAGGTTCCCGAGGGTCAGCGGCTGCCCGGTCGTGCCGGGGAAGAACCACTCCCCGCCGGTGCGCCCGACGACGTGGGCGTGGTAGTCGGCGAGCCTGGCATGCAGCGGCGCGCTGACGGGTGTCTGGCGGTCTTTGCCGCCCTTTGCGGCCCGGATCTGCAGGACACCGGTGTCGATGTCGACGTCGGCGACGCGCAGCAGGCGGGCTTCGGAGGCACGCAGGCCGCAGGCATAGATCGTGCGGAACAGCACCGGCATGACCAGGTGCCGGAACGGGACCAGCGAGCAGTAGCTGCAGCGGTCGGTTTGGGTGAACAATCCCGCCAGTTCCTGGTCGGTGTAGATGTGCGGGACGTAACGGGCGGGCCTTCCGCAGCGCGCCGTCGGGAAGGACGTAGGCCGGCGCGCCCCGGCGTCCCAGCCAACGGGCCAGCTCCCTCACCGGCGCGGCCAAAGCCTGCAAGGTCGCTGGTTTTGCTCCTCGCTGCCGCGCCAGTCGCGACCCACGCCTCGACCGAGGCCTGGCTGGGCGCGTCCAGTCCGGGGAACTCAGCGCAGCAGAACGCGTCAAAGCGAGCAAGCGCCCGTTCTTCGGCGGCGTACTTGTAGCCGACAGCGCGTTCTCCCGACGAGAGCCGTGATGGCGTCGGCCATCGTCATCTCGGGGCTCACCGCGACACCTCCTGCGCCGGTGCGTCGGGGTCCAGCGCGCATTTGGCCAGCAGCCCCAGAGACGACTTCAGGTAAACGCCCGTCGATCGAACCGACTGATGACCGAGAATGTCGGCGATCTGTTCGAGCGGTGTGCCGTCCTCCATCAACCTGGTCGCCAAGGTGTGCCTGAGTGAGTGCATGCCGTGGCGGCGTTTCTCGCTGATCGGGACATGAGCCGCCCGGGCGTGCTTGACAAGAATCTGATGCAGATGATCCTGGTCGGAGAACGGACCGATCGGGGCGGTGTGCCGCACGAACACCTGCGGGCAGTCGCAGACCGGGCGGCCATCGCGGATGTAGTCGATCACCGCCCAACCGACGTCTTTCAACAACGGTAACTGCACTCGGTCACCGGTCTTGGCCTGCGTCACGGACAACCGGTTGCCCGGCCAGTCGAAGTCGCCGAACTCCAACCGTTTGAGGTCGATGCCGCGCAGGCCGAGCCTGGCGATCAGCAGAACGATCGCGTAGTCCCGCTTCCCGCACGGGTTGCCCCGGTCGATCGCTTCGAGGATCCTTTCCACCTCGCCCGGGCCCCATACCGATGGAACTCCGGCCTGCTTGCTCGAGCGCGCGGCCGGGACGGCGTCCGCCACGGCGGCGTCGATAAGGCCGTCGGCGGATGCGAAGGTGAGAAATGAGCGCAGCACACACAGTTTCTGCTCGACGGTCTTGACCTGGTATCCGGTGAGCGTGGCGACGAACGCTTCGACCGCGGCGGGCTCGCAGCAAGCTACTCCGCCGCGTGTGCCTGTGAACACGACGAATTCCCCGGCCACGGTTCCATACGTGCGCACCGTGGACACGGCAGCGGTCCGCGGCCCGAAGCCACACCTGGAACCGGGCGACCGTGTCGGCATCCTCCCGAGACAGCTTGTCGACAGACCGGCTGTAGCGGCGCAGCACCGCCCCATGCACTGCGTAATCGCCGAGCATCTGGGCGACCCTGAACAAATAGACGTCATTGGCCTTGAGCGTGCCCGAGCGCTCCTTCTCGAAGAAGCCGCACGATGCGTCGACCCATGCCATCGCCACATCCAGGGGGAATTCCTCGACGCCACGGGCAGTGAAGAACCTCTCCATGCGGCGCCAGCACTGCCGATACCAGACCAACGTCGAGTCCTTATAGCCAAGACGCCTCAACTCTGCGTCCAGACCCGACACCAACGCCGACACAGTCACAGTCACGGCCGACCTCCTGATCATCCAGGTCCGGGACCATGCCGAACCGGTGATCAGAGTCTTCAACGCGTTATGTGCAGCGCTCGGCCCCAGATCCTGGCGTCACCAGGCTCGATGGGCCAACGCTGCGCATAACCCGGCACTGCTCATAGGGCGGGCATCCTCTCACCGCTGCTCGCCAACATCGCCCTCTCGGTCCTCGACGAGGAATGGGTCCGGGCGGGATGGCGATTGGGAAAGCTGGTCCGTTTTGCCGATGACTATGTCGTCCTTTGCGCCTCCCAGGAGCGGGCCGAGCGGCCCGATCGCCATGGCCGGAGGTGTTGCCCTGAACTGCACTGCTAATGGCAAGCTGATGCGTTCGGGGTTGTTCGATGAGGTGTATGTGCAACCCGTGGCCGGCGACGACGGCGTGGCGCTCGGAGCCGCGCTGCATCGCAGCTCGCTAACGGAGGAAGTTCCTAACCATCGGCTGCCGGCTCCGCTCTTTGGACCTCACTACTCCAGCAAAGATATTGAGGCCGCGCTAAAACGCTTTGAAGGCAAGATCAAATGGCAGCGCTTGGATTCTCTCGCAGCTACTTGTGCATCCGCAGCAAAACTTATTGCAGATGGACGGGTGATCGCCTGGTTCCGGGGCCGAATGGAGTACGGCCCGCGGGCGTTGGGCAATCGCAGCATCCTGGCCGACCCAGGGCACCCGGAGATGCGCGACCGGATCAACGCCATGGTGAAGAAACGTGAGGCCTTCCGTCCGTTTGCGCCCGCCTGCACTGTGGAGGAAGCGAACCAGTGGTTCGATTTGACTCCCGGCGAGCAGCATCCTTACATGATCAGCGTGGTCGATGTTCTGCCCTCGGTGCGTGCGAAGCTCCCCGCGATTACCCACGTGAATGGCTCGGCCCGCTTGCAGACAGTGAGCGTGAAGGACAATCCGGATTTTCATGCACTGCTGGTGGCCGTGGGGAAAACGACAGGCCGGCAGATGGTGCTGAACACCAGCTTCAACGTCAAAGGGCAGCCGATCGTGAATACGCCCGACGAGGCGATCGAGACTTTTCTCGGAACCGGTATTGAGTTTTTATTCCTGGAGAATTTTCATGTTACCCGTTCAGGTGCTTGAGTGGAATCGAACTGAAGCCGATTATCCGCGCCTGAGCACCATCGCAGAACTGTTTTCAGAGCAGGTGGGGCGGACCCCGGACGCAGTTGCCGTGGTCTCGAAGGAACACCTGTTGACTTATCGCGAGCTCGACGAGCGTTCCAATCGGCTGGCTAGACATTTGCAATCTCTGGACGTGAAACCGGATACGTTGGTTGGCGTTTGCATGGGACGGTCTGAGACGCTGGTGGTTAGCTTGCTGGCAATTCTCAAGGCTGGCGGGGCATACGTACCGTTGGATCCCATGTATCCCAAAGAGCGCCTTGCCCTGGTCATTGAAGATTCCAGAATGCAGCTGCTGCTGACTACGGCGGAGTCGCAACAGAAACTTCCCTTGGAATTGAGTGGCATCACGGTGGTGAACGCCGAAGATTCCGGACTCGCCGCACAGAACGCAGACGCTGTTGTCTCCAAAGCTGAAAGCCACCACCTGGCTTACGTGATCTACACCTCCGGTTCCACCGGCAAGCCAAAGGGAGTGATGGTTGAAAACCGCAATGTGGTTAACTTTTTTACCGGGATGGATCGGGCTATCGGTTGTGCTTCCGGAGTTTGGCTCGCCGTCACCAGTGTTTCATTCGATATCTCGGTGCTGGAGCTGCTGTGGACCTTGACCCGCGGCTTCAAGGTGGTTGTCCATGGCGACGAGGGAGCAAGCACCATTGCCGATGAGATTGCACGCAATGGTGTGACGCACTTGCAAATGACCCCGTCACTGGCACGCATGTTGACGCTGGATGCGCGCGCCTTTGCAGCACTTGGCGAGTTGAAACAGATGTTGCTGGGTGGAGAGGCTGTTCCTGCTTCCATCATCGAGCATCTTCGCCAGGTATTTAAGGGTGAGATTTATAACATGTACGGGCCGACAGAGACGACCATATGGTCGACGACGTATCGCGTGGGAGTGCCGGAGAAGACGATATCGATTGGCAAGCCTATCGCCAATACGCAGATCTATCTTCTTAACGCGGAGTTGCAGCCGGTTCCAGTGGGTGAAATCGGTGAGTTGTTTATCGGTGGAGACGGTGTGGCTCGCGGATATTGGAAACGTCCTTATTTAACTGCAGAACGCTTTATTACTATCCCTTCGCTTTCAAGTCAGAGTATCTATCGCACAGGCGACTTAGCGCGTTACCTGCCTGACGGTAACATCGAATTTCTGGGTCGCGCCGATTTCCAAATCAAGCTGCGCGGTCACCGCATTGAGCCCGGCGAGATTGAAGATCTTCTGGAGCACTGCGCCGGAGTACGTCAGGCTGTGGTCGTAGTTCGCGAAGACAGGGAGGGCGACAAGCGATTGGTTGCCTATCTGGTTGCTGAAGCTGCAGGTACCGAAGCGGCCAGCGTGCTACGCAGTACTCTCGAATCAAAGCTACCTGATTACATGGTGCCTTCAGCCTTTGAATTCCTGCCCGCATTGCCACTAACCGAGAATGGTAAGATCGATCGCAAGGCACTGCTCAAACTTCCACCTCCAAACCTTGCCTCCAGCACAGTTGCGAGCCAGCCTCAAAACGAACCCGGCAACGAAATGGAACGCGTTGTGGCAGTCGCATGGCAGGATGCGCTGGGAGTAGCATGCGTAGGTATAAACGATAACTTCTTCGACCTTGGCGCACACTCGCTCACAGTAGCCGAGGTGCAGGCTAAGTTACAAACGGAATTAGGACGCGAAATTTCAATCCTTGATCTGTTTCAGTACTCCACGGTGAGTGCGCTTGCAAAACACCTTGCAGGAACGCAATCGAGCAGCCTGAGTTCAGACCGTGCACAACGGCGCAAGCTGGCCCGGCAGCGCTGAAAGGAAAGCGATGAAGCCCTCCACAATTGCAATCGTCGGCATGGCTGGTCGTTTCCCCGGCGCCCGCAATATTCGGGAGTTCTGGCAGAATTTGCACGATGGCGTCGAGTCCATCCGCGATCTATCTGATTCTGAATTGAGATCAGCGGGCGCGACAGCCGAGGAGTTAGCCAACCCGGAGTACGTCAAACGGGCCTCGGTGCTTGACGATGTGCCGCTCTTCGACGCATCGTTTTTCGGCTTCAGTCCCAGAGACGCTTCCATCATGGATCCGCAGCACCGGCATTTTCTTGAGTGTGCCTGGGAAGCGCTGGAAGATGCCGGACACCCTCCGAAGCAGTTTGATGGATCCGTTGGAATTTTTGCCGGATCCGGCATGAACACCTACCTGATATATAACCTGCTGGCCAATCGCCGATTGCTTGAAAGCGCTGGATTGTTCCAACTGAAACAGACCGGCAACGATAAAGACGTTCTAGCCACGCGCGTTTCATATCAACTTGACCTGCGCGGGCCCAGCATCAACGTGCAGACCGCGTGCTCCACTTCACTGGTGGCAATTCACCTTGCCTGCCAAAGCCTGCTCAACTTCGAGTGCGATATGGCATTGGCGGGCGGAGTTACTATCGAAATCCCGCATGGGCTCGGCTA
Organism: uncultured Acidobacteriaceae bacterium; assembly: GCA_963780975.1. Lineage (GTDB taxonomy): Bacteria > Acidobacteriota > Terriglobia > Terriglobales > Acidobacteriaceae > Telmatobacter. Next base: position 80,329 of record CAWAEU010000032.1, on the reverse strand, counting down.
TATCTATCGCGAGGGCGAAATTCTTTCCCGTGACGGTCGTTGCCGGAGCTTTGATGCGAGTTCGAGCGGAACGGTTTTTGGAAGCGGTTTGGGAATTGTAGTGCTGCGACGGCTTGAAGACGCGCTTGCGGATCGCGATAATATCCGCGCCGTCATTTTGGGATCGGCTATCAATAATGATGGCGCGCGCAAGGTGGGTTATCTGGCGCCAAGCGTTGAAGGCCAGGCCGAGGTGATTGCAGAGGCTCTGGAGTTTGCCGGCGTCGGCGCCGATGAGATCTCATACGTTGAGGCGCACGGAACCGGAACAGTGGTCGGCGATCCGATTGAAGTTCGGGCCCTTACGAAAGCATTCCGAAAGACTTCTGCACGCAGTGCCTACTGCGGGATCGGGTCGCTGAAAACCAATGTAGGCCATCTGGATGCAGCGGCTGGAGTCGCCGGGCTGATGAAGACTGTGCTTGCATTGGAGCACGCGCAACTGCCAGCCAGTTTGCATTTTCAAAAACTGAATCCTCATATTGAATTAAAAGACAGTCCGTTTTACGTCAACAGCAAGCTCACTGACTGGGCGGCTAACGGAGCGCCACGGCGCGCAGGCGTAACGGCGCTGGGCATCGGAGGCACAAACGCGCACGTGGTGCTGGAAGAAGCGCCGCGCGCCGGCAGAGCCTCGAACGGCAAAGCCCTGGCAGTTGCTGACGGTTTCAGCAAAGACTGAAGCAGCTGCGGATCGCGCATTTACTAATCTCGCCAATTACCTGCATGAGCATCCCGAGTTGAACCTGGCTGACATTGCCTTTACCTGCCAGCTTGGCCGCCATGCATTTCCGCATCGCCGCGCACTGGTCGTCGAAAATTCGCGTGAAGCAATCAACGCGCTGGTACTGATAGAACGCAAACAGATTTCCTCTGGCGTAGCTACAGCAGTCGCGCCCCCGGTTGTGTTCTTGTTCTCAGGGCAAGGCTCGCAATATCCCGACATGGGCCGTGAGCTCTATGACAACGAGCCGGTCTTTCGCGAAACGCTGGATCTTTGTGCGCAACACCTTCGTGAGCCTTTGGGACTTGATCTGATCAAAGCGCTCTATCAGCCGCAAGAGGAAAAGAAAGCCGCAGCAGAAAAGCTGAATCAGACCTGGCTCACGCAGCCTGCGCTTTTCTCCATCGAATACGCACTGGCTCGCTGGTGGATCTCGCTGGGTGTGGAGCCGGCGGCCATGGTGGGCCATAGCATCGGCGAATATGTGGCTGCCTGCCTGGCAGGAGTGTTCTCGCTCGAAGACGCGCTGGCCATCGTCGCGGCGCGCGGACGATTGATCTACGATCTTCCCTCTGGATCGATGCTCGCTGTTCCGCTGGCCGCGAGCGATATCAAATTGAACGGCGCACTCTCGCTGGCTGCCATCAATAATCCTGAGATGTGCGTTGTCTCCGGGCCAACGCCTGAGATTGCGGCGCTGGAAGAGAAGCTTGCGAAGCAGTCCGTCGCCAGCCGCCGGCTGCTCACCTCGCACGCATTTCACTCCGCGATGATGGACCCCATTCTCGGCGAGTTTGAAAAACGGCTCAAGAGCATCGCGCTGAAGCCACCGCGCATTCCTTATCTCTCTAATGTGAACGGAAGCTGGATCAAAGAAGAGGAAGCTACAGATCCGGCTTATTGGTCTCGCCATATTCGTTCGACGGTTCGTTTCTCAGATAATTTGACTGAGCTCTTCCGCAAGCCTGAGCAGATTTTTATCGAGGTTGGACCCGGAAGCGCGCTCACAACCTTCGCTCGCCAACAGGGCGGCAAGATGGCAAGAGCATTTCAGTCGCTTCCGCATCCGCGCGAAACAGTCTCCAGTCTCGGACTTGCGCTGCAAACAGTCGGCAAGCTTTGGGTTGCAGGGGTGAACATCGACTGGGCGAAGCTGCATTCGCCAGACGCTCCCCGTCGAGTTTCCTTGCCCACTTACCCCTTTGAACACCAGAGGTACTGGATTGACGCGGATAAAGTTCAACTAACTGCCACGCTGGCAACGGCACCGCAAGTTGAGAGCGGCGCCGATGAGTGGTTCTATCACCGCGTATGGAAACCTGCTGCGGTTACTCCTGCCTCAGTGAATGAATCCTGTAATTGGATGATCTTCAGCGACTCGCTTGGACTGGGTGACAAAATTGCAGCCCAGCTTATGCGAAAAAACAGAATGTGATTGTTGTTGCCGCAGGTTCAACTTATAAGGCAGTCAAAAGAGGGAGTTATACAGTCAGGCCGGGAGTTCGCGAAGACTATGATGCACTGGTTAGAGATGTTATTCAGAGCGGAGACGCACCCTGGAAGATTATCAACCTATGGTCAGTAGTAAAGGAAGGCGCGAAAACAGCCCTCGAAGAAACCCTTGATCGAAGCTTTTATAGCCTTCTCTATTTGGCCCAGGCGATGGCTGATCAGGACATTGCAGATGTGGATATCGCAATAGTCTCCAATGGTTTGCAACAGGTAGCCGAAGAACCGGTCCGCGATCCGGCTCGGGCAGTGCTACTGGGCCCGGCGCGAGTTATCCCAAAGGAGTTGCCGGGAATTACCTGCCGCAGCATCGACTTTGACCTGAGTAACAACAAGGTTGCGGATTGCGCGGGACAGATAGTTACCGAGATGACTTCTATCCGTGAGAATTCGACCGTTGCATATCGTTACGGCGAACGGTTTGTTGAGACGCTGGAGCGCTATGATCTGTCTGTTGCTTCAGAGCGGCGCCGTTTGGAGCGCGGTGGCGTTTACCTGCTCACCGGTGGATTAGGCGGGATCGGGTTGGTGGTTGCCGAGCATCTGGCGCGTGAATTCAAAGCCCGGCTGGTTCTGGTGAGTCGTTCGAAGTTGCCCGACGAAGCCCAGTGGGAAGCCACACTCAACGACGCCGCGCAGCCGGAAACCGTGAAGCAGACCATTCGGAAACTGAATGAGATTCGATCCCTCGCGGGCGGGTTGATGGTTGCTCAGGGAGACGTTACAAATCTCGAAGAGATGCGCAGCATTGTTGCCGAGGCTCGGCGGCGTTATGGAAAGATCGACGGCGTCTTTCATGCCGCAGGTGTTCTGGACGACGGTCCACTGATGCTGAAGAGCGCTGAGAGTGCAGCCAGGGTGCTTGATCCCAAGGTGCGTGGAACTTTGGTTCTGGAAGAAGCTCTCAACGATGCGCCGCTGAAATGTTTCGTTTTGTTCTCCTCCATCAGTTCCATCATTCCGCCGCCGGGACAGGTAGATTATGCGGCGGCCAACGCATTTCTCGATGCCTTTGCGCTGAACCGCAAAGGGCCGGTGACGGTGATCAACTGGGGAGTTTGGCGCGAGGTGGGAATGGGCGCGCGCTCGGCCTCTCCACATTTATGGCTGGAACAGTGTTTGCTTGAAACACCGAACGAGGTTGTGTACTCGACCCAGTTTTCTCTTGAACGTCAGTGGTTAATCTCCGAGCACAGGCTGATTACTGGCAGTGCAATCATCCCCGGAGCGGGGCACATGGAAATGGCCGCCGGAGCATTCATGCGCGGCAAGCAGGGCGCGTTCGAGTTCCGGGATGTGTTTTTTCTCGCACCGCTGATGTTTGACGAGCATGAAACCAGAGAGGTGAGGGTTCAGCTAAAACGCGAGCGGGAAGCAGGAGCGGAAAAAGGCGCATTCCACTTCTCACTTTTCGCGAAGGCCGGCGAGTGGGTGGAATACTCTACCGGCACTATTGCGCCGTGCCAAACGCGACCCACTGCAAAGGTGGACCGAGCCGCCATCGCCGCACGTTGCCACGAGCGTGAATACGTATTCGACGAAAAGCATCGGACCCGGCAAGAACGCCAATTGAATTTCGGCCCTCGCTGGCGCTCTCTCATGCGGCTGAACATCAGCGGGCATGAGGGTCTGGCCTATATCGAGTTGGACGAGAAATTTTCAGAGGACATTGCCAGCCTGCGCGTGCACCCCGCACTGCTGGATATGGCTACAGGAGCCGCGCTTTATCTGACGGAAGACTACGAGCATTCCGACGATCTTTTTCTGCCCATCTCCTACAAAAAGATAAGCGTCTATCGGACGATTCCCGCCAGGTTTTATAGCCACATACGCTCGCGGCAGATCAATCCGGTTCGAAGCGAAATTGAAACATGGGATATCACGATCTTCGACGAGCAGGGCGAGGTGCTGGCGGAGATTGAAGGTTTTGCGATGCGCCGCATTACCGATTTCGAAAAAGCCCTGGAAGAGAATCGATTAGGCCGCTTTGCTTCTCGCTCCAGCGCGGAGCAGCCGATTGAAATCGTCAATCATCCTGGAATCCTACCGCTCGAAGGCGCACGTGCCCTGACGCGGATTCTACAAGCGGCGACTCCGACAGCAATGATTGCAGTTGCACAACCTCCCGAAGATCCGGAGTCGCGCAATCGAGCGCTAGCGCCACAGGCAACCACTGCTGCCGCACTTTCAGGAGCCGCACAAGGCGAAGACATTGAGAGTACGTTGGCAGCGTGGTGGCAAGAACTGCTGGGAGTGGAAGAGGTTGGGCTGGACGACGACTTCTTTGAATTAGGAGGTCATTCCCTGGTCGGCGTGCGCCTGTTTGCCAAGATCAGGAAGACCTGGCAGTCAGACCTGGAACTTGCCGTGCTATTTGAGGCGCGCACCGTGCGTCTGCTTGCCGATTTGATTCGCAAGACACAGCAACCGGCCGGCGCGGAACAGAAGATCTGGTCTACGCTGCGTCCCATTCAGCCCAATGGATCGCGCATTCCCCTCTTTTGCGTACACGCTGTCGGTGGCGACGTTCTTTTCTATGAGCAACTGGCAAAGGCTCTGGGACCCGATCAGCCTTTCTATGCCTTCCAGTCCCCGCTTATCACGCGACCGGATATGCGCGAGATAAGCATGGAGGAACTTGCAGCTACTTACATCAAGGAGATGCGGGCGTTTTATCCGCAGGGACCTTACCTGCTTGGCGGCGCGAGCTATGGCGGATTGGTTGCCTATGAGATGTCGCAGCAACTCCATGCGCAAGGCCTCGGGCCCGGGTTGCTGGTGATGTTTGACACCGCTATTACGGGACATGAAGAACGCGTGGATCCTAAAGATCGAGCAGTTACCTTCTGGCAGAATTTTCGCAAAGAGGGTTTGCCCTATCTAATAAGAAAAGCTACGGTGAAGAGAAAATACTGGTGGGAAAAACTTGAGCGCCGCATGCAGGTGACGGCCGGTGCCGGTTATCGCCTGGCCGGGCAAGCCTCTGCCACTGAACCTGCACTATGTTGAGGTAGAGGAAGCGCATTGGCGAGCTCTGAGGCGTTATACATTTCTTCCCTATGCGGGCAAGATCACGCTGATGCGAGCGGTGGACCGCGGTCCTGAAGTGCTGGGCAAGCGCGAGGACCCGACACTGGGCTGGGGTCCGCTGGCGGAAGTGCTGGAGATTCATGATGTTCCTACCGGACATATGTCCATGCTCTTTGCGCCTAATGTGGATACGTTCGCGGAGATGCTCAAGGATGTTTTGCCTTAGGAACAGTTCACACCAGCGGATACCATAGCGCCTCACCACAAGCCAGCCGTGCGGGTGTCGAGCCTATCGGATGCACCTCCCAAATCTGGAGTTCCGGAGCAGCTGTTCGCTCGGTCATCAGTGCGATGCGATGCCCGGCGTGATCGAGCAGGCAAAACCGCCAGCGTTCATGCTGATCATTCAAGTCAGGATCCAGTTGCAGACGGATTCCTTCCGCGCCGCCGAACAGGAACGAGAATTTTTTCAATGGCAGCGACAGACCCATACCTCGCGCCTTGATATAGGACTCCTTCAGCGTCCACAAGCGCAGTGCGCGGTCTAGTTTTTCATCACCGTTCAGGGCATCGAGTTGGGCCAGTTCCAGCGGAGAAAACACTTCAGGGGCAAGCTCGGCGATTTTTCCGGCACGCGAGCAAGGTTCCACGTCCACACCCACTTCAGCGCCTTGTGCGATCAGGCAAACGACCAGGCCTGTGGAGTTGGAGAGATTGAAGCGCAGGCCGCATTCCGGTTCGGCGGCGGGCTTGCCGTACCTGTTCAAGGTAAAACGCCAAGCCTGAGGTGCAAGTGAATGGCAGTGCGAGAGGGCGATGCGCGCCAGAGCGTGAGTGACCAGGAATTCACGGGCGTGCCGGTCAAACTTGAACGCCTGCCAGCGTGCAAGCTCGTCCTCGCTGAGCAGTTGCGCGCAGGACTTCGCAACCTCGTCCGCTATCAGATCGTCCGGGTATGCGCACCATAGATTGAGCGGTTCTTTGTCCATGGCAGTGTGAACAGCATAAGTAGCCTACCGCAACTGGGGCACTGTAAGCGGCGGAAGACTATAATTTGCCTTATGGCGACGAGTACACAAACGAAACTTCCCGGAGCTGAGATTGCGCAGAGTACGGCAGGGATGGCGCAAAAGCTGCTCGCCCTGGAAGCGCGGCTGGGGCAGTTGGGCAGCCTGATGGTGGCTTACTCCGGCGGCGTGGACTCCGCGTTTTTGGCGGGAACGGCGCATCGCGTACTTGGCGACCGGATGCTCGCGGTGCTGGCTGATTCGCCCAGCCTGGCGCGGCGGGATATGGAGCAGGCCTGTGAATTTGCCAACGCCCTCAAGATGCCGCTGCACGTGGTGGCGACCGAGGAATTGGATCATCCAGAATATGCGCGCAACGATGCCAATCGCTGTTTCCATTGCAAGGACGAGCTCTTTGCGGTGATGGAAGCGTTGGGTGCAAAGTTGGGCTTTACACACATCGCCTATGGCATGAACGCAGACGATACGCGCGATTTTCGTCCTGGACAGCGCGCGGCCGAGGAGCATGCCGTGCTGGCGCCGCTGGCTGAGGTTGGTCTTACTAAGATCGAAGTTCGCGCACTGGCCAAGGCCGCAGGCTATTCGCTTTGGGATCGTCCGGCTGCGCCGTGCCTATCTTCACGCGTTGAGTATGGGCGCACCGTGACCCGCGAGGTGCTGGAACAGGTGGAGAAGGCCGAGGAATGTTTGCGGCAGTTGGGTTTCAGCGAGTTGCGCGTGCGCCATCACGGCGAGTTGGCCCGCGTGGAGATTGCGCGATCGGAGCTACCCCGCGCACTTTCAATGGAGATGATGGACTCGATCTCCGCTGCTCTCCGGCAAGCCGGCTTTCAATACGTTGCGCTCGATTGCACGGGCTTCCGCTCCGGCTCAATGAACGCGGTGCTGCCTGTGGACGTGCTCGCCAAGCGCGGAGCATAAGCGACGATTTAGAATCACTATGCCATGCGTATTGGATATCTTGAGTGCTATTCCGGCATAAGCGGCGATATGCTGCTGGGCGCCCTGGTGGATGCCGGCGTTCCTTTTGCTCGTCTTGAGGAAGCGACGGCGGCGCTCGGCGTGGGAGCGCGGCTGGAGATGCGCAAGGTGAGCCGCGGCGGGCTGGCCGGAACCAAAGTTGATGTGATTACGCCGGAGCACCGCAGTGGAGTTAGCGGCGTTAGCGGGGTTAGCGGCGCTAGCGGTGCTAGTAAGGCAAAAGCTACCCATGCGCATGAAGAACATGAGCATCATGCGCATGCACCTCATCGCCATTTGTCGGCGATTCTTAAAATCATTCGCTCCGCTCCGCTTGCCGATGCCGTTAAGGAGCGCGCAGTACGAGCGTTCCAACTGCTCGGCGAGGTTGAGGCGGCGATCCACTCCATCGACATTGAGAAGGTGCATTTCCACGAAGTAGGCGCGGTGGACACCATCGTGGATATCGTTTGCGCGGCGGCGGGCGCTGAGGCGCTAGGCGTGGATCGCTGGCTCTCTTCACCCCTGAATGTGGGCAGCGGAACGGTCGTGTGCCAGCACGGAACGCTGCCTGTTCCTGCGCCGGCTACGCTGGCCTTGCTCGGCGATGCGCCGGTTTATGCGGCAGGAACGCCGATGGAACGCGTGACACCAACTGGCGCAGTTTTGTTGCGGATGCTCGATGTGCACTACCAGCCATTGCCGGCCATGCGCGTGAAAGCTACAGGTTACGGAGCCGGCGGGCGCGAGACTCCGGGAGAATCCAATCTGTTGCGTTTGCTGGTGGGCGAGCAGGAGGACGCGCAGGCTGAACAGCAAGAATCTGTTGCGGTGATTGAGACGGTGATCGACGACTCAAGCCCGCAGTTGCTTGGGTACGTAAGCGATCTGCTGCTGGCCGCCGGCGCGTGGGATGTTTATCGCGGATCAGTGCAGATGAAAAAGGGGCGCACGGGAGTGCAGATGACCGTACTTTGCCGGCCTGATCTGTTGCCCGTGCTTGAAGATTTGCTCTTTCGCGAAACCACCACGATCGGGCTGCGCTGGAGGCTGGAAAACAAGCGCTCGCTGGCACGCGAATTTAAAAAAGTGAAGACCGCATGGGGCGAAGTGACGATTAAAATCGCACGCTGGCCCAATGGCGAGGTCGCCAACGCTTCGCCGGAGTATGAGGATTGCAGGCAGCTTGCAACCAAGCACTCGGTTCCCCTGAAGCAGGTGATGCAGGAGGCCATGCGCGCCTATGCGGCCAGTGCAGGAAAGGACAACATCTGATGGATCGAGCAAGCATTGAGGCGCTGCTTACGGAAGTGCGCGAGGGCAGGACTGAAATTAAGGATGCCCTGGATCGCCTGCGCGATTTGCCTTTTGAAGATCTTGGTTTTGCCAAGCTCGATCATCACCGCGCGTTGCGTACCGGCATGCCCGAGGTGCTGTTTGCAGCCGGAAAGACCGTGGAACAGGTGGCTACAATTTTTGCGCGCATGGCCAATGCGGGAGGCAACGTGCTGGCTACACGCGCTTCCGCCGATATGTTTCGCGCGGTTCGCGCGATTGTGCCGCACGCAGAATTCCACGAGACGGCCCGCGCCATTACGCTGGAGCAAGCACCGGCCGTTCCCGGCAAGGGAACTATCGCGGTGGTCTGCGCGGGCACCAGCGATTTGCCGGTAGCCGAGGAAGCCGTGGTGACGGCGCGGCTGATGGGCAATACCGTGGAGCTGATTGCTGACGTTGGCGTGGCCGGCATTCACCGGCTGCTGGCGCAAAAAGAATCGTTGCAGGCTGCGCGAGTGCTGATTGTTTGCGCGGGCATGGAAGGCGCGTTGCCTACCGTGGTGGCAGGGCTGGTGAACGCGCCGGTGCTGGCTGTACCTACCAGCGTGGGTTATGGGGCGTCGTTTGGTGGAGTGGCGGCGCTGCTGGGCATGCTGAATACCTGCTCACCCAACGTCTCCGTAGTCAATATTGACAACGGCTTTGGCGCCGCCTGCATTGCCTCGCTCATCAATCGGCTGTGATTGTCCGCCTTTGATCGCCGTTCGGCTGGGCCATGCTCATGGCGCCGTTGGCATTGCTGCTTAGCTGCACCACGAGATCATGCGCCATTGTGAAGTGCACAATCGACTCCGCCGGTATGACGATATCGCGGTTGCCGGTTAATGCGGCAGTAGCGGTTCCAGCGCCTCCACCCACGAGACCACCTACCACAAGCCCTACGCCGCCGGTGGCCAGGCCGCCGGCAAGCATTCCTACTCCCGACCCGCCACTAATCATGGCAGCCGAGCGTTTGCCTTTGCCCTTTTTGGTTTCAGCAAGATCGCGCGTATTGAGACGATACCGCGTTCCATTCAGCGTGAGTGAGGTTAAACGCAGTTCCAGTTCTGATCTGCCTTTGATGCGGCCGCGACGATGGGCTACATCCACTATGCCGGTAACAGGCGAACCTTTCGGCACCAGCACAGTTTTGTCGTCGCCACGAATGGGAATTACCGTCTCGCCGGTAAACCGCTCACCTGCATGGCTGTGTTTAACGCTGATGGTTTGATCAACGCGCACCGTCAACGTGGTACCGGTTGGGATGCTCACTTTTTCCGGCTCCGGAGGTGGTTGCGGCACGGCTGTCACGGTCGGATTTGTGGGTTTAGGAAGCGGTGTTCCGGCAACAGGCGGAATCACCGTAGAGGTCATTGCCTCCTGGTCTTTGGTTTGTCCGGGCGCCGGAGGATCCACGATGATGGTTGTCGTATTCCCATTCTTATCGACAGAAACCACCTGCTGCGCCTGCCCGGTTTTGGCTGCCTGCACTTTTGCCTGTTCAAGCGCCTTCTGCTGCCTGGAAGCGCATCCCGAAAAGAGGCCGGCTAACAGCACCAGTGCAAGCAATTGTCCTGAGCGAATAAACGAGCTTGAGTTGAACATAACCTAATCTCCTTTCGCTGTGCATTCGTTCGCACACAGAATGACTTGATGATGAACTCAGCGGGCGAGGAATCGCTGTCTAAAACTGAACTCAGACGGAAAGGCTTTCATCCGTTGCGATTAGGGCGCTTGAGTGGTGACTGTGCAGGGAACGCTCATTGTCGCACTGCCCGCGCCTGCGAAAAAACTACGGATTATGACGAAAATGGACGCAATCGCGCATTCTTGCGCATTTTCGATCATTAATTTATCAGGAAAATTTCTTTTATATTCAATGACTTATATGCCAAAAAAGGCGAACAACAGGTGAACAGCACCCCGGGGGGGTGTTTATGGATTGTGGGACTATGAAACAGTGAAACTGTGGAACAGTGCGGACCGAGCATATGACCGACAGCTCAATCTGTATATGTAGTCGACGATCGCTCATTCTCTTTTCCCCACGACGATCTTTATCTATGGTGCGCTTGCGGAAGTATATTTTATGCAAAAAGTGGAGGGGAAAATTAAAAAAAACGACGCCGTTCCACTTGGACAGAAATGCCTGACTCAATTGAAGAAGTTAGCTTGCGCATCACGAATCCGAGACCTGGCAGGATAAAACGGAATTAGTTCAAAGTGGCATTATTTGCCGGTTTGTATTCGCATTAATCGATTGACTGGAAGCTTAGAAAGCCCCGAGAGCCGTATAATCAGTGCGGTTGGAGCCAGCAAGGAGGTTCCAGTGACGAAGATCCCGATTAGCTGCTGGAAGTATTTCGTATTACTTGGCGCGACTGTTGCGGCTGGATTTGCTATGGCTGCGTCGCAGGATGCGCATAGTCCGGGCCAAGCATCTGCCGCACAGGCGCCGGTTCACAATGCTACTTCCAATTCCGCTTCCGGGGCTGCGCACATTGTTACTGACCAGCTGATGGAGTCACCGGACGGATTTCACTACAGGGTTGTGGGCAAGGTTTATAACTCCAGCGACAAGGCATTGGTTAACGTTTCAATCGTCTATAACATCTGGAAAAAGAATTATCCGAACGGTTCGCTGATTAAACAAACGGATGGGCAGGTTTCAGCGCGCATCAAGTATCTGCCCCCGAGACAGATAGTCGATTTTGTGGCCACGGGAGGCGCGCCTATATTTACCAGCTCAGAACCGGAACCGATTGAAGCTGAGATTACCGCTGAATTTGCGGAGGAATAACCCATCGTCAATACGGCGGGCGTGCCCGACTCAACTTATATCGAGCAGCGGGAACCATAAACAAGTGATGCAGATCACAGTCCTTTGTTTGCCTGAGAGCCGATGATCCTACATATATAGGTAGCGCCCGCACGCGGCGTGTGGAGGAGAGTTTTGGCCCGGTCCAGGTTGCCGCTGTGGCGCAGAATCTCGCAGATATTTTTTCTGCTCCTCTTTCTTGCGCTGCTGACCTTTACATCATTGCGCTCTACGCCCGGCGCGACAGGCGATATTCACCTGCGTGCGCCTGTGCGCCTGTTTTTTGAGTGGGACCCACTGGTGGCCGTGGTGAACGCGCTGGCCGGGCACGCGCTTTATCGCGGGCTGATCTGGAGCCTGATTATCCTGCTGCCTACGCTTTTTCTGGGGCGGTTTTTTTGCGGCTGGATTTGCCCCATGGGCACGCTGCAACACTTTGTGGGCAGTTTGCCTTCAGAGGCCAAAAGAGGCAAGCAGCGCATTGATTCGAACCGATATAAGCGCTGGCAGACAAGCAAATATGGATTGCTGATTGCAGGGTTGGTGGCGGCGGTCTTTGGGTCGGCGGTGATTGGCTGGTTTGATCCCTTCAGTTTGCTGGTACGGTCGTTTGGATTGTCTTTGCTGCCGGCCTTCAACTTTGCCGTGCGCACGGCGCTGGCGCCGATGGAGCATAGCCACATCGGGGCGATCAAGGCGACGGGCGAGTCGATTCACACGGTTTTGCAATATACAGTGCTTGATTTCCGCCAAGCGCATTTTGCGCAAAGCCTGATGCTGGGGATTTTTTTTGTTGGCATTCTGCTGGCCAGTTTGCGTGTGACGCGGTTTTGGTGCAGGGCGATTTGCCCATTGGGCGCATTGCTGGGAGCTGTCTCCCGCTGGAGCGTGCTGGGACTGCACAAGGATCCGAACTCCTGTGACAAATGCAACCGCTGCCTGCTGAGTTGCCAGGGCGGCGACGATCCCATCGGTGGCGTGCCGTGGCGCAAGGCTGAGTGCCTGATGTGCATGAACTGCGTAGGCAGTTGCCCGCACGACGGATTAGAATTTCGATTTTTCAGGAAAGAGAAAGAAGTGGCATCGCCGGACCTGGGGCGGCGCAGAACGCTGACGGGGCTGGCGGCGGGAGCGGCGCTGGTTCCGCTGATGCGCGCCAACACCGGGCTGGGCAAGAGCCGCAACGAACGGCTGCTGAGGCCGCCGGGGGCGCTCGACGAGAGCGATTTTCTTTCGCGCTGTATCCGCTGCGGCGAGTGCATGAAGGTTTGCCCCAACACCGCGCTGCAACCCACGCTGGAAGAGGCCGGGCTGGAAGGGCTTTGGACGCCCACACTGGTGCCGCGCATTGGCTACTGCGAGCCGAGTTGCGTGCTGTGCTCAGAGGTTTGCCCCACCGGAGCGATTTGGCAGATTTCGCCGAAGGAAAAAGGCTGGGTGGTGGGAGTTGGCCAGCAGAGCCCGGTGAGGCTGGGGACTGCATTTTATGATCGCGGCCGCTGCCTGCCCTGGGCCGAGGCCACCGATTGCATTGTTTGCGAGGAGTGGTGCCCGGTGTCGCCCAAGGCTATTTATGTTGAGGAAGCGCAGGTGGTGGACTCGGCGGGCAACACCAAAACACTCAAGCAGCCGCGCATTGATCCCAGCCGCTGCGTGGGATGCGGCGCCTGCGAGTATGCCTGCCCGCTGCAGGAGCGGCCGGCAGTTTATGTAACCAGCATCGGCGAAAGCCGTTCGCCGGGCAGCCAGATTTTGCTGAATAGAAAGTAAAGGAGAAGGGCCCTAATGATTCACTCGAAGATTTGTAGATTGACAATCGTGGTTGTTGCGATGGCAGCCGCTGTCGCCTTAACAGGATGCAAAAAGCACCAGTTTGATCCATTCCCGGCATCGGGCGCGGTGGCTGGCTGGGATAAAACCAGCGACACACGTACCTTTGCGGCAAAAGACCTTTGGCAGTATATCGACGGCGACGCGGAGCAATATGTTTCTGCCGGCGTGGTTTCAACTTCAACCTCGGACTACAAGTTTCAGAACCAGTTGGAAGCTACCGTGGATGTGCACACCATGGGCGATGCGGCCGGGGCGCGCAAAATTCTGGAAACAGGAACGAGCGACGCAAAGGCCGTGCAAGTGGGCGATGCGGGCGTTGCGTATGCGCAGAGCGTGATCTTCCGCAAAGGCCCTTACCTGGTGCGCATTGTTGCCTATGAGTCAACGCCGGGAACGCCGCAGGCTCTGCTTGCATTGGCGCACGGTGTGGAAGCGAAGCTCTAATCACACAGAGGCCGGAATTCCGGCCTCAGAAAGAAAGGTTGGATTACGATGAAAAGCCGCCGGGAATTTATCAAGACAACAGCAACGGGAGCTTTGCTTCTGGGCTCATCCGCCGCGGCGGACAAGCTCGGATTGGCAGCGATGCTTGACCAAAAGTCGCAGCATGCCGCTACGGGCAAGTCAAAAGTGGTGGTGGCGCGCGATGCGGCGCTGCATGGACAAGACGGACAACTGGATGAAAAGCGCGTGCTGGCTCTGCTGGACCGCGCTATTGCTAGTTACGTTGGATACTACAACCCGGTGAAGGCCTGGAAGCAGATTGTGCCTGTGGACAAGGTGATCGGCCTTAAGGTAAATGGGCTGGGCGGCAAAGGGATTTCGACCCACGCGGCGCTGGTGATGGCTGTGTGCGAACGGCTGCAGCAGGCCGGTGTGAAGGCTGGAAACATTCTGGTTTGGGATCGCAACGAACGTGATCTCAAGGCCTGCGGGATGACTATTTCAACTGATCCCAACCGCGTTCGGGTTTATGGGAATGACGTGGGGGGCTTTGAGGAGCAGCCGGTGGCGTTTGGTTCGGCGGTGAATGTGAAGCTGGCAAAAATTCTTACGCGCGAGTGCGACATGGTGATCAACCTGCCCATCCTCAAGGATCACGAGATGGCTGGCGTTACCTTCTCAATGAAGAATATGTACGGGGTGGTTCAGCATCCCAATGAACTGCATGCGGCGGGCTGCAATCCCGGCGTGGCCGATTTGAACTGCATACCGGTGGTCCGCAAGAAAGTACGCTTCACGATTGGCGATGCGATGACTTCAGTTTATGACGGCGGGCCGGGCTTTCATCCTGAGCGGTTGTGGCAGCCGAACGCACTGATTGTGGGTGAGGATCGCGTGGCTATTGACCACACCGCCTGGCAGATGATTGAGCACAAACGGGCCGAGGTGGGGATGGCAACGCTTGAGGGTGTGGGCCGGCCGCCGCGTTACATTGCTACCGCCGCAGACTCGGCGCACGGGTTGGGCGTAAACTATCCGAAGCACATCCATTTGCTGGAAGTTTGACCGGGAGGATTAGGATGGCCAGGGATAACGAACGGTCGGGCGAGAAACAGACGTCGGGGCTTACGCGGCGTGAGGCGATGCTGCAGTTGCTTCGCCTGGGCGGCGTGGCTGCGGGAGCGGCGGGCGCGGGCGTGTGGCTAAGCGAGCATAGCTTGCGGCCGGTTCCGGCGCTGGCTGAGCAGGCTCGGCGTGATCACCGCATTGCATTCGGTTCCGAGTCCCCACAATGGCCGCATCTGACTGTGGTTCAAGGCGGAGAGCCGCGTGAATTGGTGGCGCGCGCGCTTGATGATTTGGGCGGGATTCGGCGGTTTGTGAGCAGGCAGGATGTGGTGGTTCTGAAGCCGAACATCGCATGGGATCGAACGCCGGAGCAGGCAGCCAATACCAATCCCGAAGTGGTGGCCGAGGTGGTGCGACAGTGCTGGCAGGCGGGAGCGAAGCGGGTGATCGTGACGGACGTAAGCTGCAATGAGCCACGCCGGTGCTTTCAGCGATCGGGTATTCAAGCTGCGGCGCGCGCTGAGGGCGCCGAGGTGATTCTGCCCGATCCTGAGCTTTATCGCGAGGTGGATTTGGGCGGCGTGGTGCTGAAGAGCTGGCCGGTTTTCACGCCGTTTCTTGAGGCCGACAAGATTTTCAATTTGCCTATCGCCAAGCATCATGGGCTGGTGGGGGTGACGCTGGGCATGAAGAACTGGTATGGCATTCTGGGCGGGCAGCGCAACCGGTTGCATCAGCAGATTCACCAGAGCCTGGCTGACCTGGCCAGCTTTATGCTGCCCACGGTTACGCTGATGGACTGCTATCGCATTCTGCTGCGCAACGGGCCCACCGGCGGAAATCTCGAAGATGTTGCTTTGAAGAAGACGGTGGTTGCCGGAACTGATCCCGTAGCCATTGATGCGTATGTGGCCAAGGCTTATTGGAATCTGGATCCTGAGCATCTGCCTTATTTGGGGATGGCGGCGGCACGCGGGTTGGGGACGGTGGATTTTGAGAAGCTGATGGTGAAGGTTAGCCAACTGGGGTAGCTGGGCAGTTTCCGATACATTCCGGACAAATGTATTACAATACTTACATGAGTGACAATGTGAGGATTGTAATATGAAATCCGCCCCTTCAATAGTCGTCAGTATGCGCATCCCAACGGAAAGCGGGAAGCGCCTCAAGCGCATGGCCAACCGGCATGGATGGACACCCAGCGATGCAAGCGCGCGACTGGTGGAGGAGGGCCTTCGACGCGCCGAGTTTGCCTTCATCGACTTTCGCGATACTCCGGTGGGACGACAAGCCTGCATCCAGGGCAGTTCGCTTGCGATATGGGAGATCGCCATGCTGTTGCGCGCTTCCAATCAGGACGCGGGCCAAGTCGCCAAGCAGTTGGAATGGCCCGAGTTCCGGGTTCAAGCAGCCGTCAATTACATAGAGGCATTTCGTGCGGAAATCGATGAACAACTCAGGGAGTTTGACGCGATCGATTTTGCATCGCTGAAGCGTCTGTTGCCGAACATTCAAGAATTCGTCGTATCTGGTAAGCGCTAAGAATGCTCAAGCTGCTGCTCGACGAGCACATTCCACCGGCTGTGGCCCGCGGGCTGAAGATGCGCATACGGTCAATTGAAGTGCACGCGCTACGAAACTGGCAGGGAGGTTCGTTTCTTGGCCAGCCTGACGAGGTGATTCTGGACGATGCGGCGTCGCTCAACCTGACTCTCGTCACCTACGATTTAGATACGATTCCAAAAGTTCTGTCCGATCGCATGCGTGTGGGTCTGCCGCATGGCGGTGTTGTCTTTATCCCACAAAATCAGATTCGATCGAGCGATGTCGGCGGCATAGTGCACGCACTGTCGGAACTTCACAAACGTGAGGGGAAGGCCGATTGGACGAACCGAGTCGTTTTCATTCGCCGTAGATCGTGAATTGACATTAATGTTTTGCGAGTGCACTCGCGGCGGCACGTTTGGTTGCTTCCATGGTGCGCGTCATGGAATCGCGCGGGAATTTTTCGAGCGGCTCGTGCAGCCAGCCGAAGCCAAACGGAATTGCGCGCGAGAGTGAAACGCTGCGGCACTGGGCGTAGACGCCGCCATCGGCTTCAACGAAGCGCCAATAGGAGTTGAGCCGCCATAGAAATCCCTGGTCAGTGCCGGTTTGTTGAATGCGCGTTGAGTGGGAGACGATTTCCAATCGATCCGCGGCCGGGGCGCTGTAACTCACATCGTATTCGGAATCATACGTGAGGGTGATGAACTGCTTGTTCTGTAACTTTAGATATGCGCGGAAGCGGTCACCGTTTTGCGCGAGCATTTTGGAATCGATCACATCGGGCGCGTAAGTGCGCTTGTAATTCCCGTAGTCCTGCATCTGTGCGCGCAGTTCAACTATATGGACGCCGGGGAAGAAGGAGAAGCCAAGCCAGTCGTGAATCAGGCCGCCGGAGATTCGGACTTCACCGCTTCGCTGCTGCATGACGAAAGTCTGGCCGTTGCGGGCGGCTGTTTTAGCTTCAGGATGGGAATCGGAGTAAAGGAACGCTCCGTCGTGAAGCTGCTTCTCAGTCGCAGAAATGTATTGATCGAAGGCATGGCTGGTATCAGCCGACGGCTCAACGCCAAAAGCAGGGATCGCAAACAGCGCGACTGCCACAACCAGAAATGTACGCATACCTCATCTTGTCGCTGCGGGCTGCGCTCGTCAACTCGGCTGATTCCGGAGGATGGATGATTCGCGCTACAATTCGATGGGAGCGCCCTAATGACCCAATCCCGTCGTACATTTATCAAAGGTGGAGCGGCTGTTGCAGCGGCTGCTGTTGCCGCACCCAGGCACGCATTCGCGGCACTTGCTTCAGACTACGTAACCAATGGGCCGCTGAGAGAATTCGGCTACGCAGAGATTGAATTGCTGGATGGGCCGCTCCGCGAGCAGAACCAAACCAACCACATGTTTTATCTGTCGCTGGATGAGGATATGCTGCTGAAGCCCTATCGCCAGCGCGCAGGATTGCCCGCGCCCGGCGACGATATGGGCGGATGGTATGACTGGGTGGACGGCAAACACCTGAAGGACAGTCACGGCTTTTGTCCCGGCCACACATTGGGCCAATACATCTCCGGTTTGTCGCGCAATTATGCCGCCACCGGGCACAGGCCCACGCAGGAAAAGGTGCAGCGGTTGGTGAAGGGCTGACGCTGCAGCGATTTCGCCGAAGTTTTATCAGGGCAATCGCTTTCCCGCTTACATCTACGACAAAATTTCCGTAGGCATGATTGACGCGCATCAGTTTGCGATGGACTACACCGCTTTGCATACTCTGGATCTGACGGTCGATGCGGCGCTGCCTTATCTGCCGGCGAGGGGAATATCGCGCGCCGAACAATATGCGCGGCCACACACAGATGATTCATGGTGCTGGGACGAGCCTTACACTTTGCCGGAGAATCTGTTTCTTGCCTACAAGCGCGGTGCGGGCGACAAATTTCTTGATCTGGCCAAGCGCTTTTTGGCTGATGACTGGTACTTTGACCCGCTTGCGGCTGGGCAAAATGTGCTGCCGGGCAAGCATGCCTATAGCCACGTGAATGCGCTCTCAAGCGCCATGCAGGCTTACCTGGTGATGGGCAGCGAGAAGCATCTCAAAGCGGCGAAGAATGGGTTTGAATTTTTGCGCACGACGCAGAGTTTTGCGACCGGAGGATGGGGGCCGGACGAGCAGTTCTGCGAGCCGGGCAGCGGGGTGATGGGCGAGAGCCTGAGCAAGACACACTCGAGCTTTGAAACCTGCTGCGGCTCTTATGCGCAGTTCAAGATCACCCGCTATCTTTTGCGCGTAACCAAGGACAGCCGCTATGGCGACAGCATGGAGAGGATACTCTATAACGCCATTCTGGGAGCCAAGCCGATGAAGAGGGATGGTCATGGATTTTATTACTCCGACTATAACAATGACGGCTCAAAGACTTACTACCCCGATAAGTGGAGCTGCTGCACGGGGACCTTTGCCCAGATTACTGCGGACTACGGCATCAGCGCTTACTTTGGCGATACTAAGGGAATTTATATTAACTTATATGTACCGTCGCGCCTGACGTGGTCGCGGGGCCGGGAAGTGATCGCATTTACGCAAGAGACGAATTATCCGCATCATCCATCGACGCGAATTTCAATTGATGCCGCAATGGCCAGCAAGTTCCCGATCTATCTGCGCATTCCGGCGTGGGCGGGGCCGAAAACCACGGTCGCAGTGAACGGGAAGCAGACTCTCACGAGTCCTGCGCCGGGTCAGTTTGCCCGTTTGGATGGAGTTTGGAAGACTGGCGATCGGATTGAGATTGAGTTCGACATGCCTGCGATGCTGGAAGCTGTGGACCCGCAGCATCCCGATCTGGTTGCGCTAGTTCATGGACCGATGGCGCTGTTCGGCGTGGGCGCGATTCCGGAGAAGATTGACAGGCAGGAACTTCTGACAGCCAGCCAGGTTGCAACAGGCTCAACCGATTGGCAGGCTAAAACCGCAGCGGGTAATTTGACGCTGCGGCCTTTTGCATCCATCGAGGATGAGCATTATCGGCTGTACCAGAATGTCAAGGGATGAAGGTGCTGACTTAAATTCGTTCCATCCCAGATCCTCCGCCACGGCGGACGTATGCGGGTCGTCCGGCTACCAGGGCCGCACGATTTCGGTCCCTTGACGCTCGTGTGGCGCGGGCGCATGATTGATCCATAGGAGTGTATTCCATGCCCGCCAAAACAGCTTCAGCCCGCGTAACTTCTAAGGTCGCCGGCAAATTCGTCCGCGCAGCCGGCACAAAGCCGTGCGCCAGGAAGGCGCGCGTGTCCAGACTGGAAGCCAAGCGGCTGGAGAGCTTTAAGGCGCTGATGAAGAAGTACGGCGGGAAGTGCTCATTTGCCGGATACGATGGGTGAGTTTTTCGCAGAAGCAGTTGACGGCATTTTGGCTATTACCGAGAAGAAGGAGCAACCTTGTTGAATCGCGACCAGATCATCAACCGCTTACGTGAGAACAGGTCGGCATTGCGCGCACGCGGCGTTGCGCACGCGGCTTTATTCGGCTCGCGCGCCCGCGGCGACGAGCGTCCGGATAGCGATACCGATATTATGATCGAGTTCGACCCCACAGCCCGGGTTACGGTCTTCGACTACGCAGGGCTTAAAAGCGAGCTCGCCGCCTTGCTCGAGGGGCCCGTCGACGTTGTCAATCGCGACGGACTGAAGCCGTATGTAAAACCCGCCACGGCGGATGCCATCTATGCCTTCTGACACTTTGGCTGTGCTGCGCGACATGGAGCGTCACATCCATCTAGCAGTCGCGTTCGCAGAGGGCATCGACTATGAGGCATTTGAGAACGACACGCGGACAGTGTTCGCCGTTATCAGCTGCCTGGAGATCGTTTCAGAGGCCTCGCGCCGTCTTCCAGATGAATTGAAGGCGCGCCATCCCTCAATCCCCTGGAAAAACATAGCGTCAGCGGGTAATGTTTACCGGCACGATTACGAGGAAGTTGCCGCGAAACTGGTGTGGGACACTGTGCAAGTTGCCTTGCCTGCTCTTCAGGCCGTGGTTGCACAGGAGATCGAGCGGCTGGGTTCAGTACCGCCTCCACCGACGGCGCATGCTTGATTACGAGCAATCGCGCCGACTTCGAGTTGATTCGGGATTATCGGGATTTTAAATTGGAAGTTTGGTAGAGTGTTCTATCTAAGGTCCGTCAGATTACTATATTTATGCAATGAATGCTTGGTTTAACTCTTCCGTATGGCATGCCTTTTGGATTCTCGCTGTCCCGGGTGTGGCAGCGTTTGTGTGGGTCATTAGCGAGGCGTGTACGCGGAAACAATGGTTCTATTTTTTTGACCCGAAACACAACACAGATGCCCGATTGGCGAATGCAGGGGATTTTCTTCCGCATTGGGGACATTATGAAGGTCTTGCAAAACTGTCGATTACCCTCTCTGCGGGTGCAATCGCCTTTCTGATCAGTACACTTGCCAATGAGCATGAGGTGCAATCTGACTTTGGTAGAAAAGTTGCCGCAGTTGCACCAATCGTCGTCGGCTATTTCGGATCGGCGATCCTCTTCCTGATTCTGTTCCTGCTGTGGCTCACCTATTGCTATGAAAGTTACTGTCATTCTCCTACGCATAACACCTATCGTGCTTGGAAATATGCTCTTACCCAGTCATTTGGCTGGATGGGATTCCTAGCGTTTATTCTGGGCTTCGGGTGGCTTGCGGCTGGTTTATTCCAATAGTCTTTCATGTGCGCTTGAAATACCAAAGGCCGCTCGATCAGGAGCGGCCTTTGATGTTTTGCGCCGAAAGCGCGGTTGACTGGACGGCTAGCACTAGTCTCCGGCTACCGGTTCCGCTTCGCGCTGTTTGACGGGCTTTGCGGGAGCGATGGAGCTGAGGGTAACCAGGCCTTCGACGGGCTTTTCACCCAGTACGTGCTCGCGATAGAGCTTGGCCATTTGCTGGCGTTCTCGGCTTCTGCCTTCAGCTTGGCTTCACTCGTTTGGATTTCGCGGGCGCGCATTTTTTCTTCGCGGGCGTTCTTGGCGATGCCCAGTTCGTCGAGCGTGTGGTTGGCTTCAGAGTTCACGTGGTCCATGTTCAGGGCCAGTGTCGTGGCCAACTTCGGTCATGCCCACCTTTTTGCCGCCGGCAAAGATCTCGTGGCGGCCGTGCTCCTCATACCACTTGGTGAGGGTGGCCGTCATGTGCATCTTCTCAATGATGTTGCGCCAGCCGACGCCGGTGTTGTAAGCGCAGAAGCTGATTTCGCCTTCCTGCGTGGCGTAGGGGATGATGCACTGCTCGGTGCGGCGGAAGTCGTAGTTGAAGAGATCCTGGAACCACATGCCGGCGATGAAGAGGAAGTTCCAACGGTCCTGGCGGCGCTTCTTGATATCTTCGAGGGTGCGGTCGCCTTTGACGCTGCCGTAGTTCTTGCCGGTGGCGTTGAAGGTCTTGTCCATCTTCTTCATCATGTCAGTGATTTTGAAGTGGGTGGGCGCCATGAACGGATCGTAGTTGCGCAGCAGCGCGAGTCCGAAGCCGATGAGCGAGAGGGTCTTGCCGCGAGCCGCGTCATTGACCTTGGCCAGATCCTTGGCCACCTTGTTCATGTTGAGGAAGGCGGTTACGGGAGCCGATTCCTTGGTTTCCTTGTCGATCATCAGCGCCATGCCGATGCCGCAGTTGGGGTGGCAGCCGCAGGAGAGCTGGCCCCACTCCGCGCTGGGCCCGTGAATGAGGTCGGCCCAGTCAGAGAAGGTGCTCATGAAGCTGATGGGGAACCAGTCGCGCGCCGGCTCGCCGATGCCTACCTGGCTTCTTGACGTCGTGGGCCATGTGCGAGAGGGTGTAGCGCTGCGCCTGGCGGCGCTCGTCGGTGATGTCTTCGTCGCGGCCGGTGAAGCTGACCGGCTGGAAGCTGAGGAAGCTGATCTTCTTGGGATTGTCGAGGGCGAACTGGATGATGCGGCCCACCTGCTCGTTGTTGATGCCGTTGATGATGGTGGTGACGGGAACGATTTCAACGCCGGCTTCGTGCAGGTTGTTGATGGCCTGGAGCTTTACGTCAAAGAGGTTGCCGACCTTGCGGTGCGAGTTGGCGGCGTTGCCGATGCCGTCGAACTGGAGATAGACGTAGCGAAGACCGGCTTCAGCAGCGGCGCGGCAAAGCTCCTTGCTCTTGGCGAATTCGATTCCGTTGGATGCGGCCTGGACGCTGTTGTAACCGACCTTGCGCGAGTAGGCTACGGCGTCAAGGAAGTAGGGCGACAGCGTGGGCTCGCCACCGCTGAACTGCACGCTCATTTGCCGCTTGGGCTTGATGGTGATGGCGTTGTCGAGCATGGTCTTGATCTCGTCCCAGGTAAGCTCGTGGACGAAGCCGACTTGGTTGGCGTCCATGAAGCAGGGATCGCACATCATGTTGCAGCGGTTGGTGAGGTCGATGGTGAGCACCGAGCCGCGGCCGTGGGTGACGGTGGAGGTGCCGTGGTGGTGGAGGTTCTTGTCGCCTTCGCCGTGGGCGCGCATATCGCGGCCGGGGAAGCTCTCTTCAAGGTGCTTGAAGAAGGCAGTGTCGATGGACATGACGTCTTCAAAGTGGCCGTGCTTGGGGCAGTCCTTGACCATCAGGATCTTGCCGTCGCGCTCGATGATCTGGGCCTTGATTTCGCCCACCTTCTCATTGAGCAGGACTTCGTGGGGCAGCTTGCCGTCGAGAATCTGCTTGCGAATCTCGGGGACGCACTTGGGACAGAGCGAATCGGTGGTGCGCGGCCAGCCGAGGGGCGGCTTTTCTTTCTGCCAGCTCTTCTGCAGGGGCTTGTCGCTCCACTTGGGGGTGAATGAAGCGTTGGGGCTGATGCGGTTCAGCCGCTCATAAACGACCCACGCGCCTTTGGCTGCGTAGACGGCGGCTTTCTCGGCATACTTGATGGCTTTGGACATAAATATCATTTCCTCCATGAATTAGTTGCCGGCGCTTCAACTCGCCAGCTCAACCCCGGGTTCCCAAATAAACGAGGGAATCCCGGGCAGCTGAAATTCCAGTTCTAGGGTAACCGTGGACCCGTCAACCCAAAGAGGTTGCAGCGAACGGCGGAATTGGCCAGCGAACGGCAGCCAGAGCACAGGGAACGGGAGGGCGGCGGCCGCCTACTACCCGCCGGTTTTGGCTACCTGGTTGATGATGCGCTGGATGAGGACGACGCGGACATGAATGCGGCGGGCTACGTCGGGCAGGAACTCGGTGACGAAGTTGTCGATGGGAGCGGTGGCGATGCCGATGCCATAGCGCTCAGAGCTGGCGGTGAGACGGGTCTGCTGGCCGGGCACGTAAAGATTGCCGATCTCGTCGTCGATGGCGAAGCCGCCGAGGTTGGCGTAGTTCAGCATCCCCTTGCCGTTGTCGCCCTGGGTCCACACCACCTGGAGAGATGGCATGAGCGACACGGCGCGGAATGGAGGCGTTGGGCATGCGGTGGTAGTGCGGGTCCTGGTGGACGAGGGAGGGGATGAGAAAGGTGCCGAAGAACTCGCCGGTCATGTCCTGGGTATAGCTGACGCCTACGTAGCGGCGAAGCCGGGCATTCCGGGGCCGTAGGGGGAGTGGGAATCGGAGGCCACGGCGATGGCTGGAGGTGCCGAGAATGGTGACGGCGTTGAAGGGGTCGATAACGTTGCGCACGGCCAGCCAGGCCTTTCTCTTTGGGCTTCATGGGCTTGACCTTGGGGCCGGTAAGAAAGCGGGCGTACCAGTCAATGAAAGGCGCAAGGGGTGGGCATGGGGCCGGCTTAAGGCTGCGGTCGAGCACTGGATGGTCGGGGTTGGTTGCCATGGCTGCCGCCGCGCCCGCGTCGAGCGCGGCGCGGCCGTCTCGCTTTACGTGGCAAGGCTCGACAAGCAGGGTTATGACTCGGCCCGGGAATTGCGGTTTGGGGGCTTCCGGCAGAGGCTGGGGTTGGGGGTTCTGAGCCTGCCCAGCCCAGCCTGTCGCGGCAGGGAAAAGCAGAGCTGCCAGAAGAACAGCCAGGCGGGCGTGGCGCGGCCGGCTTCTCGCGCAGGGGCATCGCATTATGCTGTCTTCTGCCAAGCGGCTCTGCAAAGGGTAGGTCCTCGGTTGTTGCAGGTCGTGCTGCTGACTCACTCTAGCAAAAACAGGGCATCCCAAGTTAGCCGATTGCAACGCTAAAGGGAATGGGCCAACAATGTCTGAATTTTCGAGCCCGGGAAGCGAATCCTGGCAGCACATATCTTTATTGACGATTGCGGCACCTTTGGGTCAGCCGCCATTGACGCGCCGCACCGTGCACCCCAGACTAGGGGTGAGGTTGCTGGTAAAAAGATGCCAGTTGGAGAGGTTTCGCCTTGAGCACAAATCCCCCCTATGGCCCTGGCTCGGGCAGCGTGGCCCGGCGCATTGAAGAGGCCATTGAAGTGATCGAACTGGAGTTGCGCCACGCCGCCGCCTATGTGAACGACGCGGTGATTCCGCAGGTGCGCAGCGAGTCAATCTCCGCATTGCGCACGGTGGCCGATTCGTTGCGCACCTTTGCCGACAAGCTGGACGGGAAGAGCGGCCAGCCAAAGGATCCGCGAGACTGATGAACACAATGCTGCGAAATTTACGGCGCTGGGCGGGCTGGGGCGAATTGACCCTGGCAATGACGCTGGTGGTTTTGACGGGCTGCAATCACCACCACAAAAAACCGCCGCCGGAAGAGATGGCGCCGGAGGCACAGGAACAATACCCGGAGTACCAGCCGCAGCCCTCGCGCATTGCGCCTACGCCGGTGCCGGCGGGAGGGATCAACGCCGACGATCTGGAGTTTGTGGCGAGCCACAGGCCGATCCTGACCGAGGTAGGTTTGGCCACCTGGTATACCGCGGCCAAGGGACGCAAAGCCGCCAACGGAGAACTTTTCAGCGATCGCGACTTGACCGCCGCGCATCGTACATTGCCCATGGGTTCGCTGATTGTGGTTACCAATATTAAGACGGGCGAATCGAGCGCCATGCGCATTACCGATCGCGGCCCTTTTGTGGAGGGCCGGATTGTCGACCTGACCATTGCCTCAGCCAAAGCGACGGGAGTTTACCGGGCTGGATTGGTGCAGGTGAGGGTGGACGTTTACAAGACTCCCAAGCCGATCCATACGGGAGGGCGCTGGTGCGTGCAGATTGGGGCCTTCCACAGCGAGCGCGAGGCCAACAGGCTGAAGGAACAACTGCTGCGCAAGTATCCGGATGCAAACGTCATTGAGTTTCCGGGAGAGGACAGTTATTGGGTCCGCATTCGTCCTGAAGGCGACAACCGCGAGCAGGCTGAGTACATTGCGCGGCATGTGGTTCCCAGCGAGGGCGAAGCCTACCTGACCCGGCTGGATTAAGACACGGGGCTGCAAGAAAAATCTGGCCCATCTCATCCTGTCAGTTGTACATTCATGACGGAAAGGTGGGAGGGAATGACAAACGAACAGCCGAGAATCCGGCAAAACTATCTGGCGATTGTGATCGCCGCAATCGCCTGTTTCCTTTTTGAAGCGGGCTGGTACTCGATCTTTCTGCAATCGTGGGTGGATGGTATTGGCCGTACGATGACATGGCTGATGAATACGGGGGTGAACCCGGCGCTGCAATATGGGACGGCGCTGGTGTCGGCGGCCGTGATTGCTACCGCCATCTCCTGCGTTACGCAACTCACCGGGGCACAAACGGCATTGCGTGGAATCAAGGTTGCGGCGCTGCTGTGGCTGGGCTTTGTGCTCACTACGTTTTCAACTGAATACGTTTTCGAGGTGCGTACCTGGAGGCTGCTGGGTATCAATACCGGGTTCTGGCTGCTGGGGATGATGATGATGGGGGCGATTGTGGGAGGGTGGAAAAAGGCAGGGACCAGGGAATATCTACAACTGAATGTTGTGCTATCCCAGGTCTCAAAAGCGAGACCTGGGGCAACCAGTTTTTTCTGTTTCCAGCTTTTTCTATTTTCTGCATTTTCTAATTCCTGCTTTTTCAGCTACCTGCTTTTCTAGTCCCTAGTCCCTGCCTTTGTTACTCCGGTGGGGGATAGAAGGGTAGCTTCTCGTTTTTCTCGTTGGCGCGGCGGATGGTTACGTCGTCAAAGAGAAGCGCGGGAGCCATGACCGTTTCCGGCACGTCGCCGAAGTAGTTGGCTACAAATAGGTCTTTGCCCGCGGCCTCTACGCTGGAACGCAAAGCACGCTCGTCAAGGTCGTCGAGCACTGCGCCACGCACCAGTTCGCGCTTGCCGTCGGGGGTGACGCGATAGAGCAGGCGAGGGTTCGATGCTCCGCCCAGCGTTTGCACATAGTAGACGTTTTTGAGCTCGCGGTCTTTGGCCATGGCCAGCAGCTTGCTGTTTAGTTCCTCATCGGTGAGGCCATTTTTTGCAGTCACCTTCATGACGCCGATGACCGGCCTGGGAGCGCCGGTAAGACTGCCGCGCGCGTGTCCGTTGGACTGGGGAAAGTCGCGCACCGGCTGGCGGCCAACGAGATAACCCACCAGCTTTCCGGAGGTGATCAAATTTACCTGCTGCGCGGGCACGCCTTCGTCGTCCACATCATAAGCGCCCACCAGGCCTTTGCCTGCATAGCTTTTGAGGCTGGGATCATCGACGACGTCCATAAAGTCTGGCATCACGCGCGCATGATAACTGGATGCGAACGGGCCGTTGGTGCGGGCTTCAGTGCCCAGACGAGGACGCGTGGCTGCAAGCTCCGTAGACAATAGCGAGGTGATGGTGTCGGTGCCGGCGTCGGAGCTGAGCAGCACCGGGCCGTGATATTCCTCTTCAACGATGGGAGCCTTGCGCAGATCAGTGAGCGAGCGAATGAGATCTAAGGCGTGTTTCTCAAATGCCGGGGGAGCATCGAGGTCAGCCAGCGAAACGCCCGCGGTGACATAGGAGCGATCAAGACGCATGCCGTCGGCAGCCTGTGCGCCCACCGCGATGGACTCCTGAAAATAGCTCGATGCCTTGCGCACGATGGCGCCTTCGCTGTTGACCAGCCAGGTGTTGGTTACGCGCGCGGTGAAACCTCCCATGGAGTAGCGAACATCGCGCTGGGTGTCTTTGACTGAGGCGTCGGTGCGGTAGAGCCCGCTGTCGCGGGCGACGCGATCGGCCCATGCAAGCTCATCGACCTTCAACTGGAGCGGAGCGGCGAGCGAGACGAGCGGAGTTTCATGGCTGAAGTCGTCTGCCTGGGGCGGGGTTTGCACCTGCTTGAGCTCGGCTTGCTTCTGCGCATAGTCCGCCAGTGCGCTTTTGTAGGCCTGGTCGGTTGCCGCCCACAGAGCCGAACGAATGGCGATGGGGTCGTCGTCGAGGGCTGCCAGTTGCAGCGAGCCGTCGCCACGGCCGCCGGAGCTGTCGGTTTTGAAGTCGCCCACCATTACCGAGACGCGGGCTACACGCTCGTGGCTGCGTTGCGAGCTATCGCCGGCGCCGTACTCCGCCTTGGCTTCGTAGTCGTCAACGTCTTCAACGCGGTACTGGATAAAGAATGGCTTGGCAAAGTCTTTCAATTGCAATTGGCTCTTGCTGCGGTCCAGCTCTTCAAGCATGGCTTTTAGCAAAGGATCCTTTTCAGCATCGGCGCGGGTTTGTTGCGCAGCGCTTATCAGCGGTGCACAGATGAAGGCGACAATCAACCCGGCAACGGCCAGCAATTTTCTCAAACGAATCAGATTCATTTTGCCTCCTTGTTTGCAGGCGGCGCGCCCGGTATGGGCAGGATTGGAGGCCGCGCTGTTCCCTGCTGCACGCGTTGCGTTTCCATTTCGCTGACCAACATGGCTGGAGCTACGGCGCTGACGGGGACGGTGCCCGACTCAGCACCGCACTCGCCGTTGAAGACTTCGCTTTTGTCGCTTGTGGCCTGGATGCGCTTCATGGCCGCCAGCGGCGTGCCTACGATGCTTACGCCGCGGACCAGTTCGTCGGGACGGCCGTCTACATAAATCCGCCAGACCATTAATGGAATTACCTGGAAGGCCTGCGGCGAACTGCGCGAGGTGACTGCGAAGCCGGATGAAATGTCTTCAAAGTAGAGCCCGTAGGGTTTGCCTTGCTTTTTTGCTTCCTCAATCAACTGCTTGCGCAGCTTGGCGTCGGACTCGGTTTTTGTGGAAGTGACAATCAGGTTGCCCTGGCGTCCGGTGGGGACGTGGCCGCTTTGGGCTCGACCGTGGCCGTTGGAGGCGCTGAAGCTGGCGATGGGCAGGCGCGACATGAGGAAGGTTTTCAACACGCCGTCGTCAATGAGGTCAACGCGGCGCGCCTTCTGGCCTTCGTCGTCGTACTCATAGCTGCCGCTCAGCCAAGTTTTGCCGAAGGTGGTGATGGTGGGATCGTCGGCCACGGAGAGAAAACTGGGCAGCACATCTTTGCCAAGCTCTTTGGTGAAGGTTTGACCCTCTTCGTCGCCGCGCTGGCGCTGGCCCTCAAGACGGTGGCCGAGCACCTCATGAAAGAAGACCGCAGCGGCACGGCCGGAGAGAATCGCCGGACCGTCGAAGGGCTCGGTTACCGGAGCCTTGCGCAGCGCTTCAATGCTGCGACCCAGCTCGCGTACAGCCTTTTCCATCTCCGCCTGCGCGGGCAGACCGTCGATCGTCTCAGCCTCGAAGGTCTGCACGCGGAAGAGGTCCATGCCATCGTCGGCGCGGGTGAGAGCGATCATCACCAACTGCGCCTGCAGATGCGGAGTAACGACCTTGGAACCCTCTGACGAGGCGAAGTAATCGGTCTCGTTTTGCACTGTCAGGATGACCGCGTTCTGGTAGACGTCAGGGTATTCGCGGAAGATTTTTGAGAGCGCCTGGGTTCGCTTTTCCCACGCGGCGCGGTCAATCACAACCTGTGGCGCTGTCTTGCCGAGGTAGGTCTGCGGCGTTTCCTGACTGAAGTCGGGGGAGCTGTCTTCTTCCTTGGCGCGCACCGCGGCTTCAGTTTTTACGCGCAGATAATTATCGAGCGCCGTGCCGTAACCGGCATTGGTCGCGAACCAAAGGCTACGCGCCAGCGCCTCGCGGTCGTCGGTCAGCGGAAGTTGCTGACTGGTCACCGCTGAGCTGCGATGGTTTCCATGGGTGTTATCCAGCTTGGGATCTCCCAACCGCACCTGCACGTCGGCCAGGCGGACGTGGCTGGCCTCGCTATCTACTGTTGCGCCAAACTGCGCGCGAATGGTTACGCTGGTGGCATCCGCAACCGAGTAACTCATGAAGTAAGGCGGCATTTGCTTGTCAGCATCTTTTTGCCGGTTGCCTGACGGCCGAGCGTGGTGAATGCGCGATGTAACTCGGTGGTCATTACGTCGAGGAGAACCGGGGTCGCTTGCGGCTGGCTTGCACTGGCAGGGGCAGCCTGCTGTGCCGCTATGCGGACAGGGAGGGCGATAACCAAACCGGCAAAGGCCAAGCAGTAACCAGCCTTAGCGGCGCTGCGCCTGAAGACGGAAAAAGAAAGTTCTGGCATAAGATGGCAAAACTGGAGTAAAAGCATCTGTATGGTCGATTGTCTCAGAGTTAGCTTGCATAGGAGAAATCCAATGACAATTGCACGGCGTTGGTTAGTTGCATTCGGCTTAGCTTTCTTGGTCACTGGCCTGGTTACGCGCATTTGTGACGCACAACCCGCACCCGCACCAGCGGCTGCCCCGGCGGCGCAAACTCAGCCGGCCGCGGCCCAGCCCGCCGCGCAGGCTTATACACTGCCTGCCGACAAGCTGGCCAAGGCTATCTCACTCAGCCGCATCCGCAACATACTGGATATCACCGGCTCGCTTTGGGGATTGATTTTTCTGTTGCTGCTGCTGACTACGCGCACTGCGGCTGCGATAGCTGACTGGACTGAGCGCATGCTGCGCCAACGCTGGCTGCAGGGGCTGCTCTTCTTTGCCATCTACCTGGTGATTTCGGACGTGGCTGGTTTACCTTTCGATATACTCAGCCACCACTACGGCCGCAGTTACGGCATCAGCGTACAGAGCTGGGGCGGCTGGGCGGGCGACCAGGCCAAGGCTCTTGGACTTACCCTGCTGTTTGGCGCGCCGGTGCTGCTGCTCTTCAACTGGATTGTGCGCCGCTGGCCGAAGCGCTACTGGCTGGGGCTTTGGGTAGCCACGATTCCGCTTTTGGTGCTCACAATTTTTGTATCGCCGCTGCTGGAGCCCATCTTTAACAAATTTGAGCCGCTTGAGAAAAACAATGCGGCGCTGGTGACGGATCTGGAAAAAGTAGTGGCTCGCACCGGGACTAACATTCCGCCCGACCGCATGTACCTAATGAAGGCCAGCGAAAAGACCAACGGACTGAATGCGTATGTGAGCGGACTAGGCGCAACCAAGCGCGTAGTGGTGTGGGACACGACGGCGGGGCGCGTTCCTAACGACGAAATACTCTTTATCTTCGGGCACGAGAGCGGCCACTATGTTTTGCATCACATTCCCAAGATGCTGGCGGGAATGATTTTTGCACTGTTCTTTGTCTACTGGGGGTGCGCCGCGTTTGCGGGCACGCTGGCGAGCCGTTATGGATTCCAATGGAATCTAGGCGGCTTGAAGGGCGGGAAGAGTGCGCTGGCCAGCCGGCAGGGGTTTTTGGTTCTGCTGTTTGCTATTTCAGTAGTCAGCTTTTTGCTGACGCCGGCCAGCAATGCCTTCAGCCGCCACTTTGAGCACCAGGCCGATGTCTACGGACAGGAAGCTGTTCACGGTATTGTCGCCGATCCACAGAAAACCGCCGTGGCCGCTTTCAATGCCCTGGGCGAGGCCTGGCTTGAAGATCCCAATCCCAGCCCCTTTATCGAGTTCTGGGAGTACAGCCACCCCTCCGTGCAGACCCGTGCCAACTTTGCATTGCACTATGATCCGTGGGCTAATGGCGGGCATGGGGAGTTTTTTGATAAATAGGGAAAACAAGGAATGTGCTTGACCATCTTTCACGGATGGTCAAGCATACTAATGATATTTACTGCGCACTGCTCTAATCATCTCCATAGGTTGGATAAGGCGTTGGCTCTTTGCTGGTGGGCATGTTTGCGAGCGTTTGAAGATCGGTCTGCACCTGGGCCCACTGTTGCGGATCTTTCTTTGTGGTGATGGGCGCATTGGGGTCGGCGTAATACGACTGGATCTCAACTTTGATTCCCGGCGGAATGGGCACGGCGGGTTGCCGCGTGAGCGTATGTAACAGGTAGGCAAAGGTGGAGTTAGTGAGCGAATAGCCGCCGGGTTTTACTACGCGCCCGGTATCCAGGTCGCGATTCGGTAGAGGATGGTGCGGGTCTCGCTGTTGCCTCGGCTCATTTGTTGCGGGATACGGTTGTGTATGATGCGTGGCGGACTGTGGAGTAAAGCGAGCCAGGTTCCTACGCAGCTCAGCAGCCGAGAGCACAACGCTATGCTTGTACTCAGCTTCAGTGGCCGCCGTCGGACCTTTTATAGCGACCATCTTCAGCGGGCCGAATTTGGGAAGGATGAACAGCAGACCGGCAAGCGTGTAGGTGCCAATGCCTGGATGGCCGCGGTAGGCTTGCCAGTTGTTTTCGATCGCAACCTGGGCCGCCTGCTGCTCCAGCTCAAGGGCTTCGGGCGTGTCGGGGTCCGCGGGCTCGTGATTGCGATGCAGGAGGGTGACCGCATAAGCAATGCGCGGAATGAAAGCGCGCGTGGCAAAGCGATAGGCTTTGACGTTGACGGTGATTCCCCGCTTGCCTGAAAATTTTTCGCTCATTCCGTAGGTCTGGTAAAACGAATCAGAAAGCTGCTGCACCGGCACTGCTAGCCCGATGTGACGCAGGTAATGCAACGGCGCCAGACGGTGATGAGCAATTTCGTTGATGTCAAAGGCAAACTCGGTTTGCACATGCTGGTGACGGCCCTCGGCGTAGTTGACGTCAGGGCCGTATTTGGCGCCTAGCTTGGGGAACTCGACGGGAACCGCGAGGTTGGTGGCCTCGGAGTGACCGATGGAATCGCCGATGTAGTGAGAAAGCGCGCCTATGGCGAAGGCCAGCTCGTCGGCGCTCTTTGCATTGCGGAAGAGGCTGACGACAAAGTCGCCCGAGCGCATATAGTGGGTCAGGTTTGAAAAATTGTCGTCACCAAACGGATAGTAGCCAATGTCTTGAATGACGCAGCCGCCGTAGGCGTAGGCGCGCGCCTCATCCAATTGTGCCGGAGTCAGATTTGGATATCGGCTGAGCAGCAGAGGAACGATGGAGTCCTGCCAGGTGAGGTCAATCAACTGCTCATGGGTTAGCAGGGAATAAGCCCGCGCATCGCCACCCCAGGGAAAGAACAGAACAGCCAGCAGCAAAACGATGGTCTGGAATCGCGGCAAGTTCTTCATGCCTCCCTGATAGTTAATGATGAGGCTATTGCGCGGTTTTGGGTGGATTTCTGCCGGGGTGCAGTTGGGCGGTGGTTTGGCCAGGAGAGAAAATGATCTGGGAGCAGCGTTTAAATCCATAGCTAAGTCGCACATTATGATTAACTTATGAAAGCGCGGCCAGCGCCTTATAGATGGCTTCAATTATAATTTCTTTAGTCCATTGCAACGATAAGCGCGCTGAATTCAGGCTCTTGAAACGCGCATTCCATACCGTGCAATCCACAGGTGCAGCAACCCTTACCTGAGCCGTACACTACTTCTTCAAGGAGCAGATTACATATGGCCTACCCTACTAATTACCGGTATACCCGCGAACATGAATGGATTGAGCTCACGGGCTCGGTTGGCTCCATCGGCATTACCGACTATGCGCAGAATTCGCTGGGCGACATTGTCTATGTGGACCTGCCCAAAGTGGGCGACGCGGTGACCGCCAACGCGACTTTCGGGTCGGTTGAGAGCGTGAAGGCCGTCAGCGATCTCTACTCGCCGGTTACTGGAACCGTGACGGCGATCAACGAGGAGCTGAAGACTTCGCCCGACAAGATTAACGAAGCGCCGCACGAAACCTGGATCATCAAGGTTGAAGTCGCCGACCCCGCTCAAGTGAATACCCTGCTGGACGCGGCGGCTTATGAGAAGTTTATTGCGGAAGAACAGTGAGGGAGTGAGAAGAGTGAAGGAGTGAAGGAGTGAATTAGTAACACCGACTGCACTCTTTCTTCACTGATTCACTCATTCACTTTCTTCACCATCCAAAAGGATTCCATGCGCTATTTGCCCAAGTCGCCCGCGGAACGCCTGCAAATGCTGGCTGAGATCGGTGCGGCTTCAATCGACGATCTCTTCACCGTCATTCCGGCCGAGTACCGGCTGGCGCGCGACCTCGATGTGCCACGCCAGCAGGCGGAGAGCGAGATTGTGGACTACTTCCGCGCCGCGGGAGAGAAGAACGCGACCGGCTACGCCAGCTTTCTGGGCGCGGGAGCTTATCGGCATTACCGGCCGGTGGTGATCGATGCACTGGTGCAGCGCGGCGAATTTCTGACCAGCTATACGCCTTACCAGGCGGAGATTACGCAGGGGACGCTGCAGGCGATCTTCGAATTCCAGACCATGATTGCGGAACTGACCGGGATGGACGTGGCCAACGCCAGCATGTATGACGGGTCAACGGGCGCGGCTGAAGCAGTGATGATGGCCGTGCGCGTTACCGGTCGGCACAAGGCAGTGGTTGCGAAGACCGTTCATCCTGAGTATCGCGAGGTGCTGGCTACGTATGCAAAGCATCAAGGGCTGCCCACGAAGTTGGTTGAATATGATGCCAAGACTGGGCGCATCGATCTTGCGGCGCTGGAGGCTGCGGTTACGGAAGAGACCGCGGCGGTGCTGGTGCAAAGCCCTAACTTTTTTGGAGTGATTGAAGATATACCGGCCATCGCGGAGATTGCGCACGCTAAAGGCGCGCTGCTGATTGTTTCTATTGCGGAAGCGATTTCGCTGGGCGTGGTGAGGGCGCCGGTGGAAGCGGATATTGTGAGCATGGAGGCGCAGTCGTTTGGCGTGGCGCTCAGCTACGGCGGGCCGTTCTGCGGGGTGATTGCGGCCAAGGAGAAGTATGTGCGGCATATGCCGGGGCGGCTGGTTGGCCAGACTGTGGACTCGACCGGCTATCGCGGCTTTGTGCTTACGCTTGCCACACGCGAACAGCATATTCGTCGCGAGAAGGCGACTTCAAATATCTGTACGAATCAAGCGCTGGTGGCGCTGATGGCTACCATCTTTCTTACCGTCTACGGCAAGGAGGGCATTCGCGAACTGGCCGAGCACAACCTGGCCAAAGCTCATTATGCAGCTCAGGCGCTCAGCGCCGCGCCAGGAGCCAAACTGCTTTTTACGGGCGCGCCGCGCTTTCACGAGTTTGTGCTTCAGACGGAAGAAGCTCCGGCGGCGTGGAGTCAGCGGTTGCTGGATGCAAAGATTGTTGGCGGCGTTGAGTTGAGCAGGTGGTATCCGGAGTTAGGCAATGCAACGCTTTGGTGCGCAACGGAAGTGATCACTCGTGAACAGATCGATACCGCGGCTAAGGTGCTGGCGGCTGTGCCGGTGGAGGCATAAGCAATTTTGATAGGGCACAGCTTCATCCGTGCTGAAAAACACGCATTTAGCAGAAGGGTACGTGCTTTAGTCACTAAAGGAATGCAATGAGCGGAGGAGTGCAAATGTCTTATTTTGACGATCCCGAATCGCTAGAATGGCACCGCCAAAAGTGGGAAAAAATGCATAAACGAGGAGCGGCCTTTTTCATTCTCCTCGTAGGAGTACCTATTTACGGCATTTTACCGTTTATTCTCATTACTTGCTGGGATGTTTTCGTCGAACACGAACAAATGGATGCTTTTGTCCTCGCGTTCTACGCTCTATTTTGGCTTCTGGATGGGCTCTTCTGGGGCGCGGTGCATTGGTATGTTAGCGAAAAACGCTATATGCGAGCGATGCAACAACGAGCCGACCCAACGCAACTTCATTGACACGCGAGTGAGATTGAAGGCATTTGCTTTGTAACAGGGCACGACTTTAGTCGTGCCGAAATGCCACATCAAGAAAGGAGAGGGCTTTAGCCCCTGCCATGGCGCAACCCGACAGAAATGCATCGCCGTCAAGCATCCTCAATCCTACGCGTACGTTCTTTGTAACGTCGGGAACGAGTATGGGACGCCGCCTTCTGCAATCGGAGCGGAATGCCGGGCTGCTCATTGATGTTCTGCGGTCGCTTGTAGCGGAATGTAAATTTGAGCTGCACGATTTTGTGATCATGCCTGATCATTTTCATCTTTTATTGACTGTTGAGGATGGCATGACCGTCGAGAAGGCGATGCAATTGGTCAAAGGCAGGTTCTCGCATCGTTTGTCGCATGAATTCGGGTACAAAGGTGAGGTGTGGCAACGTGGTTTTTCCGAGTTGCAAATGATGAGCCGGGAAGGCTTTGAAATGCATCGCGAGTATATCGGGCAGAACCCAGTGAAGGCGGGAATGGTAACGTCAGCAGACGAATTCCCATTTTGCTATCGGTATTTCGCGAAGAGAAAGGCGGAAGCGAGAGTTGGCAGGGGCTAAAGTGTCTGCGTGAGAACTTCACGAGGCACCTGTAATCATCGCGTAGTTGAGCGACAACAGAAGTATGTCGCGATTTAAAGTTTACAGCCCGGATCAGGCTTATTTGCTGCCGCCGAGCGTGCGGGATGAGTTGGGTTCCAAGCACCTTTGCTTTTTCGTCCGCGAGGTGGTGGAGCGGTTGGATATGAGCGTGTTCGAGTTGAGCTACAGCGCCGAGGGCGGGGAGCTTTATTCGCCCCAGCTGCTGCTGGGCGTGTGGCTGTACGCTTACGCGTTGGGCATCACCAGTGCGCGGCAGGTGGAGCGGCGGCTGGTCGAGGATCTTGCGTTTCGCTATCTGGCTTCCGGCGAACGGGTAGACAACTGGGCCTTGAGCGCGTTTCGCCGGCGTCACAGCCTGGCGCTGAACGACGCCTTCACGCAGGTGCTGGAGTGGGCGCGGGGCAAAGGCATGGTGAAGCTGGGGCGGGTGGCGATTGACTCGACGCGCATTGCAGCCAACGCCTGCAAAGACAAGGCGGACTCGGAGCAGGCGCTGCGCGATACGCGGGCGCGGTTGAGGCGCCAGGTGCGCATCTGGCAAAAGGCGGCGGATGGTGACGACGCGGAGCCGGGCGGATTGGAAATCGCCATTGCGGAACTCGATCAGGCTCTGGCGGAGATGCCGCGGCGCATGGAGCGGTTGAAGAAAAGCGGCTTGAAGAAGCTGTCGCGGACCGACGTGGATGCGCGCTTCCTGCGCCAGCGCGGAGGGTTTGTGCTCGGCTATACGGGCGAGATCGCCGTCTCCGACGACCACCTGATTGTGGCCCAGCAGGTGACGCGTAACGTAAACGACAACGCGTCGTTGCAACCGATGCTGGACGAGGTCGAGCGGCGCTGTGGCGCGCCGCCGGGCGCGGCTCTGGCCGACAGCGGCTTCTTCTCCATCGACAACCTGGAAATGATGGAGCAACGGAATATCGATGGTTATGTACCGGACTCGAATCTGGCTTGCGAATTGAATCTGGGCAGGCGTTGCCCTAAAAAGGCGCGCGCCGCATCTCATCGCAGGATGCGCGCCAAGCTGCGAAGTCCGGCCGGGCAGGCCGCCTATGCGCGGCGCAAGGCGGTGGTCGAGCCGGTATTCGGAGTCCTGAAACAACAACGTGGAATGCGTCAATTTCGTACCCGTGGATTGCAAAACGTAAACAACGAATTCACCCTGGCCACGCTGGCCTATAACATCACCCGGCTGCACCGCACGCTGGCAGCCTGAAAACAACCCCCGCCACTACTGGCGGGAAAAAACTCAAAACTAGACCGCCGCTGCACAGGGCCAACGGCGTTCTCACGCAAACACTTTAGCCCCTGCTCGTCTTTTTCTTTGCTAAATAGCTGTAGCAATATGGATATTGCGCCGTTGAATCAACCAGTCCTGCTTTCACCGGGTTCTGGGCAATATACTCCCGGTATCGCAAGAAACTTTCCTCGTCGTCTGCCCGCGTTTCTGAAAAGCCACGCTGCCAAACTTCTCCCACAAACTGGCATTCCCGCTTCAGGCGATAGGAGAATCCACCCTTGATGAGTTGCATGGCCTTTTCAATGGTCATATCCTCGTGGACAGTCATGAGTAGATGGAAGTGATCCGGCATGACAACAAAATCATGAAGCACGAACTTCCGCGTAGCCACATACGAACGCAATAGGTCGACGAGAAGCATTGCATTCCGTTCTGACTGGAATAGGCGCTTCCCCATGCTGGTCTTGCTGGTCACGAAGAAAATGCGCGACGAACTGAGCGCGTTCTCAGGGCTGGCGTTGCGGGCGGGCTTTGTCATAGCAGGGGCTAAAGCCCAAGTCCTCCTTGCGCGCTCTGCGGCACGGCTGAAGCCGTGCCCTGATACAAAGCAGATTACTTTTTATGACCTCACAATATCTTATTCCTCACACGGAACGCGTCAAGGAAGTCCGACGGGTCTATGAACGGTAAGTTTATAGCGGAGTGGTTTCATTTAGGAACTTGTTGAAAAACTAACTCGAAGCTGAGTTTCGGCTCTCAGGGGCTAAAGTGTTTGCGTGAGAACGCCGTTGGCCCTGTGCAGCGGCGGTCTAGTTTTGAGTTTTTTCCCGCCAGTAGTGGCGGGGGTTGTTTTCAGGCTGCCAGCGTGCGGTGCAGCCGGGTGATGTTATAGGCCAGCGTGGCCAGGGTGAATTCGTTGTTTACGTTTTGCAATCCACGGGTACGAAATTGACGCATTCCACGTTGTTGTTTCAGGACTCCGAATACCGGCTCGACCACCGCCTTGCGCCGCGCATAGGCGGCCTGCCCGGCCGGACTTCGCAGCTTGGCGCGCATCCTGCGATGAGATGCGGCGCGCGCCTTTTTAGGGCAACGCCTGCCCAGATTCAATTCGCAAGCCAGATTCGAGTCCGGTACATAACCATCGATATTCCGTTGCTCCATCATTTCCAGGTTGTCGATGGAGAAGAAGCCGCTGTCGGCCAGAGCCGCGCCCGGCGGCGCGCCACAGCGCCGCTCGACCTCGTCCAGCATCGGTTGCAACGACGCGTTGTCGTTTACGTTACGCGTCACCTGCTGGGCCACAATCAGGTGGTCGTCGGAGACGGCGATCTCGCCCGTATAGCCGAGCACAAACCCTCCGCGCTGGCGCAGGAAGCGCGCATCCACGTCGGTCCGCGACAGCTTCTTCAAGCCGCTTTTCTTCAACCGCTCCATGCGCCGCGGCATCTCCGCCAGAGCCTGATCGAGTTCCGCAATGGCGATTTCCAATCCGCCCGGCTCCGCGTCGTCACCATCCGCCGCCTTTTGCCAGATGCGCACCTGGCGCCTCAACCGCGCCCGCGTATCGCGCAGCGCCTGCTCCGAGTCCGCCTTGTCTTTGCAGGCGTTGGCTGCAATGCGCGTCGAGTCAATCGCCACCCGCCCCAGCTTCACCATGCCTTTGCCCCGCGCCCACTCCAGCACCTGCGTGAAGGCGTCGTTCAGCGCCAGGCTGTGACGCCGGCGAAACGCGCTCAAGGCCCAGTTGTCTACCCGTTCGCCGGAAGCCAGATAGCGAAACGCAAGATCCTCGACCAGCCGCCGCTCCACCTGCCGCGCACTGGTGATGCCCAACGCGTAAGCGTACAGCCACACGCCCAGCAGCAGC
Source organism: uncultured Acidobacteriaceae bacterium (assembly GCA_963780975.1). Lineage (GTDB taxonomy): Bacteria > Acidobacteriota > Terriglobia > Terriglobales > Acidobacteriaceae > Telmatobacter. The sequence continues at coordinate 41,324 of CAWAEU010000032.1, read as the reverse complement.
TGGGGCGAATAAAGCTCCCCGCCCTCGGCGCTGTAGCTCAACTCGAACACGCTCATATCCAACCGCTCCACCACCTCGCGGACGAAAAAGCAAAGGTGCTTGGAACCCAACTCATCCCGCACGCTCGGCGGCAGCAAATAAGCCTGATCCGGGCTGTAAACTTTAAATCGCGACATACTTCTGTTGTCGCTCAACTACGCGATGATTACAAGTGCCTCGTGAAGTTCTCACGCAGACACTAAAGCCCAGAGCTTTTTTGCAACTCTACGGCACGGCTGAAGCCGTGCCCTGATACAAAACAGGGGTTCTTCGCAGTCTTTTCGGCATCTGGGAAACGATCCGTGGGTACGTCTCACAAGGTAATTGCAGGAACGCGGTTCGGTGGCTCGGACTTTCTTCTCCAAATTTTGCCGCGTATGTCTTCTGCGCCCACGGATTCAATTCGCTTGTGAAAATGGCTTTGCCTCCAATGGATTAAAATCCCTTGCGAATGCCTCCAATGCCAGCGAACAAATCGATAAAAGTGAAGGAAGTTTCGTGGAATTGCTTTTCACAGATTCCTCGAAGAATATCGCGGAGTGCCGGTTCAACGTAGAGAGGTAAAGGAATCTGGCGGTTTTCCCAGCGCGAGATGGTTTTTTTGTTCACGTCCAGCTTTTCTGCAAGCACGTGCTGGGTAAAATGTTTATGAACCTTCATTAGAAGATTCAAAAGCCCCGGCCGGAATTGCAAGAGTCTGGGCATCTAATGAGACTTTATGTCCCATTATTTTCCCAGAGGCAAGGAAAAAATCGGGGCGGTTCCGTATGCTCAAACTGTTTGCCCAAGGGCTATATCAGTTCCATCCGCACCTTGCGCCCGATAGCCGCAGCGGCTCTCTGCACGGTATCGAGTTGAACCTTATCGTTTTCCGGGTCCAGCAGCCGGTTCAGATGCGCGCGGCTGGTTCCCATCCGCCGCGCCATCTCCACCTTGGTAATTCCCTGGTCGCGCATCGCCTTTTCCACCTGCCAGGCCAGAACCCGCTTGATTGCGTAGTTGGTCGCATCCTCGAAGATTCCCTCCTCGCGAAGAAAATCATCCAGAGTCGAGCCGATATGGGGATTCTTGCTCATCCTTCGAACTTTTCATTGATGTTGGGATACCTGCTATTCAAACAGCGTAACCACCCTCGCCAGCACCTCATCCAAAATCTTCGCTGTCAGCGCATCAACTTTCCTGCCCCCTCGCGCCTCAAGATCGAGCACGCGTGGCTGATCGCAGCGCACAACTCCGGTTGTCTTCGTGCCCGAGAGCGGCACCGCGAAGCCGATGCGGCGGGCAAAATCCCCTCCGCTGGTAATCGGCAAAACCACTGGCAGCTTTGTAGCCTGGTTGAATTTAGTTGGCGAAACAATCAGCACCGGCCGCTGCCCCTGTTGCTCATACCCAAGCGTAGGATCGAGCGAAACCAGATAAATATCGCCCCGGTTCATAGCAGCTCACGCCCAACCGGCGGAGCATCAATCCATTCCCGATCTTCCGGCGTTGGCGGCTGAGAAAAATCGCATTTGGCCAGCAGCTCGTCCATCGTGTAGTGCGGCCTTTTTTGCGGCTTGAGGATCAGGCGATCCCCATCCACTACCAGTCCCACGGTAGCCCCAGCCTTGAGCCGAAGCTGGTCCAGCATAGCCGGAGGAACAGCCAGCATCACTGACCCTCCTACCTTGCGCAAATTAGTAGTGTGCATGACGAACCTTTCTAATGGTAATTATATAATAATATAACATTCTTTCTCGTCAGCCGTTTGCAGATAATTACCCTCAACCAGCGCACACTAGAAATAGCCATCAGAGCGGGGCTTTTACTAACCCCTAATCCCTAACCCCTGACCTCTGAATGTCCCCCCGGGGGTCCGATTTCCCGTTTGTTCGCCTATTTTTCATCAATAATCTATGATTCTAAACGGCTTATAAAATTCTAGCTCGTGCAAAATATGTAAAAATATGTAAGATTTCGTCAAAAAATGCTGAATTATGTCTGATTTGTGTAAGCAATCCGTCCTTCGCTAATCGTCCAGCGAACCTTTCCCAGCATCTCCCAGCCGTCGAACGGCGTATTCCGTGACTTCGATTTCGTCTCCCGCGCGTTATAACTCCACACAGCCTTGGGATCGAAGACCACCACATCGGCAAAGCTTCCGGCCGTTAGCGTTCCGCGTCCCTTCAGGTTCAGCAGCGCCGCGGGCTGCGCGCTCAGCAGGCTCAGAACGCGTCCCAGCGGCATCTTCCACTCCTTGTGCAGCCAGCGCAGGCTCAAGCCAAGCGCGGTCTCCAATCCGGTAATCCCATTGGGCGCGTTCTCAAACTCCACTTCCTTCTCATGCACTGCGTGCGGCGCGTGGTCGGTGGCAATCGCGTCCACAACTCCGTCGAGGATGCCCTCGATCATGGCCTCGCGATCCGCAGCCGACCGCAGCGGAGGGCTCATCTTGGCGTTGGTGTTGTAGAAGCCTACATGCTCTTCCGTAAGCAGGAAGTGGTGCGGCGCAACCTCGCAGGTCACGCGCAGTCCGCTGCGCCGCGCCTGGCGAACGGCAGCCAGCGCCGCAGCCGTCGAGGTGTGAGCCACGTGCAGGTGAGCGTGCGAGTCGCGCAGCTCCGTCACCAGGCGAATATCCCGCTCCACCATGCCAGACTCGGCCTCCGGCGGCATCCCGCGCAATCCCAGCTTGAACGACATCGCTCCCAGATTCATGCTGGCGCGCTCCGTCAGCCGTGTATCCTCCGCATGCTGGATCACGCACAATCCCACGCGCGCCGCCGCAGCCAGCGCCTCGCGCATCACATTGTCCTTGAGGATGGGCCTTCCGTCGTCGGTTACGGCAACCGCACCGGCGGACTTAAGCGCCGCATAGTCGTTGATCGCCTCGCCCTTTGACCCGCGCGTAGCTGCGGCGACGGGGAAGACGCGCACAGCCGCCTCGCGCTCCGGCTCCTGCATCCAGCGTGTGGTCTCCACAGAGTCGTTCACCGGCGTAGTATTCGGCATCGCCGCCACAGCCGTAAACCCTCCAGCAGCCGCCGCCGCCGTCCCGCTGGCGATGGTCTCCTTGTAGCTCTGTCCCGGCTCGCGCAGGTGCACGTGCATATCGATCAGCCCCGGCGCCACAACCAGCCCTGTAGCATCCAGCACCTCAGCGCCATTCGTCCCTTTTAGCTTGCCCGGACCTGCAATCTCAGCCACGCGCCCGTCCTTGAGCAGAATGTCCTTGAGCGCATCCACGCCCGCCGCCGGATCAACCAGTCGTCCGCCGCGAATCACCACAGCCGTCATGCTCGGCCTCCTTGCTTGGTAGCCGTCAGCGCCCGCTCCACCACCGCCATGCGGATCGCCACTCCATTCCGCACCTGCTCCAGAATCACCGACTGCACTCCATCGGCCACGCCCGCGGTCACTTCCAACCCTCGTATGATCGGTCCCGGATGCATCACAATCGCTTTGGGCGCGTGCGCCGCCAGCCGTGGTCCGGTCAGCTGGTAGTTGGCTTTGTACTCCTCCAGATCCAGTTGCAGCCCCGCCAACCGCTCCGCCTGGATGCGCAGCATCATCATCACCTGCGAGTGGCGCAGCGCCGCATCAAAGTCCCGCTCAATCGTGATTCCCGGCCCCACCTGCGCCGCCAGCTCCGGCAGCAGTTCCTTAGGTCCGCAGAGCAGCACGCGCGCTCCCAGCCGTGGCAGCAGCAGCATATTTGAGCGCGCCACGCGGCTGTGCAGAATGTCGCCCGCGATAGTAACCGTCACCCCAACAAGCGTCTCCGCAGTAACAGCCTCAACGCCCGGCCGCAGATGCGTAAGAATCGTGCGCAGGTCGAGCAGCGCCTGCGTAGGATGCTCGTGCATACCGTCGCCGGCATTGAGCACCGGCAGCCGGGTCTCTGACTCCAGCAGCCAAGCCGCGCCACTGGAGTTATGCCGCAGGATAATAGTCTCCGCCCCCAGCGCCCGCAGCGTCAGGCCTGTATCTTTCAGCGTCTCGCCCTTCTCAATGCTCGAGCTCAGGCTTGAAACCAGCGTGGTGTCGGCGCCCAGTCCTTTAGCGGCCAGCTCAAAGCTGGTGCGGGTCCGCGTGGAGGATTCATAGAACAGCAGCGCCACGCGCCGCTTGGCCAGAATGCTATCCCGAATCAACGGGTCCATCTTCTCCAGCTCCGTGGCGCGGGTAAGTATGCGGCTCACTCCGTCCAGAGTCAGGTCCGATGCCGAAAGCAACGATCCGGGGTGGTAGGGAAACGGTGAGGCAGGCACGGGCGGAGTGTGGATCTGGCGACGCGCGGCTGTTGCGGTTGGGCTCATTCTTTTTCAGCCTCTAGCTGCTAGCTTCTAGCCTCTAGCTAAAAGCTAGCTGCTAAAAGCTGGAAGCTGCTTTCTTAATCCACCCGCTCGACCAGCAGAACCTGCTCGTCGTTATCGATTTCGCGGAACTTTACTTCAATGATCTCGCGGCCGCTGGTTGGCACACTTTTGCCGATGTACGTGGCCTCTATGGGCAGTTCGCGATGGCCGCGATCGATAAGCACGGCCAGTTGCACCCGGCGCGGCCTGCCATGGGCAAAGAGAGCATCGAGCGCGGCGCGTGTAGTACGGCCGGTATAAAGCACATCGTCGCACAGCACCACGTCGCGGCCGTCTATGTCGAATCCGATGGCGCCGGGGGTGACCACCGGGCGCGCGCCAGCCGTGGTTAAATCGTCGCGGTAGAACTGGATATCGAGCACGCCCGTATCGACGGGTCGCTTCTCGATGCCGGAAATCATCTTACCCAGCCGTTCGGCCAGCGTTACGCCGCGGCGCTTGATGCCGACAAGCGCCAGGTCGTCGCTGCCGTTGCTCTTTTCAACAATCTCGTGGGCCAGGCGCACCAGCGTGCGCTCAATCTCCGAGGCTGACATCAGCCTGCCCTTCACGCGCAGGCCGGGTTTGTTTTGGGCTTCGCTCATGGGGTTCTCTCGCTGCTTGTCTCTCGCAGGATGATACGAGGGATTACCGCTCCGGGGCAAGTTGTGGAGAAGTCAATCGAAATGCGCTGCTAAAAAAGAATGCTTTCGCGGCTTAAACCACTATACCCGCAAAGGGAAAAGAGATTCTAAACCTCTGGCCGGCGAGTGCGGGCCAGCATCCTCGCCCCAAGGGCGCCGCCGCCTGCAGCAAAGAGAATCAGCACGGCCATAAGAAACAGAATGAAGCTCAGCATCAGTCCAGCACGTCCTTCAGGTGAAAGAAACCAGGCTCTGTAGACCGCTACACTTTGCGCGTCAACACCCGCGGCTGTCCATTGCCGGCTTACCTGGTCGTTGATAAGTGACTGCCAGGTTTCGTCAAATTCCTTGCCCTGATGAAGCATGAAGCGCATCGCGAAGAGTGTGACTCCTGTTGCCGCCGCAGCTACCCATGCGCCCAGCAAGCCGGTAACCAGTCCAATGCGCGCGCCGGCTCCAATGGTGATCCAGGCCGGCCGTTGGCTGCGCATATAAAGCACCACTGTCCACGTAGCCGCCGCCGACATCCACAGCAGGCAAAAGATGTTAACCGGGGAAAACAGAGAGCACAGCAGACCAGCAGGAACCGCCAGCATCAGGGCCGCGCGCAGGGCCGGCTTCCAGTCCACCTCGCTCGCATCCCGCGCTGCTTCGCTCCACCGCTCCGGCTGTGCCTGTCCGGGCTCGCCTTCCGCCGTGTACACAAGTTGCGGCAAACCGCAGGCAGGGCAGTAGCAGGTATCTGTCTGGACGGTCTGGTGGCAGCGGGTGCAGGTGATTTCCATACATCTACGAGCCTATAGCATTCCCCCGCTGCCTGCCTGTTTCAACCTGGCCGTCACAATTGCCTCAGCGGCTTCGACAGTTTGCGCGAGAGTCATCCGGGTCGAATCCAGCAGAACAGCATCCGCCGCCGGCTTAAGCGGCGAATCGGCGCGATTGCGGTCTCGCTCGTCGCGGGCGCGAAGATCACGAATCACCTCTTCCTGTTCAATGGGCGGCGTGGGGCCTAGCTGGTCAAAGCGGCGCAAGCCACGCACCTCCGGAGCAGCGTCAAGGAAGATTTTTACCTGCGCATGAGGAAAGACCACGGTACCGATATCGCGGCCCTCCATCACGATTCCGCCCTGCGCTCCTAGTTGTTGTTGCATGCGGACCATCCAGGCGCGAATGGCGGGATAGACGCTAACCCGTGAGGCTGCGTCTGTCACAGCCTGGTTGCGGATCAGGCCGGTTACATCTTCACCGTCGAGCAGGACGCGATTGTCTTCTTCGCCAGGCTCCAGCCGTATGGTGGTTTGGGAGGCTAATTTTTCAAGGGCCTTGCAATCGTCCAATGGGATTGCCGCGCGCAGCGCCTTCAGGGCGAAGGCTCTGTACATGGCGCCTGTTTCCAGATTCAGCAGGCCAAAATGCCGGGCCAGATGCCGGGCAACTGTGCTCTTACCTGCCCCTGCCGGACCGTCAATGGCTACGATCAGGTTGCGGACAGGCTCAATGCGACGCAAAGAACCTTCATCCGCATTCATCAGCGCTTCTTTGTCCCCTGCTTGGGCCGCGCGGTAAAGCCAAACCGCTTGCTCTTGCCAGCCTTCACACCGGCGGCCATTGCCGGCTTGCGGCTGCTGCGACTGGTTGCGCCCGGCTTGCCCGTGGTCTTGGCGCCGTTGCTATGGCCGTTGCGCCGGCCCCACGCTGGAGCGGATGACTTGGCAATGCGCGTGCCTGATGTGCGGCTGGTTGTGCGCGAGGCGCTTCCATTGGCCCGTGCGCCGTTTTTTGATCCGTTGCTTGCGTGTGCACCATTGCGCTTGGCGCTAGAGGCAGTCTTCGAGCTCCATCGTGCGCCGGAGGCTGGCCGTGAGCTAGTTGCCGTACGGCGTGCTTCAGGCTTGGTGCGCCGCGTCGGATGGCTGCCATTAGACGATTGTGCCGGTTTGCGGTCACGAGAGTGCGAGGCTGGCCGGCTGAAATGGGGCCGTGCCGCAGGAGACTTGCCGTTTGAAGCAGCCTTACGCAGAGCGGGAGGTCTGGACACGTGGGGTTCGCTGGCCGCGTGCGGAGCGATGGGAGCTGGTGCGGCAGGCTTCCGAGCATCAAAATCGAGTGCCTCCCTATCCTGCTCCCTGGTGCGTGTGAAGTATGTGGAGGCAGGCATTGAAGAGCTGGAATAGGAGGTAGCGGGTTCGGCGAACTCCGGCAGCGTGCCGGCGACGTAAAAATGCGGGGCGTGGCCCAATGAGATGGTATGCACCTGGCGGGTTGCAACCAGGCCGCGAAGCACTTCGCGAACCTTGCTGCGCGCGGTTAGCGGCGCCAGAAATAGTTCCACCTCTTCCATGCTGGCCGCGATAACAGCTTGCAGATAAATTGAAGCAAGCACTGAGATCGCCGTAACCTGCGAGGTGGATGCGCCTTCGGCAATGGCCTTCTGAAAGCGCGTGCGCAGCAGTTGCCACTTGGCCGCATGGCCCGGTGCTGCGACCACGGGAATAATGCGAAGCTGCTGCCAAAGCTCGGTAATAGCGCGCAGAACAGCGCCCTCGGTCACTTCTCGGCCCAGCGTGCGTTTCAGTTCGGGGATGGTGGCGTCGCCCGCTTCCAACAGCTTGTAAGCCTGGACTGCCAGTTGCGACACCTGGCGCGAGCCCGTCAGTTGCGGGTTGCGGCGCCAGTCGCGGTCGCCCCTGAGAGCGTACACGTAAGGCAGAACCCAGCTGGCCACCACAAAGTCAGGCTGTTCGCCCGGCAGGCCCAGCAGGTTTAGCCGCACTGCCACACCGTCGGTCTCAAGGCGCACCAACTGCTCTTCGGCTTGCTGCATCAATTTTTGATTTGGGGATGTGTTGCGCTCGCCGGCAAAGGCTTCAACAAATGAAGGCGCAATCGAGGATGAAAACTGCCGGCGCGGAGAAAAAGACACAAGCCGGTCTCTTCGATCCACGTCCGGGTATCCTCCAGCGTGAGAGTCCCGTTACCGTTCAAGCGCATTCGTTCGACGCGCGATGCTTCCAACTGTTCCGATGTCAAAGAAAAACCTCGCTTCCAGGCTGACGCTACGTTAAACCACAGATAATGAATCCCGTTTAGCCTCGAAAGGTTGCCGCTCACATATGGCGTGTCGGCTTTAGTACCGTGGTTACGGGATACATAGTCCCTGGTCTAGCTGTGGCGTCGGGCTACCTTCACTCCTGAGAGGCGGTAGCCACCTTCCAAACGTTCTAGATACGGTGGAAGGCCCGCTGGATCTCCTTCCAAGAATACAACAAAGCGATTGGTCTGCCATGCGGGCAACTGGTCGGATGGCTGGTTTTTGCCAGTTCCAACAGTAACCATTCCATCCGAACCGGGTCGAGAGCGGTATTAATTTTAATAGCGGAATGGCAGGCGATGGAAGCGGCAATGCGCGTGCGAAGAGCTGTAAGATCCTCATTCTGCGTGGGTTCGTCGGAATCGGCGCTCGATTGCTCGATGACCTCGGCCAACATGCGTTCCAGGGCCGCTCCCTCCAGTCCAACGGGTGCCGCTTTGACCGCAAGTGTTTGAGGGCCAAAGGGTTCCACTTCAAAGCCATTGCGGTCAAGCTCTTCGGCGATGCGGGCGAACACCACCATCTGCCATGGCTTTAGTTCCACCAGAAGGGGCATTAGTAACCTCTGGCGCTGTACCTGCTCCACCTGGCGATCACGCAAAATTTTTTCAAAAAGTACCCGCTCGTGTGCCACATGCTGGTCAATAATCCATAATCCGTCGTCTCCGGCCGCCAAAATGAACGATTCCCGCAACTGCGCCAGTGGGCGGAGCGAGCCCAGGTGGTTGAGGTTAGCCGCTGCTTGCTCTGCCTCAACCTGGGCCGTAACCATCGCCGGATTTGGCCCTCCCTGCATTGCACTGCCAGGACTTGAAGAGCAACCTTCCATAGGCAGAGCACCTGCCGGCTGAAATAAAGCCTCAGCGGCCTCGCCCCAGGCCTTCTGGTCCAGCGCTCCCCAACCAGCTTGATTCAAGCCCCTGGCGTCAAAAGGCAGCCTGCCGGGATAGGGTGTAGAGGCACGCGGAGTCAGTTGGAAAGCCTCAGCGTCCGTCGCGGCTGTTGGATCGGAGTCCGGAAGAAGCGCGCTATCCGGCGAGCCTGGCAACGGCGAAGTAGCGGGAGGCATCAGCGAAGGACTGGCAGCAGGCGCGGAGTCCAGGGCGGCGAGAAATCCAGCCGCGGGTCGCGCCTTGATCAGAGCCGTCCTCAGGCTGTCGCGGACGAAGTCGTGAATCAAACTCTGCTGGCGAAAGCGCACCTCGGTCTTGGCGGGGTGCACATTCACGTCAACCTCTTCGGGCGGCATCTCCAGAAAAAGCAGCACTACTGGAAAGCTCGTTGGGGGAATCACATTGCGATAGGCCTCGGTAATGGCATGCATCAGCAGCCGGTCGCGGATCAGTCGCTTGTTCACAAAAATATAAATCGAATTGCGATTGAGTTTTTGTAGCTCCGGCTTGGAGTAGAAGCCGCTCAGTCGCAAAACGCCCGGATCGCGAACCGGCTCGTTGGGATCCTTCTTCCATGGTGGAGGCTCCGGCAGGCCAGCGCGGGCCAGCGGGGTTTCGGCGGCCACAGGCAGCAACTGGGCCAGTGTCTCCTTGCCGAAGATCTGGTAGATGCGCTCGGCTGTTCGCGTTACAGGCGGCGCGGAGACGATGGTATGCGTAGCCGAGAGTAGCTCGAAATGCTTCTCCGGATGAGCCAGTGCATAGTGGGTCACCAGCGCCGTCACGTGGGCCAGTTCGGTGCTTTCGGCGCGTAAAAATTTGCGCCGCGCCGGGGTATTGAAAAAAAGATCGGCAACAGCCAGTGTGGTTCCGCGCGGCAAAGCTGCATCGTCCACATGCAAAATCTTGCCGCCTGCGATTTCAATGCGGGTTCCGCTTGCCTCCTCACCAGTCGCCGTTTCAAGCGTCACCCGGGCCACTGAAGCGATCGACGGCAAAGCTTCGCCCCTGAAACCCAGGGTCGCAATGGAGAGCAGATCGTCTGTTGTGCGCAGTTTTGAAGTAGCGTGGCGTTCGAAGGCCAGCAGGGAATCGTCGCGGTTCATGCCCAGGCCGTCGTCGCTGATGCGGATGAGCTTCCGCCCGCCTGCTTCGACCTCGACGCGAATGCGATTGGCCCCGGCGTCCAGTGCATTCTCCAGCAGCTCCTTCACCACTGAAGCCGGCCGGTCCACCACTTCGCCTGCGGCGATCTGGTTGGCGACCTGATCGGAAAGAATGCGGATACGGCCCATAGTTCCCTAGGGTAACGCAGGTGAGGGGGTAAGGGCTGCCGTTGAAAACGAGGTACAAATGCGATAGGCAGACCGTCTTTGATAGGATGACCAATATAAATCCATATAGGAGTCACGTAATCAATGAGAGTTGGAATCATTGGGACAGGCGCAATTGCGCAAAAACACGCGCAGGCCTACAAAAACATTGGCCAGAAAGTTACGGTATGCACGGACGTCAATGCAGAGCGCGGGCGCAAATTTGCCGAAACGTTTGGCGCGCAGTTTGTCGAGACAGCAGAGCAACTCTGTAGTCATCCAGAGGTGGACTATGTGGATGTATGCACGCTGCCAAATTATCGGCTTCCCGCGGTTGAACTATGCGCAAAGAACGGCAAGCATGTTCTGGTGCAGAAGCCGATGGCGATCGAACTCGATACGGCAAAGCAAATGATCGTTCTCGCGCGAGACGCTGGAATTCAGCTTGGTGTGGTCAGCCAGCATCGCTTTGACGACTCGGTGCTGTTTTTGAAGCGCGCCATTACTGAGGGACGGCTGGGCAAAATTCTTGAAGCGGACGCGTACGTAAAGTGGTATCGCTCCGCCGAATATTATGCGCCCCCGATCAAAGGCAGTTGGGTCGGCGAGGGTGGCGGCGCTCTGATCAATCAGGCCATCCATCAAGTTGATATTCTGCTGCACCTGGTTGGCGCGGTGGATGAGGTCGTTGGCCGCTGGCAGCTTGGCGCTTTGCATAAGATCGAGTCAGAAGATTCGTTGAACGCCTTGCTGCATTATTCCTCGGGAGCTATGGGCGTGCTTCAGGCCGCAACCTCATTTTGGCCTGGGTTCCCTGAGAGAGTTGAAATTCATGGCTCGAAAGGCAGCGCCATTATTACAGGCGACCAACTGACAACATGGGATGTTCAGGATGACAGCGGAGAAGCTGCCCCACTGGCAAAGCCGGACGCCACAGGCGCGTCAGACCCCATGGCCATCTCCCTGCTCACCATCGAACGGCAGTTACATGACTTTGGAGAGGCATGCAAGACAGGCAGGCCGCCTGCCTGCACAGGAATGGACGGGTTCCGGGCGCTCCAGCTTGTGCGCAGCATTTACACGTCGTGTAAAGAAAAAAGAAATGTCGAAATTGCTCCCTTGGTTGTATAAAGCAATTATTGTGACTCCTCAAATGATTCGGGCCTCTCCGCATTGGAGAGGCCCCTTGGATTTTTAGTTGGTTAAACCTTATTGCACGGTAAGCAAAATGTGGGCAGTGCTTACGAGGTTCCCGGATGTTGCGGCTACACTGATTGTCGTCAAAACTGGTGTGCTATTCACGCTGGATGTAGAACCGCAGCCGGTAAACAAGCCCAGGCCAATTACGCTTGCCGTGACCAAAAGCACCATCTGCAACAGCCGGCGCTTTCTCAAGCCAATAAAGCAGAACGCAATCGCCAATGCCGCCCCTGGGAACAGCGCGCCTGAGTTGCGGTGATCGACTGCCGCATTTCCTGATGAGGTAATCGTGAGCGTAGTTGCCCCTGGCGTAACAGCAGTCGGTGTCACGCTGGTTGGAGAAAATACGCACGCAGAGCCTGCGGGCAAATCGGAGCAAGCCAAGTTAACCGCCGCGTTGAATCCATACTGCGATGTCACAGTTATGCCTACTGATGCTCCCGCGGTTCCGGGGACCACGGTGACCGTTGAAGAAGCGGCAGCGACGGTAAAGCTGGCCGGCGCGCCACTTGGGTTGATGACATAAATGGCGGAACTGGTGGGGCTGTTCGCGGTATAGCCGGGAACTTTGGCATAGGCCGTCACCTGCAGTGTGTTTGAGATGACGATAGGATCGGAATTAGAATAAACCGCTGAATTGGCATTCGGTTGCATTGCATCGGTGGTGTAGTAAATCTGCGCAGCCGTGGAAGTAGGCGTGCTCAGCGATACCGTCGGCCCTGCTGTATAAGTTCCAGCCGGCGGCGTAAACACTGGCGCAGCCACCATTGAACCAGGTACTTCAACAACAATCGGCCCGCTCACGGTTCTGCCTGAAGAATTCGTAGAGTAGAGCGTATATTCCTGCGTTGCCTGCGGAGAAATCGTCACGCTGCCACTGCCGCTCGTCAGCCTGACAGGACCGATATTGTCGATAAAATCGTAGGAGTCTCCGCTGACGCTGAAATCGAAGGTGACAGGGGTCCCGGCGCTTACACTGGTTGCCGATGCGGTAAAGCTATTGATCACCGGCACGTTGCCCGGATTTGCCGTATACGCCGTCACCGCATCCCAGCCGGGAAATTCAGGAGTTGCCTGGATGACATCGAAATCCGTTGCTTTGATTTCGTTCGTGCCATAATGCCAGTTGCCTAAATCGTTGAGATCCCAGCGCGGATCGGTATCGCCGACGACAAAGAAGTTGCCTCCATTGTCGGCCATAATCAGTCCGTAATTTTTCATCGCGGTCAAAATAATCTGATTCGTCTGCGAGTAGCTGGAGATGTCTTTGCTCGCCCTCAGTCGCACCCGCATCCCCATGGGGCTGAGAGAAGTCGTATTGTGGCTTGCCGCATGAACGGCCGGCAGCACGAAATACCCACCGTTAATATCCCCCGCTGTGTTTTCTACCGAAAAGCGAAATGCATGATGAATCGCCCCTGAAGCAACTTCGTCATAACGCACCAGCCCGGCAAATATCGATAAGCCCGCGGCATCTCCTGAAGTCCATCCCCAGGGACGCTCCTCGTTGGTGGTCATGTCCCAGATCGTTTCGCTGTAAGCGTCATAGAGCCCGTTGCAACGATTCGTTTGGTACGTCTCATAAAGCCAGCATGTCGCGCGGTCAAGCACCAGGGTGTGCGCATCGTCGATGTAACTATCCGGCCAGCCCAAGCAATCGGCTGGAGCGCCTTCGATGGGGACCGTGTCTCCACTTGGATATGGCGCCACTACCACGTCGCTATTCGCGTAGGCTTCGAAAACGTTGATAGGCACGGAGGGGGTTGCGCTGGAGTCTATGACAATGTAAGGTATGCCGCCGTCGCTGGGCGAAGGCCCAAACACTGAATGCAGCGTGTAGGGCGTGCCGCTATCGTTCCATTGCGCGGCGATAGCTGCGGAATTCGGATCGATGGGTGCGTTGGCGATATTTGTATTCCATGCATTGGTCGAGGGAAACGGTATAAATCCATTCAGATTCCCGCTGCTTCCATCTGTGGTGGGTGTACCAAGCGATATTCCGGCACAGCTTTGGGCATGAACGTAGCTGTTGAAGAATGTTAAGAAAATAAAAAAATAAAACGAACAGATCAAAGTAACGCGTGCTCGACGGGCTTCCATATTTCTCCATGAGGTTCCGGCCGATGTGCGATCTCGTTAAATCCCTTCGCAGATGCGCGCCCTGTGGAACAGTAAATTAAATACGCCAGAACTCTACAGTCTATTTCAACATTTTACAAGCGCACGGCAGGAGCAGAGTGTTCCGCGCTCTCAGGGACTGGATGCCCGCCATGAACTCTTAAAGCGTTGCGGTGACTGGCGCTTGGTCTCGCAACAGCTGGAATCGACGGGATCAGAGTAGTTTTATTCACCAATGCAACGGGGCCTCTCCATGTGGAGAGGCCCCGTTGGTTACGTTCAGTTGTTGAGATTGCCTTAAATCGTTCCAGGCAGATTCTCGATCAACAGGAAGGAGCCGCTGACCTGCAGCCCGTTTCCATCTGTTCCTGTCACGACGACCGTTGCATCAACGGGAATCGTTGCAGGCGTGCCGCAGCCGGTGAACAGGCCAAGGCCAATTACGCTAACCGCGAGCAGAAGCAGCATCTGCAAGCGACGGCGCTTTCTCAAACCAAAGAAGCAAAGCGCAACCGCCAATGTTGCTCCGCCTGGGAACAGCGGGTTGGAGTTGTTGTGAGCACTGACTTGGCTAAACGTGATCACCACTTCTCCGTATCCGGTTCCGGTTACGGGGAGGGTGATTGAGCTCGGGCTAAATACGCATGTATCAGCCGCGGGCAATCCAGCGCAAGTAAACGTAATCGTTCCGGTATACCCGTTGAGCGGGGTAAGCGTCACGATTGCAGAGGCCGCCGTTGATCCGATTTGGGTCGTAACAACCGACGGGGTGACTACGAGTGAGTAGGTAACGTCTACGTCGTAGGTGGCAGAGACCGCCGCGCTTTGGGTGTAACCAAGTGCATTGGCAACTGCGGTGATGATTGTTGCGCCGCCCGTAAGGCTATAGTTGCATGGGCCACCGTTCGGACCAACGCCGCATATTTGTGTATTGTTGCCACCGAGTACATCGCCAAACTGATCGCCACTAGGTGTCGATCCGTCGGTGGTGTAGTAGATCCAGGTAACTTCTCCCTGGCTCAGGTCAATCGGATTGGTCGAATCGGTAATCGTGATCGTCGTTCCGAGATCATAAGTTCCGCTGACCGGGGTGATAACCGGCGGGGTGATCGCAGAGTTGACGATGTATACCGCTGAACCAATCTCGCTGGGATTCGTAAACTGTGAATCCACCGCGATGGCGTTGATCTGTTCGCCAGGCAGGTACGTATTCGGATCGCCCGGGGTGGTTGTGACTGTGATCGGACCGGAATAAACCTGCTCTGTTGATCCGAGCGCAGGAGGATAAGTCGGCTCTGACTCGTCAGTCGTGTAATAGATCGTCGCACCCGGATATCCAGGATCGCTGATCTGCACATTGATGACGGTGTTGTACGTTCCAGTCGAAGGCGACAGGATCGGGGTTGGCAACTGAGCATTAATCGTATACAGCGTGCACGAAGTGCTCGTTGTCATGCCCGACGAGTTCATTGAGTACAGCGTGAAGGTCTGGGTATTTGTCGGTGTGAAGTAAAGTGCCCCGAACCCACCGCCGTCAACTCTGACCGGGCCAGCGTTGTCAATGTAGTTGTAGGTGCTGCCGCTAACGTCGAACGAGAAGACCACTGGGTAACCTGGGATTACCGCCGAGCCGCAGAGACTGGGACCAAACGGAATTCCTAAGATTTGAGCCTGCGCTTCAAGGCTATTGGTTGGAACATTCACTCCACCGGTGTAGGTTTCAGATCCATCGTTCGGATCTTCGCCGCCGTAGCCAGCGAGCGTTGTTCCTTCAGGTCCTGTTCCGCCAGTGATCGGCGTTCCCACTGAGGTTGGGTTCGCTGGGTCACCCGTGTCGCCGGTAGATGTGATCAGCTGTTGCACGTCGTTCACTGTATAAGGCGCTGAACTCGCGTCCATATAGGAATACGTGGCCGGATCACCTGAGCCGTAATTCGTCACATCCTCAACGTTTTCGTTCTCGTTCGCCATTTGAACGACTTCGAAATCAGCTGAGGTCAGATAGCAACCAACGCCGGGGCCTGGTACATAGCTCGGGTCGCTGCAATCGTAGTCGCCGCCACCGTGCCAATTGCCCAGATCGACTGTGTTCCAGCGCGAATCGGTGGTGCCGCTGACATACATGTTGCTGCCATTGTCGGCCAGGATCAATCCATAGTTTTCCATGGCCGTCAAAATGGCCTGGTTGATTGGAGAGAAGCTGGAGATGTTGGTGCTGGCCTTCAGGCGTATCCGCATGCCCATGGGGTTCGGATACTTCCAGCGATAATCCGCTGCCGCGCCGTGGCCGGCCGGAAACACGAAATATCCGCCGTCGTTGTCGCCCTTGGTGTCGTTGAGCGTAAAGCGGAATGCGTGATTGATGGGTTGGGTCGCTGCGCAATTGCCGTCGCTGTTGGTATCGTCGACGTCATTTACATAGGACGAGCATGCTTCGTCAAACTTTACCAATCCGGGCCATACGGGCAATCCGGCGGCATCGGTCGAAGTCCAGCCATAGGGCCGTACTTCGCCGAATTCCAGATCCCAAAGCGCCTGGCCACCGACGGAGAACTGTCCATCGCAGCGGCTGGTCAGATAGGTCTCATAGAGGAAGCACTCATTGCGATCAATGATGAGCATATGCGTGTCACCGAAGTAGTAATTCGGTTCCGTCGCCGGCCATGCGAGACAGTCAGCTTCCTGACCTTCGATGGGCGCGGTAATCGGAGCCGGCTCTACTACGGCATCGCTCTGGCTGGCGTAGGACTGATTAGGCGTATTCGGTCCGGCGGCGGGGCCATTCATGTCAATGAAGGGTTGCACCGTCGTGTCAACAACGGTGTAAGGCATGCCACCGACTGGTCCGAAATCAGGATGAAGCTTTGAGGGTGCGCCACCGCCAAAGTTGTTATGGGTTATGTCAGCAATGATTGCTGCCGAATTGGCGTCGACTGGAGCGCCTGAGATGTTGTAGTTCCAGGCACTGGGACCGTACTCGGTAGCAGAGGTGCCCTGAAACGGAAGAAATCCGTTCAGACTTCCACCAATACCGAGGCTCGGTGGCACATTGCCTAGCCCACCGAAATATGTGCAGTTTTGGGCGTATCCTTGAACGCCGAAGATAAGGAAAAGGCTGAGAAAGCACAACGCCTGCGGGAGCAGGCGCGACTTCTTCATCAGAGTGCGTAACCGACTGGCTTCCATAGTTCTCCTTTAGATTCCAGCAGATACACGCGTCCGACTGGACCCCAGCCGTACACGCTTCCGATGGAACACGCAAATTTGCTACGGCAGCACTGTAACGCCTATTCCACAAGCTTGGCAAGAACTTTTTTCGTTTATTTTATTTTTTCGCTTCTTCACTCAGTTTCGCTGCAAGGCGAAATTGACGGTCTGTATCCGTCAGCGAAGTCCATTTTCGCCCGATGCCTCCGGCCAGGTCGATTGAAGCGCTCCGCGCTTGGTGAACGGACCGGAGGAAACTCGCGATATAACCATCATGCTATTTAATATCAATGCTTTACAGAATACCTGCGCCTCCGTTCATTTATTTTGCTTTTTTGTTTGTGTTCGATCTGCAAGATGTGTTATCGTTTCACCCGATCTCCCAACCAGGGAGAAAAGGTGCCCAAAAATCGGGTGCCCATTCTTCATTAGTAGTAGAGGGTGCGGCGATGAACCGCAGAAAGAGGAGGATTGAGATAATGGGAACCATTCAGTTGAGGCAGACGAAACGCCGCATGATATGGCAATTCCTGTTCGTACTGAGTTTCTGCTTTGCCTTTACAGGCTTGGTAGCAGCTCAGCAGGATCAGGGCGCCATCAACGGTGTTGTGAAGGATACCAAAGGTGCACTTGTTCGCGGCGCCATGGTTACTCTCACCAACATCGACACGAACTTGACACAGCACTATAAAACGGACGCGAACGGAGAATACTTCTTCTCTCCAATCAAGATCGGCCATTATTCGGTGAGTGCTACGGCACAGGGTTTTCAGACCACAACCCAGGAAAATGTCACCGTTAACATTCAGGACGTCTTGAATGTTCCTCTCACATTAAAGCTGGGCATGCAAACGGAGACCGTGACTGTAACCACCGCGCCTCCCATGCTGCAGAGTGAGAACGCTTCTGTGGGTCAGGTCATGACCACGCAAACCATCAACAACACGCCTCTCGCAGGACGCAACTGGGTCTACATGGCGCAGTTGACCGCGGGCGTCGATCCTCCTATCGGCAATAGCGGCGGCGGCAACTCTCCAAACGCCACTGCGCGTGGCGGCGGCACGGGTGACTTCTCGGCCAACGGCCAGCGCACCACTCAGAACAACTTCATCATCGACGGCGTTGACAACAACGTGACCGCCGACGATCTTATGAACGGCGCCAGCTACAACGTCAAGCCTCCACCTGACGCCCTGGCTGAGTTCAAGATTGACACCTCAAACTACAGCGCAGAATTCGGCCACTCCGCCGGCGCCGTAATGAACGTCAGCATCAAGTCGGGCACCAACCACATCCATGGTGATTTGTGGGAGTATCTCCGCAATAACGACTTCGATGCCGCCAACTGGACCGACGGTGGTGTATCTCCTCCCTACCATCAGAACCAGTTCGGCGCCACTCTTGGCCTTCCCATCTGGAAGAACAAGATCTTCTACTTCGGCGATGCGGAAGCAAATCGCATCATCTATGGCGGCACGTCTCTGACGTTAACCACGCCTACCTATAGCGAAGTAAATGGCGACTTGTCGGAGTTGTTCCTCACCGGCTCCGCCCACAACGGCTCATCCCTTGAGGCAGGTGTATTTGCGCCTAATACCGCCGGATATTATCCCTTGACCAACCCCGGCGCGATTGCGAACCCCAACACTGGCGCTCCGCAGGAAATGGCCGGTGATGGCAATCTGACTACGAACGCTCTTAACCCCGGCGAGCCGCCCATAGCGGGTGGTCCTTATGCGGGCTCTGCAACCGGCCAGATGGATACCGTCGCAGGCGAAATCCTTGCTGCGTATCCTCATCCCAATGTCGGTGGTTGGAACTCCGGCAATTACACCACTCCAGGCGCCGGAAAGACCTATAACAATTACTTTGTCAATCTGTCGACCAAGGAAAATATCTTCCAGTGGGATCAGCGCTTGGACTGGAACATCAACGCCAAGGATCAAACCTACGCGCGTTTCAGCTACACCCATGATCAAACTCAAAGCACTGCTCCGTTGGGCGATATTATCGACGGCGGCAACGACGTTAGCGGATTCTTCGGCAATAGCGACTTCAACCTGGGCCGCAACTTCATGGGCAGCGAAACCCATGTGTTCAATCCCAAGTTGATCAATGAGTTCCGTCTTGCATACAACTGGGGCAACTTCCAGTTCCTGCAGGCCAACTCCACTGTGCCGGCCAGCGTCCTCATTCCGGGCATGAACGACATCCCATTCGGCCCTCCCTTTAACCCAGAGCCGAACGGTGGTCTGCCGTATATGCTGTTCCAGGGCCAGGGCGGCCTGAGTGCAGGCGGCGCGCGTCGTGACGTTCCCTCAATCGAGCGTGAAAACACTTACCAGATTCTCGATAACGTAACCAAGGTCTGGGGTCGCCATTCCGTTAAATTCGGTTTGGAACTTCAGTCCATTCGCGCTTCCGGCAGCCAGTCGCAATATCCACGCGGCAGGTATCGTTGGAACGGCGCTTACTCTGGATTAACGTTAGACGAAGGCGGCGGATCATTCCTGGGCATCACTCACACTGGTTCAGGTATCGCGGACGCATTTACCGATAACATGGCCAGCACCACGATGTCTCCAGGATGGAATACCAGTTACTATCGTTGGTATCGCGCCGGTTATGCTCAGGACGACTGGAAGTTCAACCAGAAGCTGACCATCAACCTGGGCGTTCGCTATGACTACATCCAGCCGTTCAGCAACAACGCCGGCGATGTGGCCAACCTTGCCATCACCTCATCGGGCATTGGCACCGGCACAGGCATTTGGGAAATGTCCAGCCTGACCGAGAACCAAAACCTTCTGCCGCCGGCATTTATACTCTCGCTCGCGCAACAGAACGTCAACGTGCAGTACATAAACAGCAGATCGCTGACCACGGCGCAAAAGGATAACTTTGCGCCTCGCATTGGCTTTGCTTATTCGGTTAATCCTAAGACGGTGGTACGCACAGGCTACGGATTGTTCTACGGCGCTGTTGAAGTTCCAGGATTCTACGAGCAGACTGAAAACTTCCCGTGGAATTACTCAACCGCGATGTACAACGATTTCCCCTATTGCCATCCATCGCCGTATGCAGGCGCCAACAACCCCAACAGCCTCTGCCCATCAACTGGCGTTCCTGACAATACCTACCTACCCTACCTTCCTTACCCGACCACGGTCGAGTATGGTTTGGAGGACTACTTCACCAATGGTGGCCTGATCGCTTTTGCCGGTTCGCCTGAAGTTTATGCGGTCGATCAGCACATCAAGACTCCATACACGCAGAGCTACAACCTGTCGGTTGAGCGCCAGTTGTCCAGAGACATGGTTGCAACAATCAGCTATGTGGGCAACAACGGCAAGCACCTGTATACGGGTACTGGTTGGAACAGTGGTAATGCTCTTACCAACCCCAACAACGGCAACGTCAACGCCTATGGATACTCGGCGAACGACACGAATCCATTCCCGCAAATGGATCTGACTCCTTCAAGCTATGTGGGCCAGTCCATGTACAACGCGTTGCAGGCAAAGTGGGAAAAGCGTGCCTCTCATGGGTATAGCTTCCTCGCCACTTACACCTTGTCACGCGCCGGGGACGATAGTTCGAATCCCGGTATCGGCGGCGGTCCTAACAATGGCAATTCAGGCGCAAGTTATCGCGACACAAACCTGATTCCTTTGGAAGACGATTTCTCGCCTTCCGCATACGATACCCGTCAGCGCATTACCGTCAACGGGAACTATGAGCTGCCGTTCGGCAAGGGACAAAAATATGCGCACGACAGCACGTTGCTTGACTACCTCGTGGGCGGATGGTCAACCAGTTTGACCTTCATCGCGCAATCAGGTCAGCCGTTTACGGTTGAAGCTGGCGGCGCTGGTACTCTGGCCAACGGCGGTACCTCTTACAACGCGATCATGGTCAGCAATCCGTTTGCCGGTGGCGGAGTTGCTCCTGCGGGCAACCCCAACCTCACCTCATGCCCAAGCGCTGTGAAAAACCTCGCGAACTGGTTTAACCCGTGCGCGTTCGTTGATCCGGTATCGGGCCTGAATATTCCCACCACAAATGACCCGACTCAATACGTGACGGGCAGAGCCAATGCGATTATGTATCTCGGCGGCAAGTTCGACCAGATTACAGGGCCGGGATATGAGCGCGTTAACATGTCAGCTTTCAAAAACTTCAAGACATGGCACGATCAGTTCATTCAGTTCCGTGCTGATGCCTTCAACCTGCTCAATCACCCCACCTGGACTCAGCCGAGCGATCAATCGGATGATCTGACGGGCGGAAACATTACCACCTATCAGGGCTTCCAGAACCTCACGCCTGATGCCAGGTTCTTCCAACTTGCCGCAAAGTACGTATTCTAAAAACGGCAGATTACCTGCAGGCGCTTAAAGCGCCTGCAGCCTGAGTTTCAACATCCCCCGCAGCCGCGCAAGCGTCTGCGGGGGATGTTGTTTTAGCCGCAATGGTAAGGTAGTATCTGTACACAGATGAATTTCCTCTCCGCGTAATACGCGCGGTTATTTTAGTAAGTTATGGTGTGCGATGGATGCCTCTCGGCGCGATCTCCTCAAGGCGGCTGCAATACTGCTCGTTGACCAGTGGGCAGGCTTGCGCGAAAGTGCCTTCGCCGGCCAGGCCTCCGGTTCCTCCGGGAACGACGAGCGCAAGATCATCATCGTTGCCTGCGGCGGGATACGCCGTTCTGACAGCTTTCAAAACACCGGCCTGGGAAACATACCCCATCTCTTCCACGATCTGCTGCCCAGGAGCGTCTTTTATCCCGCCATTCGTAATGCGGGAGCCACATCGCACTACAACACCATCTCCAGCATCCTTACGGGCAGTTGGCAACGGTTAGGCGATTGGGGTGAGACAGCGCCAGCCAGCCCGACGCTCTTCGAATATCTGCGCAAGCGCATGGGGCTCTCCCAGGACAACGCCTGGTTCATCTCCAGCAATAAGGCCCTCACCAGCAGAATAGGCGCCAGTTCAATGCGCGACTTCGGCCCCCGATACGGCGCTAACGTCGTGTTTCCCAAGCAGCTGCTGATTAACGCTGTGATTCGCGCAGCCTCAGAGGGGCACGCCGAGCATAGCGCTGACCGTGCTTCTATGCAGCCTGAGCTTGAGGCCATACTAAAGAATTCTGACAATTATGAGGGACTGGGCTGGTCAGTTTCAGGCGATGAGTCAACGCTCGACCTCCGCATGGAACAAACCATGCAGAAAGCCATCGAAGATTTGGTGCGCACCAACGTCCCCATCACCGGCGATGAATTTACTATTCTTGTCAGTGAGGAAGTCATGCGGCGCTATGCGCCCGCTCTGCTCGCAATTACATTCTCCGATGTTGAAGTTGCCCACTTCGGCTCCTATTCCATGCATCTGGCCGGCATCCGCACCATGGATCGCCTTGTTTATGAGCTCTGGGCCATGGTGCAGGCAAATCCCGCCTACAGTGGAAGGACGACGATGTTTGTTCTTCCTGAATTCGGGCGCGACTTCGACGGCTCAAGCACCAATGGCTTTTTCAATCACCGGGCGATTGACGATTCCACCAGCCTTACCTGGATGATGTGCCTTGGTGAAGCTGCGCGCTCCGCCTGACGTAGTCGAGCGCCCCGTCCAGCACATTGACCTTTGTCCAACCATTGCCGCCTGTTTGGGATCAAAGACCTGGAACTTCCCGGCAAGCCTCTGCCCGGTTTATCGGTATGACTTGGAGCTCCGATGAATGAATTGCCTACCATAGCGCAGAACGAACCATTCAGCTCGGATGCCTATCACCGCCTGGTCGATCGGCTGCCAGTCACAATGCGGCCCGCCTCAATCAGCAATTGAGTTTGTGGAGATGCTCTTCCCGTTTGAGCAGAACCGCTTCGTTGCCTTCATGAAGGGCATTGAGTCTCTAGCCCATCCGCATGGAATGCGCTCACGGCGCCATTTTGGACGCTCGAAACCAAGATGGGTGTCAAGGACTGGCCCTTTTCAAAGACCCGCGACACCATCGAGAATGCTTCCCTGCTCGCACGGTCTGTATATTATGTCGAATGGCGCAATGAGGTGCAAAGGGTCTTCGAAGACGTAAACGCCGCTGCGCGCGCGACTCCAGCCGGCTAATACCGAATCAAAACGATTGCTCCTCATGATTCTTCCCGGCTACCTGCCTGTCGACCCACAAACTGTTTGGAAACAATGGGATCCTCGCGGCCATGAGATCAAAATTTCGGGCAATTCTGAGAGGCTCTGCGAACTGGTTTTTCAGGGCCAGCCAGGCCAGGATGGAATGCAACACAGGCGGCGGGGCAAGGCAGCATGATAGTTCCGATCTGTGGCTTATTGATGCTGAAACAAAGCTCGACAGTATGCTTGCTTCTCATGCCCCGGTTGCCGCATCTTCTTTGAGTTATGCAACTCTAAAGCCATTCCGCGACCAATTCCTCTGCCGAATCAATACGATCCCTAAAGATATTCAAGGCGCCGATGCAGTCCTTGACTAAGTCCGGCATGAATCCTGGGACGGCTGGGGCCTGTGGCCCGCTGAAATTGTTAACCAACCGAGGCTGCGCAGTTTCATCATCGAGCTTTATCTCAGCGGAAATGGCTCTCTCAACTTCACCAGCGCTTTCGTCGAGTGGGCGGTCGCTGAGGCGCTTCGACGCGCTCGTCCGCGGACGATTATTGCCCGCTTCGGCATGCGCAGCAAGCCCAAGCCATTCACCAGCATTGCCATCTTTGAGAACCAGCAGAAAGTCAGCACGCTGCCCGATGTGGATGACCCGGTAAACAGCGCCACCGATGCCGTCATCCTCGCTCGCTATCTCTGGCTTGCCGTTTGCAGATACCCTGAGCAGGAGCAGACCCTCTGTCTTTGTGTCTCAGAACATCCTGATTCTGCTTATGCGATTGTGCCTGCGGGCATGAGTCTGGGTTTGAATACTGATCGGCCAGTTGCTCCGGAAGAGCTGTACAGTTGGCTGGGAGCACGGTTTACTTCCTGACCAGGCACAGGCGTATGAGTGCGCATTTGTAGCCAGCCGATAACCCCCATCAACGAACCCGCTCCAGTAAACTGGTAACACAATGAGAGTTGAGCCTGTGCACAGATTGGGATGGGCAACCCTGCACGTCGTGCTGGCTGTGGAGCTGGCTCTTGCCGGGTGCGGGACACCAGGTGCGCCCTTGCCGCCCTCGCTCAAGTTGCCTGACCAGGTCACGGATCTCTCCGCAACACGCACAGGCGACCAGGTCACGCTTACCTGGACCATGCCCAAAAAGAATACTGACAAGCTGCTGCTGAAGGGCAACATCCCAGCACGCATATGCCGCAAACAAGGCACAGGAACCTGCAACCAGGCAGGCCAATTGATGCTGGCTCCCGGTGCTGATGGCGTCTTTACTGAGTTACTGCCGCAGCCTCTGGCAACCGGCGCGCCCCGCGTTCTCACCTATTTTGTTGAGTTGACAAACCACAACGGCCGCTCGGCCGGACCATCGAACGACGCCGTCATACTCGCCGGCGAAGCACCCGGCCCGGTAGCCGGCCTCACGGCCCAGGTACGCAAAGACGGCATATCCCTGCGCTGGAATCCCGGCCAATCCGGCGCAAAAGAGCCGGCTCCCACTGCAATCCGCCTCCAACGCAAGCTCCTCACGCCGCCCGCCGCCAAGCCCCAGCAAGGCCCACTC
Source organism: uncultured Acidobacteriaceae bacterium (assembly GCA_963780975.1). GTDB lineage: Bacteria > Acidobacteriota > Terriglobia > Terriglobales > Acidobacteriaceae > Telmatobacter. Next base: position 16,784 of record CAWAEU010000032.1, on the reverse strand, counting down.
GCCCCGCCGCCTGAGCCCGTTGAAAAGAACCTTCTGGTTGAATCCGGCATCCACTCCGGACGAGCTCTGGACAAGGATATTCACTTCGGCGAGACCTATGAGTATCGCATCCAGCGCGTCGCACGCATCCCGGTAAACGGTGAAACGCTGGAACTCGCAGGCGATCTCTCCGCACCCATTCGCATCGAAGCTCTGGATACCTTTCCGCCCGCCATCCCCACGAGCCTTGCTGCCGTCGCAACTGTCGGCAGCGCCGGTATGGAGCCATCGATCGATCTGAGCTGGCAGCCGGTCACTGATACTGACCTGGCCGGTTACGCTGTCTACCGTCGTGAGGCAGATGGCCCCTGGAAGCGCATTTCATCGGAGCAGCCCATTGTCCCACCAGCCTTCCACGATGCCCAGGTACAGCCCGGCCATACCTACCATTACGCGGTTAGCGCCATTGACCAGGGTGGTCATCAGAGCGCCCGTTCCACCGAAACCGAAGAGTCGGTACCCCAGCCCTGACGGTTTCAACAGCCCGATTGCAACCCGCGTTCATCTGGCGAATCAAATAAAGCGGTACACTGGTCCCGAACGCGTTTGAAGGCCGACCGGCCATCCCCAGGAGGAATCATGCCGCAGAATCTGCCAAGGAACATGCTTGATCAGCTGCGCCAGTACACAGTCGTCGTCGCCGACACCGGCGATATTGAGGCGATGGAGAAATTTCGCCCCCAGGACGCCACCACTAACCCCTCTCTAATCACCGCCGCGGCCCAGTTGCCGCAGTATCAGTCCATTGTTGACGATGACCTGATCGAGGCGCGCAAGGAGCTGGGCGGCAACGCAACCGACCCAGTCGTCGCCAAGCTGGCCTTCCAGCGGCTGGCCATTGCCTTCGGAAAAAAGATTCTCGCCATCGTACCCGGCCGCGTTTCTACTGAAGTCGATGCCCGCCTCTCTTTTCGACCCGCGGCCACCATCGAGCAGGCCCGCGCCATCATTGCGCAGTACGATCAAGCCGGCATCGGTCGCAACCGCATCCTCATCAAGATCGCCTCCACCTGGGAGGGCATCCGCGCAGCTGAAGTGCTTGAGAAAGAAGGCATCCACTGCAATCTCACGCTTCTCTTCGGCCTGCACCAGGCCATTGCGGCAGCCGACGCCGGCGTCACTCTCGTCTCCCCATTCGTGGGTCGCATCCTCGACTGGTATAAGCAGGACACCGGCAAGGACTTCCAGGGAGCCGATGATCCCGGCGTCATTTCCGTCACCAGGGTCTACAACTACTACAAGCACTTTGGATACAAGACCCAGGTCATGGGCGCCAGCTTCCGCAACATCGGCGAAATCGAGCAGTTGGCCGGCTGCGATCTGCTCACCATCTCGCCTCAATTTTTAGGCGAGCTCGAATCCACGCAAGGCGACCTGCCCCGTAAGCTCTCAGCTGAGACGGCTAAGGCACTGACCATCGAAAAAATCACCATGGATAAAGCCACATTTGATCGCATGCACGCCGCAGACCGCATGGCTACCGACAAGCTCAAAGAAGGCATTGAAGGCTTCTCAGCCGCGCTCGTTAAGCTTGAGGCTCTGCTGGCCAAGCGTCTGGCCGAACTGGAATCGCGCACCACTGCAACCGTTTAATCAAACGCGCCAGGCAGCACAAAGGGCAGCCCACCATGGCTGCCTTTTGTCTTTGAGCCCAGCCCGTCCTTTGCAATCGATCCTCCTCTCTGCTAACTAACTTTGATACCCCCTCTTGGCAAATGCTGCAAATGCGATACGCTCTTTGTTAACGCAGGATGAACAAGCTTTGGCTGGATTCCCCGGCTTCGCATAAGATCTCCCAGCCTCAGCTATCCGGCAAACGGCAGCGAAGAACTACGGGAGGTGTGTATGCAGGCTCAGTCTCATTCGCTCGAACCCTTCTTTCACCAGGCAGTCCGCAACAGTTATGAGGGCAAGCTAGGACTAAACGATCCCGACGTGACCGGCTATGTGGCGCATCTGCTTTGTGAGTTCTCTCAGTCCGACAATCTCTACAAAGTGCGCAATCAGGAGGGCCGTTCCATCGAAGAGCTGACTGAAATGATGCAGGCAGCTGACCCGGTCCACGGCACAGCGCCCTCGTTCGACGCCGAGCGCGCCATACGCAAGCACATCGGCGACTACTCTCTCTTCGTCGCCGGCATGTACCCTGAGGCAATGGGCTCCGCCCGCCGTCATCGCCGCCACCAGCCGAGCCTTGAAGAACTCATCCATGCCGGCAAAGAGAGTTACTACATCGTCAGCCAGTTCAACCTCTTCGAATACGAGCAGGAAGCGCCGCTCTTTGCGCGCCTCTCTGACCGTTTCGAGCGCTGCATCCTCGGCCTCACTCTGGTCCGCGAAGAACTCGCGCCGCGCAAGGCCCTCATGCCGCCACCGAAAGTGAACTAGCACCGAGACAGCGACTGCGTAAGAATGGGTGCCCCAGGTCCCGCGTTTGGGACCTGGGAACCCTGACCACTAACCACTGATCACTAACCACTGTTTTTTCACTCTGACCACACAGCGAGCACATTTCCCACTCCATCAGAGAAGTGGAACCGCCGCCCGCCCGGAAATTCGAAGGTAGGCACAACAATGCTCCCGCCAGAAGCCACAATCGCAGCCTCAGTCGCCTTCAAATCAGCGGAGTAGAGCACAATCAGTGGCGCAAACTTGCCCGGCCCTTCATGTGCCGCGCTTTTGGCGAAGCCACCATCAATACCGGCGCTGGCTGCGTTAAAGCTAACGTAGTCCGGCCCATAGTCCACAAAGCTCCAGCCAAAAACCTTCGTATAAAACTGCTTCGTGCGTTCAATGTCGGTTGAAGCAAACTCGATGTAACTGATTTTGTGGTGTTGCCCTGCATTTGTCATAGCTTCACTCCTGAGCAATTTTTCCACACAAATCACCGGCTAAGCCAAATAAATATGCCACCAATAATCGAGCGCCCCGGCATCGCAACTCCGTTAATCTCCTGGTACCCTGTGTTACTCAGGTTGCTGAGTCGCAGATAAGGACGAATCCGCCCCTCCTCATGCGTCAACGCGGCATTCCAAACCGGGTAAGGTGAAGCATTCCACGGCGGTATCCCCGCCTGCTGATAAGGCTTTGCAATCTGCACCGCATTAGTCAAAGTAACCATTTGCCCCAGTGTCGCCGTCCATGTTGCATGTATATTCACCACCGGATAGTTGAGCGCATATTCCGATTGCAGCCCGTTCAATGAACCCTGCCCGCCAGCCAGCCCGGTCCAACTTACCTGGATCCTCTGCGACCTTGCCGGTATCCAGGTCGCCGAAGTCTCGACCCCCTGAAAATGCAGTCCGTTCAAATTCACCGCCTGCCATTGAGACATAGGTGACGTTCTTACGTAGTCGATCGTGTCGTGCTGGCGAGAATAAAACCCAGTCGCTGAAAGTGAGAGCCGACTGCTTTTAACCCAATCCACGCCTCCTTCACCTGACCATGCCGACTCAGGCTTTAAGTTAGGATTGCCAATAGTTGCCGGATCGGAGTAATAAAGATCGGTATACGTCGGAATCCTGAATCCATACCCGCCGCTTGACCGCAGCTTCAGCTTGTCCGTCAGCCGTAAACTTCCCGCCAGATGCGGCGAAAGCACTGACCGCGCGCCACCCGAAAAAATCTCCTCCCGCAGCCCGGCCGAGAGATTCCAACGCTTTTTCGCAGGGCGCAAATCCAAATCCACATAACCCGCGTCACGATTGCGCGCATGGATACCCAAAGCGTAAGAAAGCACTCCCTCTGACCAGTTGTAACTTCGAATGCTGTCGCCGTCTCCCTCCAGTCCAAACAGAAGTACAGATGTGGATGCAATCGGCTCGGTCCGCCGCAGTGATGCCTGCCAGGATCCATCGATGTGGTTGTTTTCATAGGGGAATGGATTGCTACGTGCCAGAACGTACTCATCAGTGTGCCGTCTATAACCGAATGCCGCTTCAGTGTGACTGCCTAACTCCTGACGAGCGGAAGCAAACCAGCCCTTCGTGCGCTCCCATGAGTTATAAGGTCCATAAAACTGGTTTGCGCCAAAAGAACGGTCGCTCGCGGCAAAAAGCAGGTCAGAGATTCCCAGTCGCGAACTAGCCCAGCTCTCTGAAGAAGCATCCTCGTTGCGGTAGCCTCGATCATTCTGGCAATCCAAAAACAGTTGCTGTGCAGTGCAGTTGCCCGTGAAGCTGTTTCCGGTGTAGTCGCGATCCGCCATAAATCCCGTTGAAAAATTGCGATCCGCGGTCAGCCGGCTGCTCCATCGCTTGCGCGCCAAAGTCCCCAGCAAAGACTCTTCTTCTGAGCCAAAGCTGCCTCCGCCGGCACGCAAACGAAGCGTAGTAGTGGGCGGCGCAGCAGTCATAAAATCAACCACCCCGCTCAAAGCATCCACTCCGTGCAGCGTGGAACCCGCCCCGTGCAGAACTTCAATCGAGTCCATCGCGTCAAGCGGAACCGGCAGATCCAGATTATGATGCGCGGTCTGGCTGTCATTTATGCGGAATCCATTCAGCAGCACCAAAGTCTGCTCGAAAGTCCCTCCACGCAAAACGATATCCGCCTGCCCTCCGCCCGCGCCGCGCTGCTCCAAAAAGACTGAAGAATCCTGCCGCAGCAAATCCTGCTCCGTCTCCAGCGTCAGCACATTCGTATCCACTTGCAGCACTTGCACTGAAGAAGGCGACTCCGCCAGTGGCGTCGGAACCGGCGATCCAAGAACCACAACGGTCTGCGACAGTTGAGGGACTGAAGCACTCTGCCCATAACCTGTCTGCATGCAGGCTGCCACACTTAGACAGACCGCAAGAATTACACGCGCAAATGAAGACGTAAGATTTTTTAAATGCATAAAGGGGAAGTGCGAGTGATTGGCCTGGAAACGATGGAGCAGCCCGGACCGGTTAAAGTATGTAGCGCGACAAATCCTGGTCCTTTACCACTGACGCCACCATCTGCTTCACATATGTGTCGCTGATCAGAAAAACTTTCTCTGGCCCGGAGGCCGTCATGCGCTCCAGGTAAGGCAGCGGTGTTGAAGCTTCAGCCTTGATGGCTTCAGAGATGGTCGCGGCGTGTTCCTCATCCTGCGCGCGCCGCGCCACGTCGGGAGCCAAAAAGCTCACATCTTCCAGCACTCTTTCCATAATCGTGTGCAGCCGCCGCGCACCAATATTCTCAGTTTGCTCATTTACTTTGAATGCAAACTCCGCCATCTCGCGCAGCGCCTCAGGAGCAAATTCCAACCGCACTCCTTCAGTCTCCAGCAACGCCGAGTATTGCTTGGTCAGCGAAGCTTTGGGCTCGGTAAGAATGCGCAGGAAATCATCCACGGTCAGCGACTGCAACTCCACCCGAATGGGAAACCGCCCCTGCAACTCGGGAATAAGATCGCTGGGTTTGGAAACATGAAAGGCGCCGGCGGCGATAAAAAGAATGTGGTCGGTGCGCACCATGCCGTAGCGCGTGTTCACCGTCGTTCCTTCCACGATGGGCAAAATGTCGCGTTGCACGCCTTCGCGCGAAACGTCGGGCCCGTGTCCGCTCTCGCGTCCGGCAATCTTATCGATCTCATCCAGAAAGATGATTCCGTTCGATTCCACCCGCTCAACGGCCACGCGGTTCACCTGGTCCATGTCAATCAGCCTGCCCTCTTCTTCCTGCACCAGGTAGTCGAAGGCGTCTGCCACTTTCATCTTCCGCTTCTTGCTGTTTCCGCCGAAGATGTTGGGCAGCATATCTTTGAGGTTCATCTCCATGTCCTCAAAGTTCTGGTTGCTAATGATCCCAAATTGAGGTGTCCCGCGCTCGCGTACGTCAATTTCCACCTGGCGGTCGTCCAGCTTGCCCTCGCGGAACTGCTGGCGCAGCTTCTCGCGCGAACGCTGATAGCTCTCCGTTCCGGGCAGTATAAGCTGGCCTGCCTCTGCCGGTGGCGTGGGCGGCGGAGGTGGCAGCAGCACATCAAGCAGCCGCTCCTCGGCGTTCATCTCCGCACGGTCTTCCACCTCTTCCAGCCGCTCCTCGCGCACCATGTCGATGGAAATCTCAACCAGGTCGCGGATCATCGATTCCACATCGCGACCCACGTAGCCCACCTCGGTAAACTTTGAGGCCTCCACCTTAAGGAACGGTGACCCCGTCAGCTTGGCCAGCCGTCGCGCAATCTCCGTCTTGCCCACACCCGTCGGCCCAATCATGATGATGTTCTTGGGCATGATGTCGTCGGCCAGGTCGGGAGGCAGCTTTTGCCGCCGCTGCCGGTTGCGCAGAGCAATAGCCACCGCACGCTTGGCGGCACGCTGTCCCACCACATGCTTGTCGAGTTCCGTCACAATTTCGCGCGGAGTCAGCTCGTCCAGCGAGAGATCCTGTTCTTCGGCGGATGCGGGCAAGTAAATGGCCATTCAGTAGTTAGACCTCGGGAGTAAACAGTGTATCCAAAAGCTCAATTGTCAAACAAAGGGAGCTTTTCCTATGAATCTCAGATTTCGTTGCGAATGCAGAAGATTCATGAACTGCCGAATTCCGTAAAAGCCTAACATCTGTAGCGTGGCGCTTTGCATTCGGCGACAGTAGTGGAGCGAGTAGACCTGAATCAGTGGTGCTAGCCGCATCAATGAGATTCTCAAACGTTGTTTCATTGGTTATGATAACCTTTGCTTCGGTGAGCTTTATGCGTATCGCCTCTTCGAGAATCGCACCACACAAAACCGCGCATACAGCATCGTATTCATATAGACTGCACCAGCGAGCTTCGTAAATATATGACCTCAAATGGTCCGGAATTGAGTTTTGAAAGGGAATCGGACCATCCGCATTTATCTTCCCGGCGGATAAATCAAGCCAGTCCAGATGCTTCATTAACAGGTAAGTCTCAAAACTCGGCTCTCGTCTGAGTGCAAGTTCATATTGTCTGTCAATTTCCGGCCAGTCGGAACACTCTTCTAACGAAAGTACTTCAGCCTCGCCACCCCAATCTTTAATTATCTCTTCCTTGGTAATTAGCTCCCCACTATTGAGTCCCCGTTCTCTGTTCTCGTACCATGTAATTACGTTCAGGATATGCTCAAAGTGTTGTTTTTGCATTCTTTCTTTTATGCGTTTCCAAGCCTCTTGCTTGTGTTTCTCCAAAGTCGGAGTTACATCCTCATGATTTGCCGCAACTAAGTCGCTTTGTCTGGGTAGTGGAGTGCCCTTTTTTTCAAGAAGCATCTCTCGTAACTCTTTCCGAGTTCTCTTCAGACTCCGTTTTGCTGCCATCTTCTCTTCATGCTTGGCATGCCGATCCTTCTCAACAATAAGCTGATCCTGTGCATTCTCCAGATGTACCCACGCCACACCCGGATCGCTCTCATAGCAATCAATCGCCTGTCTGACGAATTTAGTAAGATCACTATTCATGGCGAACACTTTTAGCCCTTCAACTCCTCAATCGTGATGTGGTCATTGGTATAGATGCAGATCTCTCCCGCAATCTTCATGGCTTTTTCTGCAATTTCGCGCGCGCTCAAATCAGTATTTTCAATCAGAGCCCTTGCCGCGGCCGTCGCATAGCTGCCGCCCGATCCGATTGCCGCCAGCGGTTCGTCCGGATCAATCACATCCCCCGACCCTGAGATCAGAAACGTCTGCCCCTTGTCGGCCACCAGCAGCAGCGCCTCAAGGTTGCGCAGCATTTTGTCAGTGCGCCAGTCCTTGGCCAGCTCCACGGCCGCGCGGTTCAGGTTCCCCGCATACTGCTCCAGCTTTGACTCAAAGCGCGCAAACAGGCTGAAGGCGTCTGCCGTCGATCCGGCAAATCCAGCCAGAATTTTGTCCTGATAAAGCCGCCGGATCTTCTTGGCCGAGTGCTTCAGCACATGCTCGCCCAAGGTCACCTGGCCATCGGCGGCCATCACCACGTCCCCGTTGCGCCGCACGCAAATCACCGTGGTTGAGCGAATCCGGGAACCTGTCGACCCTTCGGAACTCAAGCGAGAAACCAAGCTAAAACCTCCACGATAAGTGCGTCCGGATGGCCCAAAATCCTTCCCAGTCGCAGAGATAAGTATAGGCCATTTTTCCCGGAAATTGCCGCTCCGCCCGGGCCCGGTACAGGCCTCACTTCAGGTTCATAATCGCGCGTCCGAGCGTATTGCCCAGCCCATTTGACCGGTCATAAAACTGCGCTTGCACGCCTGCAGTTGCGCGCTGGCATTTGTCATAGAGCTCGGGATTCTGAGCCAGCTTGCAAAATGCATCAATCAAACTCTCCAGGTTATCGGTTTCCACTTTAATCGCCGCGTCCCCCAGCACTTCCCAAGCGGGCACAACGGAAGTGACCACAACCGGCCGGCCAGATAGTACTGACTCCGCCGCGGACATAGCCAGCCCTTCAAAAAATCCCGATGTCGTAGGCACCACCATCGCATGACACCATGCAAAAGTTTCCAACGCGTTTCGTTCGTCTGGAAGCATCCCCGGAGCTTCCACAAACTTGCCCAACTTCCGTTCCTCAATCGCGCGCTTCAGCTCTTCTGATGCCCCGCCGGATCCCACGATGCGCCATTCAAATCGGCCCGGCATCTCCGCTTCCAGCCGCTCGGCCATTTGAAGCATCAGAAACACGCCCTTGTATGACTCAACTCTGCCCATAAACAGCACTCGAAACGGCTGAATCGGATGCTGCGGAGGCGCATTCAAATGACTCAGGAAGCCCTCTCGATACTGGGGGCGGAATTGATAAATGGGTCCTTTCGTAGTTCCCGCCAGTTGATGAAGCTGACGTTCGCACTCCGGTGACACACACACCGTGGCCGCGGCAATATGCCGAAAGAAAAACCTGTCCAGCGCCCGCAAAAACCTGTCGCGCATCCGCTTTGGTGGGTAATCCGCCGGCCAAAAGGTATTGTGCATCACCGCAATCACCGGAATGTGCATCAGGTAAAGCAGAGAAAACACAATCCACTGCGACGTGCCCGAATCCACAATCGCAAGGGTGGCTCGATCACGAATCGCTTGCGCCACAATGGCAAGTCCATACAACAAATTGCCAATATAAAATTTGACGCCGCTTTTAAAGAACAAGGGAGATTTAGGCCGGTTTTCCAGGCGATGCCGGCCCACCTGAATACTGTCTCGCCGGGTATTGCACGAAATCGCATGAGCATCCGCTCCAACCTCGTCGCACCAATCCAGAAACTGCTTTGAGAAGGGCATACCCATTTGAAACGCAGGCTCTCTGCCTTCGCTCAGGTCACGGTAGAGCCCAACCACATCGCCCGGACCGAGAGCATACAGAATCCGCCGTCGCAACAGTGGTGCTGAGTGTTGATCTGTGACGCGGGTTTCAGCTTCCATCTTGACCACCACGCTGGAGAAAAACTCTGAATGTATGAGGCTGAATGAATCCTCAGATTACCATTGGCACTTCAATTTATGCCCTGCATTCCCCGTTTCCACTTTATATTCCTATTTCCGCGCTAGCCCGGTTTGCCCTTCATTTCCCCGTCTCGCCCGGGGATGTGCTTGCGGTATCCTCTAGTTGGGACTCAGGGGGTGCGGTCCCGCCCCGGAATGGCCAATTTGAACGCAAATGCATGGGAAACTATAGCCGCACTGGTCGTGCTCGGCGCGATTGCGCTTTGGCTTGTGTTGCGCAAGCGAAGTACCCCCGAGGAGCTGGAGCGTGCCCGGCGTCAGTTTCTGGTGCAATCCGGCCGCCTCGTAGACGGCATGTTGCTCGACGTATGCGAAGTTGAGGCTCCCGTCAAATCCAAATCAAAATCAAAGTCCGAGCCCGCCCGCAAGCTCATCCTTCTGCTCTATAACTACCGCATCGGCGGCGTGAACTACGAGTGCTCCCAGGACATCACCGGCATGCCCGGCGTAGTCGATGTAGCCCATATACGGGCTGGCTTCCCCTGCACCGCGCGCTACCAGCCCGGCAACCCCCAAAACAGCATCGTCGTGGCTGAGGACTGGTCCGGCGTGCGCGCAGGCCTTCCGGTGCTGCCCGTATTCGAAGACCCAGACCCCATTGACCTGAGCCACCTACGCCCCGGCCGTGGCTGAACGCGGTAAGGCAACAACGGCGCATGCGGATAGCGAGCGTCGGGTCGGCAATGCATACCCATCCCCGGTATACTCTCCCTATGCACCTCCACGCGTCGCCCATCCGCCCGGCGCCAACCGAACCCAATCCGTATTGCGCTTTTCGCTGGTGGCCACGCTGGCCTACGTCGCGGTCACCTTTGTAGCCGGGTTGTATGCCCACTCGCTGGCGCTGCTCTCTGAGGCCGGCCACAACCTCTCCGATTTCCTCGCCCTCCTGCTCAGCTTTTCTGCCGTCTATCTGCAATCCCGCCCCGCCGCCACTCCAAAACCTTCGGCTATCAGCGTGCCGGCGTGCTGGCTGCCTTCATCAACGCAGGCACGCTCATCGTCATCTCCGCTCTGGATCGCCGTTGAAGCCATCCATCGCCTCTCCGCGCCCGTCGCCGTCCAACCCAGGCTCATGATCGTCGTGGCCGCCGCCGGCGTGCTGATGAACGGCATCATCGCCGCGCTCTTGTGGGGCGTCAGCAGAGACGTCAACCTGCACAGCGCCTTTCTCCACATGGCCGGCGACACGCTCTCCACAGCCGCCGTCATCGCCGGTGGCGCGGGCATCCTGCTCACCGGCCAAAACTGGATCGACCCCGTCCTCTCGCTCGTCATCGCCGCGCTCATCCTCTGGTCCAGCTTCGGCATCGTCCGCGAAACCCTCAACATCCTGCTCGAGGGCACGCCCCGCGGCGTCTCGCTGCCCGTAATTCGCTCCGGCATGGAAGCCGTCGAGGGCGTCTCAACGTCCACGACCTCCACGTCTGGTGCCTCGGCTCCCAATCCCGCGCCCTCGCCTGCCACGTCACCATCGCCGACATTCCACCGTCTGAGAGCGCCTGCATCCTGCTCAAGCTCAACCAGGTGCTCCACGACCACTTTCAAATCAGCCACACCACCATCCAGTTCGAACACACCGGCTGCGAGGTGCTCGATGGCTGCGTCGTCCCCATTGAAGAAATGGCTGGCAGCGCAGCCGGCAAACACCACAGCCACGCACATTAGGACGATTATCGATAGATGGTGATTTTGATAAGTCGCGGCGACCGCGCAGTTATCATGAGCAGCGAAATTAATAGGATGTCATCCTGAGCGAAGGTCGCCGCGCGACTTGAGGACCTGCGATGGTCTCGTTCTGATCCGGGCCGCATTGAACCGGCTCGTCCTGTTTACTTCAAGGAGGGTCTCGCTTGTTCCGTCTCCGTCTTGCCCCACCGTTCTGCCGTCTTGCTCTACTATTCTCGCGCCCGTTTCACCCGCCGCCGCAACGCGCAACCCGCCGAAGCCCAATCGCCCAGCTTGAAGCCCTCTCCGGCGAATACACTGACCCCGTCGATCCCGACACACCCCTGAGCTTCTACGTCCAGAACGGCAAGCTCTATTTCGAAGCGAACGCCCGTTCCCACCGAGCTCAAGCCCGTCTCCCGCGCGAATTCTCCTCCCGACATCCAAATTCACCCTCCGCTTCACGCTCGACGCCAACGGCCGCGCCGACACCGTCGTCTTTACCGACGACCCCAACTCCATCTACCACCGCACCGGCTCCGCCCGTCCATCACCTCTTCCACGACTACCATGCGCACTGAGGTCATGATTCCCATGCGCGATGGCGTCAAGCTCCACGCCGTCATCCTCAAGCCCGCCGACATCGCCACCCCGCTCCCATTCCTCATCCAGCGCACCCCCTACGGCGTGGACGGACCAACCGCGCATGGTTCTTCCGGCGCCGTCCTGAGCTGGCCCGCGACGGCTACATCTATGTCGGCGAAGACATTCGCGGCCGCTACAAAAGCGAGGGCGAGTTCATCATGATGCCGCCCTCTCGCCGACCATCACGACCCCAAAGCCGTCGACGAAAGCACCGACACCTACGACACCGTCGCCTGGCTGCTCCAAACGTCCCCGGCAACAACGGCCGCGCCGGCTTCATCGGCACCAGCTATCCCGGCTTCCTGGCCATGATGGCCGGCATCGATCCCCACCCCGCCGTCAAAGCCATCTCTCCCCAGGCGCCCATGATCGACGTCTGGATGGGCGACGACTTCTTCCACAACGGCGCCTTCCGCCAGAGCCTATGGCTACGACTACGTCTATGACATGGAATGCAGCAAGGATCGCACCCGCGTGGACTACGGCAAAGACAAGGACGGCAATCCCCGCGACGGCTTTGACTATTTCCTTGAGCGCGGCAACTTCGCTGAAGACGTGAAAAAATCCGGCAACAAAGTGCTGCCCACCTGGAAGCTCTTCCTCGAACACCCCGCCTACGATTCCGTCTGGTCCTCACGCGGCGTCGAGCACGCGCTCAACACCGTCGCCGTTCCCACCCTCACCGTCGGCGGCTACTACGACCAGGAAGATATGTACGGCCCGCAGATCGAGTACTCCACCCTCGAGCCGCACGACGCCAACCACCAGAACTTCCTCGTCCTCGGTCCCTGGCGTCACGGCTCCTGGGCCTCCTCCTCGCGCCATCTCGGCAACCTCGACTACACCGAGCCCATCGGCAAAGAATTCCGCGCCCAGATCGAAGCCAAATTCTTCGCCCACTATCTCAAAGACGAGCCCGGCCAATCCCTCCGGCTTCGATCTTGAAGACACAGCCAGCTTCCAAACCGGCTCCAACACCTGGCAGCGCTACTCCCACTTCCCGCCGCCCAATCCCAGCCCACCAGCCTTCATCTCCAGGGCGCAGGCCTGCTCAGCTTGGGCCGACTCAACCGCCGACGCAAAAACCAGCTACGTCAGCGACCCCGCCAACCCCATCCCCTACCGCCATCGCCCCATCCAGCCCACTTACAGCAGGGCTCCAGTGGTACAACTGGCTCACTGAAGATCAGCGCTTCGTCACCGATCGCAAAGACGTAGCCGTCTTTAAGCTCCCCGTCCTCAACAAGGATCTGGTCGCTCACCGGCGAAGTCCTCGCCGACATCTACGCCTCCACCACCGGCAGCGACAACGACATGGTCGTCAAACTCATCGACAATATCCCGGCGACGATCCCGACCCCAAGATGCGCGGCTACCAGTTAATGACCAACGAAGAAATCTTCCGCGGCCGCTATCTCGACATCCTTCCAGAAACCCACGCCCCTCAAGCCCGGCTCCATCCACGAGTACAAGTTCTCGCTCCACGACGTGGACCACGTCTTCAAAGCCGGCCACACCGTCATGGTCGAGATCCAGAGCACCTGGTTCCCGCTCTACGACCGCAACCCGCAGACCTTCGTCCCCAACATCATGACCGCCAAACCCGAGACTACAAACCCGCCACCATCACCATCTACTCCGGCCCCGAGCACGACTCCACTCTCCAGGTCCCGCTTATGAGCCCAGCAAACTGATGAATAGGTAGCGCCGGCCTCCTGGCCGGCTGTAGCGTGGACCTCCCGGTCCACGCTCACCCTACGCCTTAAGGAGAACGGCTCTAAGTTGCCTAACCTTTCCTTTCCACAAAAGTCCCGTGCCCCATCCATTTTGTCATCCTGAGCGGACCCTGACCCTGAGCTTGTCGAAGGGGAAGGGGGAGTCGAAAGACCTGCGTTTCGTAAATCCGTGCGAATGGGTGGGAGACCACAGATCTAAATATTCATATGTCTGATTAACCCCAAATCTTCAAAAAACATTCCTTACTCCATCGGCCGCCAGCGCAGGATAGGCTTCCTCGCCGCCTGCACTTCATCGAGCCGTGAGACGCGCGTCGAGTGCGGCGCTGTCTTCACCAGCTCCGGCGTCTCCTCCACCTCGCGAGCAATCGAACGCATGGCCTCAATAAACAAATCCAGTTCTTCGCGCGACTCGCTCTCCGTGGGCTCAATCATCAGCGCGCCAGAAACGATCATCGGGAAGCTCACCGTATAAGGATGAAAGCCGTAGTCGATCAGCCGCTTGGCAATGTCGCCGGTCTTCACGCCCTTCGCCGCCTGCCGCTTGTCGCTGAAGACCACCTCGTGCATCGATGCCGTCTTGTAAGGCAACTCGTAAAGGTCTTCCAGCTTGGCGCGAATGTAGTTTGCATTCAGCACCGCGTCTTCGGTGGTCTGCCGCAAGCCATCAGGCCCGTTCGCCAGAATGTAAGCCAGCGCACGAATAAACATTCCGGTATTGCCATAGAATGCGCGCACCCGGCCGATGGACTGCGGCCGGTCATAGTTCCAGCACAGTTGGCCGCCAGTTCCTGGTTCCTTAGTCCCTATGTCCCTAGTCCCTAGTCCCTCAATTCCCGTCCTTCTCGTAAGGACGGGAATTGGCAAAAACGGCTCCAAAAACGCCTTGCAAGCCACCGGCCCCGATCCGGGCCCTCCGCCGCCGTGCGGCGTTGAAAAGGTCTTGTGCAGGTTCAGGTGCATCACGTCCACGCCAAAGTCGCCGGGCCGCGCCTTGCCCACCAACGCATTCATATTCGCGCCGTCCATATAAAGCAGCGCCCCCTTGGCGTGCAGAATATCGGCAATCTTGTGAATCTGGCTCTCAAATACTCCAATCGTCGATGGGTTGGTAAGCATCAGCGCGGCAGTCTCTTCATCCACCTGTGCCGCCAGAGTTTCCAGATCGATGCCGCCCTCTGCGTTCGACTTCAGATTCTCCACCGTGTAACCGCTGAAAGCCGCAGTCGCCGGATTCGTGCCGTGCGCCGAGTCGGGAATCAGAACCCTCTTGCGCGGATTGCCCTGCGACTCATGCCACGCGCGAACCAGCAATATTCCCGTAAACTCGCCATGCGCCCCCGCCGCCGGTTGCAGAGTAATCGCATCCATGCCGGTAATCTCCAGCAAGCAGCGCTGCAGCAATATCGATCATTTCGAGAATTCCCTGCGCCAGCGAATCGGGCCTGTAGGGATGAGCATCCGCCAAACCCTCAATGCGTGCCACCGCACTCATTCACTCGCGGGTTGTACTTCATCGTGCACGAGCCGAGCGGATACATCCCCAGATCGATGGCATAGTTCCAGGTAGAGAGCCGCGTGAAGTGGCGAATGATCTCAATCTCGCTCAGCTCAGGCAGCAACCCGGGCGTGCTCGCGATGCGCCGCCCCGAGCAGCGCGGCCGCATCGACAGCAGGCACGTCCAGCGGCGGCATCTTGTAACCCCGCTTCCCCGGCGACGACTTCTCAAAGACCAGCGCCTCGTTCTGCGTCTGGTGGGGACGGACTTTGCCGAGAGTGCGAGGACCGGGAATTTTCGAATTAGTCGCCATTCGTTACGCCTCTTGAAATTCAATTGCTGATTCGCGTCATGCTTCTTCAAATCCAACTACTGATTCGAGCTTTGTAACAGGGCACGACTTTAGTCGTGCCGCAAACCGCCATTAAAATGTCTCAGGGCTTTAGTGTTTGCGTGAGAACGCCGTTGGCCCTGTGCAGCGGCGGTCTAGTTTTGAGTTTTTTCCCGCCAGTAGTGGCGGGGGTTGTTTTCAGGCTGCCAGCGTGCGGTGCAGCCGGGTGATGTTATAGGCCAGCGTGGCCAGGGTGAATTCGTTGTTTACGTTTTGCAATCCACGGGTACGAAATTGACGCATTCCACGTTGTTGTTTCAGGACTCCGAATACCGGCTCGACCACCGCCTTGCGCCGCGCATAGGCGGCCTGCCCGGCCGGACTTCGCAGCTTGGCGCGCATCCTGCGATGAGATGCGGCGCGCGCCTTTTTAGGGCAACGCCTGCCCAGATTCAATTCGCAAGCCAGATTCGAGTCCGGTACATAACCATCGATATTCCGTTGCTCCATCATTTCCAGGTTGTCGATGGAGAAGAAGCCGCTGTCGGCCAGAGCCGCGCCCGGCGGCGCGCCACAGCGCCGCTCGACCTCGTCCAGCATCGGTTGCAACGACGCGTTGTCGTTTACGTTACGCGTCACCTGCTGGGCCACAATCAGGTGGTCGTCGGAGACGGCGATCTCGCCCGTATAGCCGAGCACAAACCCTCCGCGCTGGCGCAGGAAGCGCGCATCCACGTCGGTCCGCGACAGCTTCTTCAAGCCGCTTTTCTTCAACCGCTCCATGCGCCGCGGCATCTCCGCCAGAGCCTGATCGAGTTCCGCAATGGCGATTTCCAATCCGCCCGGCTCCGCGTCGTCACCATCCGCCGCCTTTTGCCAGATGCGCACCTGGCGCCTCAACCGCGCCCGCGTATCGCGCAGCGCCTGCTCCGAGTCCGCCTTGTCTTTGCAGGCGTTGGCTGCAATGCGCGTCGAGTCAATCGCCACCCGCCCCAGCTTCACCATGCCTTTGCCCCGCGCCCACTCCAGCACCTGCGTGAAGGCGTCGTTCAGCGCCAGGCTGTGACGCCGGCGAAACGCGCTCAAGGCCCAGTTGTCTACCCGTTCGCCGGAAGCCAGATAGCGAAACGCAAGATCCTCGACCAGCCGCCGCTCCACCTGCCGCGCACTGGTGATGCCCAACGCGTAAGCGTACAGCCACACGCCCAGCAGCAGCTGGGGCGAATAAAGCTCCCCGCCCTCGGCGCTGTAGCTCAACTCGAACACGCTCATATCCAACCGCTCCACCACCTCGCGGACGAAAAAGCAAAGGTGCTTGGAACCCAACTCATCCCGCACGCTCGGCGGCAGCAAATAAGCCTGATCCGGGCTGTAAACTTTAAATCGCGACATACTTCTGTTGTCGCTCAACTACGCGATGATTACAAGTGCCTCGTGAAGTTCTCACGCAGACAC
>CAWAEU010000031.1:0-174924 GCA_963780975.1 uncultured Acidobacteriaceae bacterium | reverse complement strand
AATGAACTTGGTAACCAGTTTCCAGGGCTAAACATTATGGGAGCCTGCTACGTCAGTTATATGAAGTAGTATGCAATGATTTTTCCCCTCCATAACCAGCCTCCACAAGTTTGAACCAATAGCCCGTTCTTATGACGAAAGGAAAACACGATGGCAAAGTTGCTCACTAGTCGCGCTCTCCAGGCCCATGATCTACGGCGCAGGCGCACTGACTATCTGCATCAGGTAAGTGGCAAAGAGGCTGAAGCTCTGTTGGCTTCTCTCATCCTCCGCCACGGCAGGCTTGAACTCGACCGCCTCACACGCACCTGCCGCATCAACGGCCAGCTCGTCCCTCTCACGCGGCTTGAATTCGAACTCCTTGCGTTCTTGCTGATTCACAAGGGCGAGGTCTGGAGCCGTGACGAGCTGATGGATAGCGTCTGGCAAAGAGAGCCCTCAAGCATCAATCTGGTCGCCGTCTACATCAACAGTCTGCGCAGAAAGCTGGGAACCGGCATGTTGCGCACTGTTCGCGGCCAGGGCTACACCATCGATATCGAAAAACCTGGCCGGTTGGCCGTGGTGAGCCGTCGTGCAACGAGCCGCGCTTCCAGAAAGGCTTAGCTATGACCATCCTCACCGCCAGCTTTCTTCACTGGGCCGCATCATCGCTTATCGCCGCGGTTGCTGTCGCACTAATTCTGGTTGCCCGCGCTATGCCCTCTCAGCCCACGCAACGCCGCGTCAGGACTGCACAGTCAACCGTGGCTAGCGGAGATAATTATCGTCTTTGAGGCTTAGCCGCCTGGTGCGACTAACTCCCCGGCGTTCACGCTCCGTTTCCGGATTGTCCTTTATCCAGTAACAATCCGGAAACACCTGCCTTCAATAGCAAAATCAAATTCTGGCAAGCTGGAGGATTGGTTACCCTACCTGTCTACTTCGGAGTTTTGCGCCTTCTCCATGGTCTGCCGTCAGGATCGGAGATGATTGGTTCACCGTCATCCTCATGGCCAACCCTTGACCTGGGACGCTTACTCCCAGTCTTGCGCTTGGCAAATAACTCGTCCAATCGGAAAATGCCGCAAAGCATCAACCCGATAAACACAACCAAAACCACGGCAGTGTCCCAGCCGGAACTCAGAGTTGTGTCGCCCATGCTCCTACTCCTCCTCAAAGCTATGTTATGCCTCTCCATAACTCTTCTGGCCGGATTATTAATTCGCAGAGGGTTCTCAAAGAAATCTCTGGCGGCCAGCAGTAGTTACTAATGTCCGGCTTACCCGCGACCCCTGATTCTTACCCGGCGAGAACCTTGTGCACAAATTGAATAGCCATCGATCCTTCGCCCACGGCCGCGGCCACGCGCTTCACACTCTCAGCCCTGATATCGCCAACCGCAAAAACGCCTGGAAGACTCGTTTCCAGCGGGTAAGGATTCCGTTCCAGGCGCCAGCCTTCTTGAATTTCAGCCCCGGTCTTGATAAATCCCTTTGCATCCAGTTCAACGCATCCTCTCAGCCATTCAGTGTTGGGGTCGGCGCCGGCCATCATAAACACGTGCTGCAGCTTCGAGAGTCTCGCCCGTTCCCTTCTCGGTGTTGCGCAGATGAATGCGCTCAAGATGCGAATTTCCTTCCAATGCATCGATTTTAGTATTTGCCATCAGCGTGATCTTCTCGCTGGCTTCGATCCTCGAAATCAAATAGCGCGACATTGACTTGGCGAGGCACGGCCCGCGGACCAGGAGATAAACATGCCGTGCAATGCCGGAAAGAAAAACCGCAGCCTGCCCCGCGGAGTTTCCGCCGCCTACTACGGCAACAACATCATCGCGGCAGACCTCGGACTCCAGGCGGGTAGCCCCGTAGTAGATGCCGACCCCTTCAAATTGGCCAAGATTGGGCAAATTCAGCCTGCGATAACGGCTGCCGGCGGCAAGAACCACTGTTCGCGCTCGCACCGAGTCTCCGTTGTCGAGTTCGATCGTATATGGCGATTGACTACCCTTCAATTCGCTGGCGGTTTGAGCAATGGTGATATGCGCTCCGAATTTTTCTGCCTGAATGAAGGCGCGATTCGATAGCTCGTTCCCTGAGACTCCGTTGGGAAATCCGAGATAGTTCTCAATCCTTGAACTCGATCCCGCTTGTCCGCCGGGTGCGTTGGTTTCGAGAACCAGAACATTTAATCCCTCCGATGCTCCATAAACAGCCGCGGCCAGCCCTGCCGGTCCCGCGCCCACCACTACAATGTCGCATACGTCGCCATGATCGATTCCGGCATTCAATCCCAGGCAGTCAGCCGCTTCAGAGTTGGTGGGATTGCGAAGAACATATTTGTCGCGACAGATAAGAACCGGAATATCCGTGATCTTAACGTCGAACTGGTCAAGAACCGTTTGCACGTCGGGATCGACATCGACATCGAGATAGGTGTGCGGTTGCCCGTTGTGTACCAGGAACTCCCTTAGCCTGAGCGTGTCGCTCGAATGGTTCGATCCAATCAGCACCGCATCGCCCAGTGAATTGGAGATCTGGTATACCCGGCGCAGCAGAAATGCATTCAATAATATCTGCCCCAACGTGGCATCGGTCTGCATAATGTGGCGCAGACTCACCCGGTCGATTTCAAGCAGCGTGCTTTCTTCAACTGTTCTGCCGCGAACAAAAGTTCCGCGCCCCGAAAGCAGGTTCACGTCACCGGTGAACTCTCCGCGCTCAAGAACATGCAGCACAGTCTCCTTGCCGCCGAAAACGCGTACCACTTCAAACTTCCCGCTCAGAACTAGAAAGATGCCGTGATGCAGATCTCCCTGCTCCAGCACAATTTCATTCGCCTGTACATCCCCCTGCACGCCAATCGCCTGAAGCCGCGCAATTTGCCCGTCATCAAGCTTGGGAAACATGGCTTCGACTCTCTCGGGAGATATCGGTTGCAATTCGCGCGCGGGCATAGGCTCCTCCAGCACGTACTATTCAAAAATGTTCGTGACTTGGAAGAGCGGGGACTGGACTCTTCCATTTAAATATTCTCACGGAAAACCTCTTCAAAGCGATTCGAGGTCGATCTCCTGAATCGGGCGAGGCGGTGCTTCCGTTCCGCACTCCTCAGAACCATTTCCTGCCCTAAATCGAGCCGGCTCATCCACTAATCCGCTTTGCCTAGGCAAACCGCAAACCATCCCTGCTTGTCCACCCAATCAGCGATCGGCGCAAATCCTGATTCAGCCAGCACCGCTTCCGCCTGACCGGGCAGGTACTTGTAACTATTTTCGGTATGGATGCTCTCGCCCGTTGCAAATTCCACCTCAAAATCCAGCGCCGCCAGCCTCACACTCTGATCTGTCCGGCTTACCAGATGCATCTCGATCCGGGATTCATCTCCATTCCAAATCGCCCGGTGCTCAAATTCCTCTGGATCGAAATCCCCTCCCAACTCCCGGTTCAGTCGAATCAGCATGTTCCTGTTGAATCTGGCCGTCACTCCCGCTGCATCGTTATAAGCAGCCAGCAGGGTTGCCTCGTCCTTCGCGAGGTCCACCCCCAGCAGCAACCCGTCACCCGGCTTGAGCCCCACACGAACCCTGTCAAGCAGACGCTTCGCCTCATGTGGCTCAAAGTTGCCGATGCTCGACCCGATATAAAGCACCAGCCTCCGCTCGCCAATTTCCGAAGGCTCTAGTTTCAAGCCCTGCGTGTAATCCATGTGCTGTGCTGAAACCGTTACCCCGGGAATCTCACGCTCGATCCTCACTCTGGCTGCTTCGAGCGCTGTGTCTGAAACGTCCACCGGCTCGTAGAGCACCGTCCCCTGGTGCTCCACCGCAGCCGCCAGCAGCAGCCGTGTCTTATCCGCCGACCCCGCGCCCAGTTCAGCAATGCGCAGCCGTTCGCCCTCAGCTGCCTCGGCAATCATCTCCGCCGCATGGGCGGCAAAAATCCCCCGCTCCGTCCGCGTCAGGTAGTACTCGGGTAGCTCAGTGATCTCGTCAAAAAGCCGCGAGCCGGCTTCGTCATAAAACAGCCACGGCGGCAGCCGTTTGGGCCGGGATCGAAGTCCCTCCAGGACCGCCGTAGCGACCTGTTCGTCCACTCGTGTTCCTGCGACAGGGGAAGGCGTAGGATTCATGCGCTCACATTAAAACCAAATTGTGACAAAAATGATTACGTAGCCAATCGAATTCCTGAGAACTGCCAGCGTGTCTCCGGGGAAAAGAAATTGCGATAGCTGGCGCGGATGTGCTCCGCCGGCGTCACGCACGAACCGCCGCGCAGCACCATCTGCCCGCTCATGAATTTGCCGTTGTACTCACCCAGCGATCCACCCAACGGCTTGAAGCCGGGATAACCCAAATATGCGCTAGCCGTCCACTCCCAGCAATCCCCAAACAATTGCGCAGGGCCTTTTGCGTTTTCAGCCGCAGGCTCGGGCATCAGCTGTCCCGAGTCCAGCAGGTTTCCGGTCACCGGCTGCCCCTCGGCAGCATTCTCCCATTCATACTCGGTCGCCAGCCGTTTGCCCGCCCAGCGAGCATACGCATCCGCTTCAAAATAGCTCACGTGGCTCACCGGTGTAGTTCCCAGTCGTGCCAGCGGCATCTCACCGAGCAGCGTAAAAATCTTTGCGTCGCCATCAACTTCAGTCCAGTAGAGCGGAGCCTGCCAGCCGTTACTCTTCACCGCATCCCACCCCGCCGAGAGCCACAGCTCAGGCCGACGATAGCCGCCATCGGCAACAAACGCTGCATACTCCCCGCAGGTGACCAGCCGCCGCGCCAGCGCATACGGCTCCAGCCAAACCTTGTGGCGCGTGAGCTCATTGTCAAAACAAAATCCCTCGCCCCGGAAACCAGCCTCGCGCACCCCGCCATCAAACGAAATAAAATCCGCCGCATCCACATGACCGTTTCCGTCATGGTTCTCCGGAGCTGGTTGCCCCAGGTCTCGATTTTGAGACCTGGGAAAACACAATCCATTATCTTCCGCCGGGTCTGCAAAATAAGCCGGCCGCAGCGGGTTAGTGAAAAATGCGTTCAGAATATCGGTCAGCAACAACTCCTGGTGCTGTTCCTCGTGGTGCGCGCCCAGCTCTATCCGCTTCAGAGCCTCCAGCTCAGGATTGCCCGCCAGCAGCCTCTCAATGCCCTGGTCCACATGCTCCCGGAAGCGCAAAATCTCATCCAGCCTAGGCCGCGAAAACGAAGCTCGCAGCCGCTTCTCAGGAAAGGCGGCAAAGCTCTGGTAATAGCTGTTGAAGAGCCAGGGAAAATCCGCATTGAAGAGCTTATAGCCGGGCAGGTACTCGCGCAAAATAAACGACTCAAAAAACCACGTGGTATGGGCCACGTGCCACTTGGCCGGCGACGCCTCCGCCGACGACTGCACCATCATGTCCTCTGCAGACAGCGGCTCGCACAAGGCCAGCGTCCGCCGCCGCGTCGACCGAAACCGGGCTTCAATATCCACCTGAGGCCTAGTTGGAGTGGTTACGCTCATCATGCACTGGGAAAAGTGTACCCTACATCCCTCTGGAATCAATCGCAACTTCTCAACAGATTTTTTTACAGTTAATTTTTTAACGGCCGGCATTCGACTTGTTTTAAACCGTCAATGCTCTCTGGTTTGGAGATCCACTTTCCCGCGAAACTTGCTGTACACAAAGACCACATAGCAAACTGCCAGCACCATGCCGAAACTCCACCACGCCAAACCCACGGCCAGGGTGTGCGGACCGGAGATGGCCTTGGCGAGAGTAATGTCGCGGTCAGAACCGGTGGAAGCCGGTAGCAGTGTTGGATAAAGGCTCCAACAGGCGCCTGCCAGCATAAAGAAAAGATAGAGACAGGATGAGACGAATGCTTTCACGGGCTGGGCTTTGCGATTCAGCAGCCAGATGCCGGCCATGGACGCAACCACACCTACAGGAATAACAAAGGTAAATGGGTAATTGAAGTAGTTGTTCAAACCGGCAGGACGCACGGCGATGGTGGCCACAAGGCTGATGACGGTTAGCGATGCAAGCATAAACCAGAGCGGATCAATGATGCGGCGAGCGCGCTCAGCCAGTTCGCCTGAAGTCTTGATAGTGAGCCATAGAGCGCCATGCAGCGTGAGCGCCACCAGCGCCAGCACGCCGCCGATCACCGTATACCAGTCCAGAATGCCGGGATGAACGCCAGGTCGCCAGTTAGTCCACAAGGGCAAAAAGAAGTAGCCGTCAGCCTGCAGCGGAACACCGCGTAGAACATTGGCCAGCGCGGCGCCAAAAAATATAGCCAACAGGGCGCTCGCCATGCCGAAAACGCCATCCAGCAGTGCGCGCCATACACCCACGTCGATATGGTTGCGCAGTTCCAGGCTTACGCCGCGCAAGATGAGCAGCCAGAGCACAATCATCAGGGGCAGATAGAAACCACTGAACGCTGATGCATAAAGAAGTGGAAAGGCGAAGTAAAGCGTTCCGCCGCCGGCTAGCAGCCACACCTCGTTGCCGTCCCACACCGGGCCAATGCTACTGAGCGTGGCGCGGCGCTCGGCTTCTGTGCGCACCAGGAACAAATGAAGTACACCTACGCCCAGATCGAAGCCGTCGAGCACCACGTAGCCCACGATCATCACGGCAACCAGCCAGAACCAGATAAAACCCATCATGACAATCTTCCTTTCTCCCCGGGCGTCAAGCCAGTGCAACCGTCAGTCGGCGTGAACCGTTCCGGCGGAAATAGCTTTCGGTTCCGGGCCACAGCTGATCTCGCGGTAGATGAGGACGGTGAACAGGAGTCCCAGCAATGTGTAGAGGCCCATAAAACCGATCAGCGTGAAGAGACCGTTGCTGGCCGAGACAGTGTTTGAGTAGCCCTCGCTGGTGCGCATCAGGCCGTAGATAAGCCAGGGCTGACGGCCGAGTTCGGCGGTCATCCAACCGGCGGTGTTGGCAATATAGGGCAGTGGAAAACTGAGCAGCAGCGCCCACAGTGCCCAGCGCGTCCTATAGATCCGCCTGCGCCAAAGCAGCAATGCTGAGACAACCATGAGCAGCGCAAACCAGGTTCCCAGGCCGGCCATGATGTGGTAGGCATAGAAGAGCAGCGGCAGCGCGGTGGGCCACTGGTCGCGGGGAATCTGGTCGAGGCCTTTCACTTCTGCCTTGGTCGTCCCATAAATAAGGAAGCTCAGCGCATTGTTGACAACGATGGGATTGTCAATCAGGCCGGTCTCCTCGTTGGGCTGGCCGATGAGCACCATGTCCGCGCCCGTCGCGGTTTGGAAAAGACCCTCCATGCCGGCGATGGCGGCTGGCTGATTGCGCGCGACGTACTTGCCGTGCAGGTCGCCGGTAGGAAAAATGATCGCGATGCAAGCTATAACCCCGGCGATAACGCCGACCTTGACAAAGATGCGCCCGTAGTTCTCCAGCCGCCCCTCCAGGAGATAAAAAGCGCCCACGGCGGCCATGACGAAGGAGCCGGTAATGACTGCGCCGGTCATATTGTGTGCGTATTGAAGCAACGCCCAGGGATTAAGAAGAAGCTGCCAGAAACTGAGCACTTCAAACTGGCCGTTAGGCAGGCGATCATAAGCCACAGGATGCTGCATCCAGGCGTCAGTGACGATGATGAAGAAACCTGAAATCCACGATCCCACAAAAACCATCACCGCCGAGAACCAATGCATAAGTTTTGAAATGCGCTTCTCGCCGTAGAGAAAAAGCCCCAGAAAGGCCGACTCCAAAAAGAAGCTGAAGACGCCTTCCATGGCCAGGGGTTGCCCGATAACGCCGCCGGAAAGCTGCGAGAACCGCGCCCAGTTGGTGCCGAACTCAAACTCCATGGGAATGCCGGTAACCACTCCAAAGACGAAGTTGATGCCGAAGATGCGGCCCCAGAAACGGGCTGCGCGATCCCACTCCTCGCTGCCGGTTTTCAGGGCAACAGACTTGAGCACCACAATCAGCAGCGCGAGCCCCATAGTGAGTTGCGGAAAAAGATAGTGGAAAGTGATCGTGAAAGCAAAGTGCAGCCGGTGGATCAATTCAGCGGTCATGGAGATTCTCCTGTTGCAATCCACCGCGCCTTGGTGGGGAAGGCATTACCAATCTTACGCTGTCATCGCGTTGCAAGCCGGTGGTTGGCTTGCACGGACCGGAACGGCTAACGCTATCGTATCGTCATTCTAGCTTGATATATGACATGCTTTTCCACTTCCACGGCAAATGATCCATGCAAACTCGTTGCGCTCAAATTGAAACCAAAAACTTGCAGTTTGTCATTTCGTTTTTTCGCCACAATTGAAACTTGATCAATTTTGACCAGTTGTGACTTAAGTCCCTGCGTTATCGTCGTCCTGCTCAATACCTTGGCTGTATGGCGTTTCTCAGTGGACAAATATGCATGAACTCTGCAATTACCTGGTCAGTCGTCAACTTCGGCTTTATTGCACTGTCAGACCCAATCCACTCTCGAAACAAGCGACATAATCCTCTTAAATCAAGGAGAAATAATGGTTTATAAACGGTATTGGCTAGCTCTGTCCATCGTCATCATCGGGTCGTTCGCCGTGCTCGGTGGAGTTGGACGGAACATGATGAGTGCAGCTCCACCTCTTCCCGATGTCTACAACACAGACGGGCGGCTTCTCTTCACCGGAAGCACTATCACCGATGGCCAGGGCGTCTGGCAATCCATTGGCGGGCAGGAGATCGGCACGGTGTGGGGCCACGGTGCCTATATTGCACCGGACTGGAGCGCCGATTGGTTGCATCGCGAGTCTGAAATCCTGCTCAACACCTGGGCCATCCGTGCGGGCGCACCCAACTTTGCCGCTCTCAATCTCGATCAGCAGGCAATCTTCAAAGCTCGCCTCATTCGCGATATGCGCACCAACACCTATGATGCCTCGCAAAATCGCGTCACCATCGATGCCGATCGAGCTGCTGCCTTTGATCAGCTTGCCGCCTACTATGCCGATGTCTTTGCCACCGGCCGCGCAGAGTATGCCATCCCCCACGGTGCGTTGACTGACATATCCAAGCAACACCAGCTTGCCGCATTCTTCTGGTGGACTTCCTGGGCCGCCAGCACCGAGCGTCCCGGATCGACGACCACCTATACCAACAATTGGCCGCATGAACCTCTGGTTGCCAACGTTCCCACGTCTGGAGCCTTACTCTGGAGCATCCTTAGTATTGTGGGTCTGCTGGCCGGCATCGGCGGCATGGTGTGGTGGTACGCTTCGCAGGAGAAAAGCCTCGTTCACGGCCCATATCCTGAGAAAGATCCATTCCTGGCAGTTCAGCCCACACCGTCGCAGCGTGCCACGATGAAGTATTTCTTTGTCGTGGTCATACTGTGGGGCGTGCAGATTCTGATGGGCATGCTGACCGCGCATTACGGTGTTGAAGGCCATGGCTTCTATGGCTTCCCTCTGGATAAATACTTGCCTTACGCGGTTACCCGCACCTGGCATTTACAACTGGCCATCTTCTGGATTGCCACTTCATGGTTGGCAACTGGTCTCTATGTCGGCCCAGCCGTCAGCAGGCACGAACCCAGGTTCCAGCGGCTCGGTGTAAACCTACTCTTCGGCGCTCTGATTCTCGTTGTTGGCGGCTCACTTGCGGGCGAATGGCTGGGCATCCAGCAGCGCCTTGGCAATATGTGGTTCTGGTTCGGCAGCCAGGGCTATGAATATGTTGACCTGGGCAGGTTCTGGCAAATCCTGCTATTCATCGGATTGGTTCTCTGGCTAGTGTTGATGATTGCGGCGCTCAAACCGGCTCTCGTTCGCAAAAGCGAAGACCGTTCCCTTCTCATTCTTTTTCTCATCTCCAGTATCGCAATTCCGCTCTTCTATGCAGCTGGCCTCATGTACGGGCAGCGCAGCCATCTTGTTACGGCGGAGTACTGGCGCTGGTGGGTGGTTCACCTCTGGGTTGAAGGCTTTTTTGAAGTATTTGCAACCGTCGTGATTGCCTTCTTGTTTACGCGCTTAAAACTGATCGATATCCGCACTGCAACCAGGGCATCTTTGTTTTCGACCACGATCTTTCTCTCTGGTGGAATCATCGGCACTTTCCACCACCTTTATTTTGCGGGCGCCACAGCGGCGGTAATCGCGCTGGGTGCAATCTTCAGCGCTTTTGAAGTTGTGCCACTTACGCTGGTTGGCTATGAAGCATGGGAGAATATTCGCCTGGCACAGCCAATGCAGAAAGCTCCGTGGATCGCCAACTATAAGTGGCCGATTTATTTCTTCGTGGCCGTCGCATTTTGGAATCTTGTGGGAGCTGGGCTGTTTGGATTCCTCATCAATCCGCCCATCGCTCTTTACTATATGCAGGGCCTTAACACCACGCCGGTACACGGCCACACAGCGCTGTTCGGAGTTTACGGAATGCTGGGGCTGGGCCTCACGCTCTTTTGCCTACGCGCCCTGATTCCGGGCCGGCCTTGGAAACAGAGGGTGTTGAGGCTTTCTTTCTGGTCTCTCAACCTCGGCCTGGTCTGCATGGTCATCTTCAGCATGTTGCCGGTGGGGCTGCTGCAGGCCTGGGCATCAATACAACAAGGAACATGGTATGCGCGTTCCGCGGAGTTCATGCAGTCAAGCTTGATGAACACACTGCGCTGGATGCGTGTTCCCGGAGATATCCTGTTTGCCATCGGAGCTGCTCTGTTCGCATGGTTTGTCCTGGGGCTGCTAACGGGACATTCCTACGACAGCGAAACATCTGGTGAGCTTGGGACCAGGTAGCGCGACACAGGCTCAAAAGCACCGCGGCGCTTTCGATAAGGTTATTCGCCTCTTTGAAAGCGCCGCAACAACAGATTCCACTATGTGAGTTCTGCAAAGGGGAGTTCAATGGACTATGCATTTCTCGCCAACCTGAAAGATGAGTTAGCGATTCCAGAAAAGGGAATCCTGAGTCACGTTCTGCACAAGGACGGCAAGTCAAACATCACCCTGTTCGGCTTCGCGAAGGGTGAGGAACTCTCCGCGCATTCAGCTCCAACCTCGGCTATTCTTTACTTTCTTGAAGGAGAAGCCATAGTCCAGTTAGGAGACGAAAAGGTCAATGCCCAACCGGGATCATTCGTTTATATGCCCCCGATGTTGCCTCATGGAATCTGCGCAAAGTCTCCTTTGAAATTGCTGCTTATTCAAATAAAAGCTGAATGATTTTAAGAAGAATCTGCAATGATTCAACTCAAGTGTGCTTATGAAATTTCCAACAGCGCGTCATAACTCTAACTTAGCACTCGGAGGCCGGCCCTTTGCCGCCGCGAAACGGCAATCGGATACGCAGTATGCACTCGCGACTGCGCTCCTCGGCAAGATTACGAGTGCGCGCTCGCAGCAAATCTTCGAGCGAAACCATTCCCACTATCTTGCGATTTTCACTGTTCTCCACCACGGGCATCCGTGTGTAACCCGTTTCTGCCATGCGATCAACGACGGTACGCAGCGGTTCGTCCGCAAATGCCACCACGTGGTCACGGCGCGCCATGTCAGACATCTGTGCCCGCTGTTCGCCATTGTGAGCGATTAAATCCTTGCGAGTAATTACTCCGCTGATTCTGCGCTCGGCGTCGATGACAGGATAAAGATGCTGCCCGCGATCGGAATGACCATCCTTCACCATACTTAGCGCCTCGTTGAGCTTATCGCTTCCATTGAAGGCGATCAGCCTGGTGCGCATCACCTCGCGGACAAACAGCACCTCTAGCGGATCAACGCTGTACTCGCGGCTGAGATGGAAGCCACGACGCGCCACCTTCTCTGTGAGAATAGAACGTTTTAACACCAGCACAGTAAAGCCATGTGCAATAACTGCGGCAACCAGCAGTGGCAGAATCATGTTGACGTCGTGCGTCAGCTCTAATGCGAATACAATCCCCGTGAGCGGCGAACGCATTGTGCCACCGAGAATCGCCGCCATGCTGACCAACGGCCAGAAACCCGCGCCGGCAGCAGGAAGAAACAATGCTTCAATACCTCCCAACGCACCGCCCATCATCAGCAATGGAGCCAGGACGCCGCCCGAGGTACCCGAGCCAAGCGAAACAGCCCATATCGTGGATTTCACCAGCAGAACGCCCAGCAGCAGCCCAATGGTCCCGTCACCCTGGAGGAGCGAACCGATAGTATCGTAACCGACCCCCAGAGCCTGCGGGAATATCATGCCTCCCAATCCGATCACCAGTCCACCGATGGCAGGCCACCACATCCAGTGAATAGGCAGCTTTGCGAAGGCATCCTCGGCCGCGTATACAGCGCCGGTAAGCAATGCGGAAAGCGCGCCTGCGAGTAAGCCGCAGAGGACGCAGCCCATGAGTCCGCTCGGACCGATAAATACAGAGTGCGGCGGCGTGGGGAACAGCGGACCAAGACCGATAATGTAGCGCCGCACAGCGCCGGCTGTGGCACTGGCCAGCGCCACCGGAATGAGACTTCGCGGCTTCCATTCAAACAACAGTAGTTCGACGGCAAGCAAAATCGCCGCCAGCGGCGCGGCAAATGTTGCAGACATGCCTGCCGCCGCTCCAGCCACCAACAGGGTCTTTCGCTCCGCACTGGTCAAATGGAAGAACTGCGCGATCATCGACCCAATTGCGCCGCCCGTCATGATGATGGGACCCTCCGCGCCGAATGGCCCTCCAGTTCCAATAGACAGCGCTGCCGAAAGCGGCTTGAGAATGGCAAGACGAGGTTGCACCTTGCTACCACTGATCAATATCGATTCGATAGCCTCCGGTATTCCGTGCCCGCGAATGCGTTCAGATCCGTAGCGCGCCATGAGTCCGATAACCAGCCCACCAGCAACAGGGATCAGAACAGCCCACCAGCCCAGGTGATTGCCCGCAGGCGAAACCAGCGTACTGCTAATTCGCTGGTAGTAAAAAAGGTTCGTGAAAAGACCGATCAGGCGCAACAGCCCCAGCGCCACATACGCGCCAATCACACCGATGACTATCGCCATCAGCGAGATGGGCAGTACGCGCAGCGTGGTAGTAAAATCGCCAAGCTTGTCATGTTCAGGTGAATGCTTCATTTGCCGCCCAGCACTTTGCTTAGAGCTTTCATTAATTCTGGGCCTCCAGCCTTCAATTCGTCATGGTGTGCAACCGATAAGCGGTGCAGTAGTGTTTCTCCTGTCATCGTGAGCCGAACGTGAACCTCGCGGTGGTCCTCATCAGCAGTTACTCGCTGCACCGCGCCTTGTTGGGCCAACCGGTTCACTAATTCCACTGCGCTGTGATGGCGGATCATCATACGCGACGCGAGTTCGCCAATAGTGGGTCTCACACCCTTCGGCAGGCCTTTGATGGCCAGCAGAAGCTGGTGCTGTTGGGCCTCAATTCCGCAAGCGCGAGCCTGGTCTTCGCTAAACCGCAGAAAACGGCGGATTTGATAGCGAAATTCTGCCAGCTCTTGAAATTCACGAGTTGTAAGCTGCGTCTCTCTCGTTGTCACATATATATCGTATCACGATATTTTATTTGACATCAGTATTACTGGAAATTTCAGCAACCTATTAAATGTCTCTGGATGTCCTGCAAAGAAGTACTGGTGGGCGGTCAGGGACTCGAACCCCGGACTTCCTGCTTGTAAGGCAGGCGCTCTAACCAACTGAGCTAACCGCCCACGCGTGACGGTAAGGCGATTATGCCCTCTTGAAATCATAACAGCGTAGTCAGGCGTGCGGCACAGCTCACCCCTGCCCAAGCCGAGCAGCCCCGGTTGTTAAACTCAGCCAGTGAGCCGTCTCATCGTGAATGCCGACGACTTCGGCCTGACTGCCGGAGTCAACCGCGCCATTGCAGAGCTCCACGGGCAGCATGTGCTTACCAGCACTTCGCTCATGGCGCGTGCCTCCGCAACAGCCCAGGCAGTCGAAATTGCTCGCGCCGCACCCACACTGGGCATAGGCTGCCACTTGGTTCTGGCGGATGGCGCACCGGCGCTGCCGCCGCATCAGATTCCTACACTGATCAGCCGGAATACCTCACAGTTGAGTCCGTCGCTTGTCGGTTTTCTAACGCGGCTTTTTACTGGCCGCATCCAGGCAGACGAAATCGAGGCAGAAGCCGCAGCGCAGATTGCATCGCTCCAGAATCAGGGAGTGCGCCTCACGCACATTGATACCCACAAGCACCTGCACATGTTTCCCGCCGTCCTTCGTCCCGTGCTCCGTGCCGCCCGGGCAGCGGGCATTCGCTCCATACGCAATCCCTTCGAGCCGGCATGGGCTATCAGAGCCTTCGCCGGCGCTTCCTGGGCACGTATCGCTGAGGTCACCGTGCTCCGCAAGCTGGAACCCGTCTGCCGGCGAATCATCGCCGAAGAAGGCTTTGCGACCACTGACGGAACCATCGCCGTAGTCGGTACAGGCATTCTCAACGCGGCAACTCTCCGCCTCCTGCTGGAACGCATGCCCACCGGCACATGGGAGCTGGTCACCCATCCCGGCTACAACGATGCCGATCTCGCCAAGGTCCGTACCCGTTTGCGAGCCTCGCGCGACATTGAGCGTGAAGCGCTGCTCCAGATCAAACAATTCCCCGGCGTTGAGCTCATCAACTTCTCCGACCTCTAGCTCGTTGCAAACCCGGCCCAATGCCGCATTAACCAAATGAATCCAAACAATTTGCCTCCAACTGCATCTTCCCCGCTCCCGCCAACGTCCAAATGCAAGACGTAACATACTAGTTGAGAAGGTCCCATGCGCATCGGCATTACCTGTTACCCCACCTACGGCGGATCGGGCGTGGTGGCCACAGAACTTGGCATTGAACTTGCCGGCCTGGGTCACCAGGTCCACTTCATCTCCTACTCGCAACCATTCCGTCTCAGCGGACGCGACGAAGGCATTTGCTATCACGAGGTCCCAGTTTCCAGCTACCCGCTCTTCGAGTTTCCTCCCTACGACCTGGCGTTGGCCTCGCGCATGGCTGAGGTGGCTGAATTCTGTTCGCTTGATCTGCTCCATGTCCACTACGCCATACCCCACTCGGTCAGCGCACTTTTAGCTCGTCAAATGCTTGCCGCCAAAGGCCGTCGGCTGCCCTTCGTAACAACCCTGCACGGCACCGACATCACCTTGGTAGGTCTCGATCGCAGCTACCTGCCCATCACCCGCTACGCCATTCAGGAGAGCGATGGCGTCACCTCTATCTCCAACTATCTAAAGGAGAAGACCGTCGAAGACTTCGGCGTCACACGCAGTATCGAGGTCATTGAAAACTTCGTCAATTGCGATGTCTACACCCCCATCACCGACGAGGCCAAGCGGGCTGAAGCGCGCCTGCGACTTGCCGCTCCCAACGAAGCCATCCTGATGCACCTCTCTAATTTCAGGCCGGTCAAGCGAGTAGTGGACGTAGTAAAAATCTTCGCCCAGGTGGTGCGGCAAACCCCTGCGCAACTGGTTCTCATCGGCGACGGCCCCGACCGCTCGACAGCCGAGTGGCTTGCCCATGACCTGGGAATCCAGGCCAAAGTTCATTTCCTGGGCAAGCTCGAGCGTGTAAACGAGATTCTGCCGCTTGCCGATATCCTGCTGATGCCAAGCGAGCTCGAATCCTTCGGCCTGGCAGCTCTTGAAGCCATGGCCTGCAAGGTTCCATCCATCGCCACCCGCGTAGGCGGCGTGCCAGAGTTGATCGACAATGGAATCACCGGCCTGCTCTACCCGGTCGGCGATATTGACGGCATGGCGCTGGGAGCGCTCAGCCTGCTCAATGACCGCACCAAGCTCGACGCCATGCGCGAAGCCGGCCGCAAAACCGCGCAAAAACGCTTCTGCTCGTCCCTGGTGGTGCCCCATTATGTGCGCTATTACGAGTCGGTGCTAAGTGGACAGCAGACAGCAGACAGCTAGCAGTTGTTCGGAGCCAGCGCTTAACTGCCAACTGTTTGCTATCAGCTGTTAGCTGTCTGCTCGAACTTCGCTTTCGAAGCTCGGCAAAAATCCCAACCGCCGCCAAAAATCTTCCACCAGGGCCACAGTCTCTGGGCTGGTCTTGTCGGTAGTGCGCAGCAGGATTTCCGCGCCGGATTTGCCGGCCAGATCCCGCGCTTCGGCGGCAATGGCAACGCATTTTTCCGGGCGATAAGTGCAGCCAGCCAGGTCGGCAATCGACAGCCGCGTCGTGGGAGTGGCAAAGACCGTCCGCGGCGGAGCCATGCGGTCCAGCAACCACAAAATTTCCAGCTTCGATTCCAACTCATCCGGCACGCAGTCAATGGCCAAATCGGCCTCGCGCACAGCGTCCTCAATGGTAGAGACGAAGGCCACGCCAATAAAGCTGTCATCCTGAGCGGATTTTGGCGCGCTCTTTGCGTCAAACGTAGTCGAAGGACCTGCGTTTCGCCCATCCGGCCCGAGCCGCCCGCGAATGTATTCCTGCGCATGGTGCAGGTTGGCCGGCATCACGTCTTCAAGCAAAACCCGGAACCCGGCGCGAGCCGCGCTCAAGGCCAGCCAGCGTCCCAGCGGCCCGGCTCCGATAATGGCGACGGTTGCTGAGCGGTTCTCCAGTTTACGCGGCATCTCTGGCATCCTCCAATGTGGCATTTTCTTGAGGAAAAATGCCACTCAGCTGCAGTGGTTTCTCACCAGAGCGACTGGAGAACCGCTGGAGACTCAAGGCGAGCTTACTTGGTGGTCAGTGCCTGGGCCACGTCCTCGGCATTAGGCCGCGCCTGCACCAGGTGCTCAGCCACGCGGGCGCGCTCCTCGGCTGTGAGCGCGGGGATGGTTGCCAAAATCCGGCGAAGGGTTACGGCAACGTCGTCAATATAGTTCATCAGGCGAATGGCTTCTCCAGAGAGCGGCATAGTTTTCCTCGGGGTTTGAACTTCTCTTTCATTGTAGGCGGTGGGGTTGGGGTGGGGAAAGGCGGACCGGATCGAAGCTGACTCATAGGTCATCGCATAATCCAAGCGTTAGATCGCGATCGATCCACTTTGCCTGAAAGTGAAGACGATTCTTGTTATTCGAATATGGTTGTGTTTTTAGTCCTCAATTGTGTACCCTATGGGCCATGAATAACTCAATATTCCCAATCGCAACCGCAGTCATGTCGGTAGTGCTCCTGATCGCAATATCAGCCTGGAAATCATTGAGCGTTCGCCGTCATACGAATAAAATCTTCGGCACTGAAGATGCAACTAAGGTCCCAGACCATCATGCCTTGGAAGAACTATTGGGAAATTCCCAGGCTCTGGGCGTGGTGAGTCTTGGCAATCAACAAAACCTGAAGTATCTTCATCACCATAGCAAGCTCCAGCCGAAGAAGGATCAGACAAACAATATTCAGATGTTGATGACCTGTGTTGTCACAGTTGCTATAGGGTCAGCCGCTCTGTACATTGTCCTCTCTGATCACAACAACCCGGATTCTCTGAAATGGGCCTATGGGCGCTGGGAACAGTCCTGGGATATTGGCTGAAGCATTGATCCTGGAGCATTAATTGAAGCTTGGTAAGCCATTGCGAGTGGTGTGGGTAATAAGTCCTCATGAACAATAAACCAGAGGGACTTCAACTACCCGGACTCTATTTCTGCAGCGCCGCCAAACTTTCCGCCCGTGTTGGATCGATAGTCAGAACCGCATCCGTCTTGGTGAGTTTCAGCAAAGCCATGACGCGCGGCGCAATTCCGCACAGGCGCAAAGAGCCGTTCTTCTCATTCAGCGTCCCGTAGGTGTACATCAACATGCCCAGGCCGGCGCTGTCCACATAATCCACGGCGGTCAGGTCGATCACCATATGGGTAACGCCTTCGGCGATGGCCGCGTTGATCTGGGCATCAATAAGCTTGAGCGAGCTGCCCAGCGTCATGGTCCCTGCAGGGTGACAACCGCGATTGCTTCAGGCAATTTTTCGATGGTTGCGTTCAATGGCATGGCGTCATTGTACCCGACTTGAGGGGGATGGCCGGCCGCAATGTTTCTTGCAGCCAGCCTGCTCTGATTCGTAGCCCTACTTCCACTCCCACATTTTTGATACTGTGCCGCCCTTGGCATCCACTTCGTATTCGAAGGCGGCGCAGGCATTGTTGAGCTTGGCCAGCTTCTTTGATGTGGATTGGAAGAACAGCATGCCGCGATAGCTGATGGCGCCGTTCTTGCCAAATTTGCCCAGACCGGTTCCCGTCCAGCTGACGCCGCCATCATTAGCCATGCTGATTCCCTGGCCATGGCCGTAGATAGATCCGTCTGCGCGGATGACCGATGTATAGGTGCCCAGGCCGGTGATGGGAACACCGAGCATCTGGCCGCCATCTTCAAACGAGACTTCCACAGTGGGGGGATCTGTGGAAAGCACACGCCTGACAACCCTCTTGCCTTTTGTTACTCCAATCTGTTTTCCAAGCATGAGTTGACCTCTTTCTTTGCCGGGGTTTGAGCTGCTGCTCCCGGCTGGCAAATTGTATACCGCAAACAGCATGGGTGAGAACAAAAATCCACGCTGCAAATTTGGGCGCTACATAGGATGAAACCCGCGCAGAGGTGGCCAAGGTATACTTGCGCGGAGCAAAAAAGTACATAAATTACGAGCTAAAAGGAGTGCGGCCAGGTGACTGAAGGCGTGAACTTGCGCTATGTAATTTTTCTCGGTTGTACGGCGGCGCTGGGAGGGCTGCTGTTCGGATTCGACATCGCCATCATCACCGGCGCCGGTCCGTTTCTCATTCGCGCATTTTCGCTCAGCGACTTTGACCTCGGCTGGGCATTCAGTTCACTCCTCTTCGGCTGCGTGCTGGGATCGTTCATCGCCGGTAAATATACCAACCGCTTTGGACGCAAGAAGCCGCTGATGCTCGTCGCGTTGCTCTTTGCCGCCACGTCCATCGCAACCGCAGTGTCAGGAAGTTTTTTCAGCTTCATTCTGGCGCGCTTTCTGGGCGGGCTGGCCGTGGGCGGAGTTTCTCTGCTCTCGCCCATGTATGTTTCCGAAGTTTCGCCGCCCACCATGCGTGGCCGCATGGGAACTCTCTATCAGATGTCGATCGTGGTCGGCATCATCGTATCCTATGGCATCAATTTCCTGCTACGCGACACAGGCGTGAATAACTGGCGATGGATGTTTCTGAGCGGCGTGGCGCCGTCCGCGCTGTTTCTGCTATGCGTCGCACTGGCTCCCGAGTCGCCGCGCTACATGGCCCTGAAGGGAAAAATGCAGGAGGCATTTGCGTTGCTTGAGCGCATCGGCGGCGCCGTGAGCGCACAGTTCCAGATCGACGAAATCAAAGCCACCATGCATAAGGAAGCGCAGAACTGGCGCGGATTGCTGCGGCCGGGTGTGCGCCGCGCGTTGCTCATCAGCACCGGCCTCGCCATTCTTATTCATGTTTCGGGAATCAATACGGTCATTGACTACGCACCACTTATCTTTCAGTCGGCCGGCTGGAATGTGAATGGCGCTCTGGCCTCAACATTTATTGTCGGCGTAAATAACCTGCTCTTCACCCTTGTCTCCTTCTGGATGATCGACAGATTCGGACGCAAGCCGTTATACATTGCCGGATCGATTGGCATGGGGCTCGCGCTGCTGGCGCTGATGGCTACCGTATTGACCGGGCACTTTCACGGGCCCATCGTTCTGGCGCTTATCTTGGCTTACCTGGCGTTTTTCTCAGCCTGCATCGGGCCCGTCTTCTGGACGCTGGTGCCCGAGATATTTCCCAACGATGTGCGCGGCATAGCTATGACAGTGCCGGTGCTCACCCAGTGGGTGGCCAACGCCATGGTCGTATTGCTCTTTCCGCATGCGTTTGCCGCCATCGGCAAGGCGACAACATTCGGATTTCTGGCAGTGATGGCGCTGACTCAGGGCATCTTTACATGGCTCTTTGTGCCCGAGACAAAGAACAAATCGCTTGAGGAGATAGACATCTTCTGGTCAACCTCTAAGCGAGGAATAGTTGTGTAGCCGTTTTTTGCTAACTGCATTTCCCGTTTACTTTTTCAGCCGGGCTTGTGCGCGATCGAGATATTTTCTTGCATCAGCATAGGCCGGATTGAGTTCGAGCGCGTCGTTGAACTGCGCGGCTGCACCTTCATAATTCCCCTGTTCAAACAACGCCATGCCCAAGTCGTTATGCACATTGGCGTTTCCAGGGCTGAGCCGCAGCGCCTGTTTGAGCTGATCAATCGCATCGGGAAGCTGATGCGCCTCCAAAAAGATACTCCCAATTTTTGCGTGAGGGATTGTCTGATCGGGCTTAATGTCCAGTGAAAGCTGAAACTCATCCAGCGCTTTCTGCTTCAATCCCTCCCCATTAAAAACGTTACCCAATCCATTATGCGCATTGTAGTTATTCTGGTCGTGGTCAATTACCTTCTGGTATTCCTTGGCAGCCTCACCAAGTCTGTTCTGTGCAAGCAGTGCATCACCAAGATAGACCCGCGCCGTAATTTTTTCCGGATGCGCAGCCAGCAGCTTCCTCGAATAAGTCTCTTCATCCTTCGGCTTGCCCGTCACTGAAGACCATAGCGCCATATAGGTCAGCACATCGGGATCGTCAGGAGCAAGGCGGTATGCCTGCTCGAGCCGTTGCCCCGCAAGCTGCAAATTGCGATGATCACGAGAAAAAATCAAGCTGAAGGCGGAATATAGATAGAGAGGCTCAGTAGAACCATATTTCAGCGCCTGCTCAAAATATGGTTGCGCCTCGGCATTTTTTCCCTGCTTCAGATACGCCATTCCCAGGCTGAAGTTTGGAAAATCACCGCGCTGATCAACCTCAAGCACATGCCTGAAAATCGTTACCGTATCTTTCCAAACCTTTACCTGCGCATAAGTCTTCACCGCGCACGCTGCAATCACCGCAATCGCAAACAGTTGAGTTGCAAGCTTGATCTTCGGATATTTAACAACAGAATCGGCAGCCAGCCAGACAACGATGATAAATATTCCGATAAATGGAAGATAGGTATAACGCTCGGCCAGTGCCTGGTCTCCAACCTGCACAATACCAATCACCGGCACTAACGTTCCCATAAACCACAGCCATCCGAAGAGGCAGTAAGGCTTATTCTTGCGATAACGCCAGCAGACCGCGGTTACGAGGATAAGCGCAATGGCCGATAGCACCGCATCCGAAACCATAATATTATTTTTCTCGTGATAATAAAAGACGATCAGCGGATTAGGCCAGAAAGCGATTCGTATATAGCGGAAGTAACTGATCGCCGCGTTGCATACTCTCTCCCACAAAGGCAACGCTTGCAGCTTAATCACCGCACCGCCGGACCGCTGCGCAATAAATGTGACGACGCTTGAGACAGCCGCCATCGCAAATAGCAGCCACTTTTCAAGGCATAACTTCCAGAAAGAGGCGAACCACTGCGCGCGCGTCTCCTGGTTGAAGCTCACCCTGCGCAATGGCCAGTAATCAAGCAGCAGCAAGCTGAACGGCAGCGTGACTGCCATCGGTTTCGACATCAGCGCGCAGGCAAAGCCAAAGGCAACCGCCGCAAACCGTTTCCAGGACGGCCTGCGCACATACCATGCATAAGCAAGTAACGTCGCAAGCAAGAAAAAAGCGCACAGCACGTCTTTGCGTTCAGCAATCCAGGCAACTGATTCGACATGCGCAGGATGCAATGCAAACAGGAATGCGACTATCGCGGAACGCCACAAATAATTAGTCATGTACAAAAGTAAAAGAAATAGCAGAACTGCATTAGCGGAGTGAATACACAGGTTGGTTAGATGGTGGCCTGCGGGATGATTGCCATAGAAACTCCAGTCCGCCATGTGGCTTACCCATGTGAGCGGGTGCCAGTTACTCTGATTGAAAGTTGTAAATGCCCACTCTACGCTCTGCAGATTTATCCCGTGTTGCACATTCTGATTCAGCGCAACATATTCGTCATCATCCAGCATAAGAAAATCATTGTGCCGAACGTTCCAGAATGTAATGACAGTGACCAAAGCAAGAGCAACGCAAATGGCAGCAATTTGCCACCGCCTATGGACTGCCGGTTCGAAGGGAGCAGCTTTACCGCCGGTCGCATCTAACGAGCGTTTGTCTGGAATTTTATTCTTTCGCGATTTCTTTGACATGCTCGTCTGCCACCGGCCGCCGTAATAATATTCTGAATAAATCTGCCATCCCGGATGCCGGCATCGAACCCCCGGCATCCTTCATTTTGTTGCGCTTACTTTTTCGTTTTTATCCTGGCTTCGGCAAAAGCAAGATTTTGCTTTGCATAAGCAGAGCCCGGATCAATTTTTACCGCTTCGCTGAATTGCTCAGCTGATTTTTCATAATCGCCCAATTGAAAGTATGCAACGCCGAGGTCATTGTGTGCATCAGCCTTGGCAAGGTCGAAGCGCAACGCCTGGTTAAATTCCTCTATCGCTTCTGGAAGCCGATGCGCCTGGGTAAGAATCCTGCCCATTTGAGAGTGCGCCATAGCCTGGTCGGGCTTAATGGCCAAAGAAAGCCGGAACTCTTTGAGCGCCTCCTCCGTCAATCCCTGCTTGCCCAACACAGTTCCCAAATTGTTGAGCGCC
The DNA here is from genome assembly GCA_963780975.1 of uncultured Acidobacteriaceae bacterium. GTDB lineage: Bacteria > Acidobacteriota > Terriglobia > Terriglobales > Acidobacteriaceae > Telmatobacter. The sequence goes on along the minus strand of CAWAEU010000031.1, from coordinate 152,410 downwards.
TCATAGTTGCCCGGCTCCATCGCAAGTACTTCACGATTCATTTGAGCCGCCTCGTCAAGCCTTCCCTCCGCTTGAAGAGCATCAGCAAGATAGAGCCGCGACTCTATTGAATCAGGATGCTCCGCGAGTACTCTTCTTGCATAGGTCTCCTCATCCTTCGGTTTGCCCATCAATGCATACCACAGCGCCATATAAGTAAGAGCAAAGCGATGATCGGGATCAACACGCAATGCCAGATCGAGTCGCTGCCTGGCAAGAGGCATATATTTCTGCTCATGAGTTTGCATCAGGTAAAAAGCGGAATAAGAGAGAGCAAGCGGCCCGGACGGTTTATATTCCAGTGCGTGCTCAAAATATTTTTCCGCCTCGACTATATTTCCCAACTTGCCGTATGCCATGCCCAGGCCCAAATTTGGCGGCTCTCCGCGCGGGTCAATCTCGAGCACGTGGCTTAACAGCGTCACCGAATCTTTCCAAACCTTCACCTGCGCAGCGGACTTTACCGCGCACGCTACAAGCACAGCAACCGCAAGCATCTGGGTCGCAACCCTGATCTTCGGCGAATGTGCAACAGCGTCGCCAATTAGCCAAACGATGGCGATAAAAAGTCCGACATACGGAACATAAGAGTACCGCTCGGCAAGAGCCTGATCGCCAACCTGCACAATGCCGATAACAGGCACCAATGTTCCCAAAAACCACAGCCAGCCAAAAAGGCAATAAGGTTTTTCTTTGCGAATCCGCCAACATACGACGGTTACCAGAATAAGTGCAATGGTCGATAACAACGCAATCAGTACATTGATGTTATTCGTCTCATGGAAGTAATAAACCTTGAGATGATCGGGCCATACCATGATCCAAACATACCGCCAGTAACTTATCGCCGCGTTACTTAACCTTTCCCACAGTGGCATGCCTTCAAGCGAATTGACCGCGCCGCCAGCCTTCTGTGCCATATAAGTAATAACGCTTGAAGCCACCACCATCACAAACAGCAGCCATTTTTCAAGGCACAACTTCCAAAAAGTAGCCAACCACCGTCCGCGCGTATCTCGCGAAAATGTGATCCTGCGCAGCGGCCAATAATCAAGCAAAAGCAATGTGAATGGAAGCGTAACTGCCATCGGCTTCGACATGAGCGCGCAGGCAAATCCGCACACCACAAATACGAATCGCTTCCAGGATGTCCTGCGTACGTACCATGCATAAGCAAATAAAGTCACAAACCAGAAAAATGCGCACAAAATATCTTTGCGCTCAGAAATCCATGCAACGGACTCTACATGCGCCGGGTGCAGCGCAAACAAAAGCGCGATCATTGCCGCGCGGCCCATGAATCCGGTCATATACAAAATCAAAAGAAAAAGCAAAACTGCGCTCGCCGCATGAAAATACACATTGGTCATATGGTGGCCGCCGGGGTTTTCACCGTAAAGCTTCCAGTCAATCATGTGTGAAATCCACGCCAAAGGGTGCCAATTTGCGGCATCGAAGGTGGTAAACGCCCAGTCGATGCTCTGCGCAGTCACTCCCTGCTGCACCCGCTGGTTTTCCAAAACATATCCGTAATCGTCCATCGATACAAAATCGTTGTTGCGCACGCCCCTGTAGGTGACAACGGTAACCAGCGCAATCACGATGCAAATAACGGCAATTTGCCAGGGCTTATGGGTTACGTGCGCCGTGACGACAGACCTCTCCTCCAGCGCTTCTTGAGTGCGCTTGCCCTGAACCTTACGCTGCCGCGATTTTTTTGCCATAGACGACCTGCGAACATTCTAACCGGGAGGGCCGCTCAAGACATCAGAGTGTGCGCTTGAAAAGAGGCGTGGCAACCAACAGTGTGCCGATGCCGAAAACAAAGAGGAAGAGCAGATCGTACTGAATGGCGACGAAGCCGCCGTCTTTAAGCAGAACGGCTTTAAAGCCGTCGATTGCATACGTGAATGGATCGACGACAGCGAGGGCGCGGAGCCAGCGAGGAAATGCGGCGATGGGGTAGATGGCGCCTGAGGGAAAAAAGAGAAGCGTATTAAGGACGCCGAACATGGCGCGAGGAACCAGCGGATCGTCAACGCGAACCATCATGAGAAACATCATGCCGTTGAAGGCAATCGATGTGGCCAGAATCAGTAGGAAGAGTTCCACATCGGCTACCGGATTGAATATGACCCCAAGGCCGGCCATGAACGAACCAATAACAGTGAGCGAGATGCCGGCAAGAACGGCTTTGATCGCGCCTGCAATGTTAAGGCCAAATACTAACTCCATCTTGGTGATGGGAGTTACAAGATAACCCTCGTGAACTCCGCGAGCCTTGTCGTCGATATATAACATCCCGCCGCCGATCATGACCGAGATATACATAGCCAGTGAGATGGAACCGGCAAGCAAAAACTTCATATAAGCGACATAAGGGTAAAGCTCAACCGTTTCAAGTGCGATTTTATCCACAATGCGCTGCTGTATTACGGGAGCGTTGAGAGCATCGACGAGTGACTGCATCTCGTTTTCAATGGCGCTGGAGGTAAACTGATCAGAGTTATCGACGACCAGCCCGATCTGTGGTGCATCCTGCGCGTAGACGCGGCGCGAAAACTGGGAGGGAATGATGATGGCGGCATCGATTTTTCCGGTACGGACATCTTCACGCGCCTGGCGCTCGTCAGTGTAGTCGACAGTCGTAAATGTCTTGATATTGACGGCGATGGACTGAAAGGCTTCTCGCACCTTGACAGCTTGTGGGCCGTGGTCGTAATCGACCACAGCTACGCGAGCGCCAACAATTTTTCCGCCAAATGCGTTGCCCAATATAACAAGCTGCACCAGGGGCAACATCATTGACATGATCATGAGGACGGGCGAGCGAAAAAACTTGCGCATCTCGCGCTCGACGATTGCGAACATACGGGTCATGGCTGCATCCCCGGCCTGGGCGGGCATGGTAAAGGCAAACGCTTTGACCTGCTCGTCACGCAACTGACGGCCCGTATAGTGAACGAATACGTCGTCGAGCGAGGTGTTCTGGACGCTGAGCGAGGTAAGTGTATCGCCAAGTTGCGCTGCTAACTCAACTAACTGCATTGTAGTTTTCGATCCCGATGAAGTTAGTACGCGATAGAAGCCCGCGGACTCAGCCTGTACGCTGGTCACGCCATCGAGTTTTTCGAGACGCCCCTGCCACGCTTCAGTATCGCGATCGAAGTGCACTTCAACTACGTTGGCGCCGGGTACATTCTGCTTGAGCTCAAGCGGCGTGCCGAGTGCGACCAGCTTGCCGTGATCGACAATTGCGATGCGGTCGCAAAGTTTGTCGGCCTCTTCCATATAGTGTGTGGTGATGAGAATAGTGAGGCTGCGCTCGCGACGCAGTTTGTCCAGCATCTCCCAAACCGCGATGCGAGAGACGGGATCAAGCCCGGTAGTCGGCTCGTCGAGAAAAAAAATATGCGGATTGTGAACCAGGCCGCGGGCGATTTCAACGCGACGGCGCATTCCTCCGGAGAGTGTTTTCACCGGTTGATCGCGCCACTTTAACAGGTCGACAGCTTCCAGCACATCAACGATATTCTTTTCACGCTCTGCTCTGGGTACGCTGTAAAGCTTGGCGTAGATGCTCAGGTTTTCTCCGACGGTTAAATCGGGATCGCTGGTGAGAGCCTGGGGAATCACGCCAATCCGTTGGCGAACTGCGTCCGGCTCTTTAGACACATCGTGGCCTTCAACGAAGGCACGGCCCGCCGTGACCGGGATGAGTGTAGTCATCATCCGGATGAGCGTGCTTTTGCCGGCGCCATTGGGGCCAAGCAAGCCGAAGATCTCGCCATCAGCAACTGAAAAGCTGACGTCGTTGACAGCCTCGAAGGTGCCATAACGCTTGACGATGTGCTCAACAGCAATGGCCGGAATGGAGAGCCCCTGGCCTTTTTGCGCTTTTTCCGAAATTGTGACCGGAGCCGTCACTGCTTCACCAACTTGTTTTTCGGAACGTAAACTTCGGCAGTCATGCCGGGTACGAAGCGCTCTTCAGGATTGTCGATCAGCAGCTTCAACTGGACGGTCTTGATGTCACGCTTGCGAGCGCTCACGTCGCGCTGGGTGGCGAAGTCGGCCTCAGCGGATTTATTGATGACTGTGCCTTTGATCTTTGCGCCGCTGGGCATGACGACGTTGAGCGAGTCGCCAAGCTGGACGGCGTCTGCCTGCGTTTCAGGCAATGGCGCGTAAACCCAGGTCTGGGTTAAGTCCATGATGGTGACGATGGGAGCGCCGGCGGCCACCACTTCGCCCTGGCGTGCTGCGCGCACGTTCACTTTGCCGCTTACCGGAGCGAATACCTGCGAATAACTCAGCTCGACTTTAGCCTGCTCCGCGAGTGCTCGGGCGTTCTCAACTTCGTCACGCGTCGAGTCGACCGTGCGAGCGGCAACCTTTGTAAGCAACTCATGTGCGCGGACCTGTTTCAAAGATGCTTGAGCGGCGGAGACGTTATCGCGTGCCGCATCGACGGCGGCTTTCGAGGCCTGTAGGCTGGTGGCGGCATCGTCTTTGGCCTGTTGGCTCATGATGCCGTCTTTGGCCAGTGCGACGGTGCGGCTGGTATCGGCCTGCTGATGCGCGTAGTTGGCCTGGGCCTGTGCCAGCGCGGCTTTTGCTGAGAGCAGCTGAGCTTCGGCGTTCACAGTTGCGCTGCCGGTCTCGCCGCGAGTTTGGCGCTCGGTTTCGACAGTTTCGCCGAGTTTGAATTGCTGGCTCTCTGCAGTAGCCTCGGCGGGATTACGCGCAGCCTGCAAATCCTGGCTCTCAATCACGGCGATAAGTTGTCCAGCCTTTACGTTGGTGCCTTCGTCGACAGTCAGGGTCTGAATGCGTCCAGAAATCTTGGCGCTTACCAGCACCTCGTTGGCATCCACGGTGCCAATCAGTTGCAGATCGCCATTGCGATGGACAGTAGCAAAATACCAGATCAGCGATCCCACGGTGAGCAGGCCGAGGATGAGAAAAACTCGATTGCGTGCGTTCATTTGCGCCTCACTTCAACTGCCGGGATTGCTGCAGCTTCGATCTCGCGGTTCTCGATTTTGGTTTCGATTTCGTTTGCTTGCGGCATGGGTGTGGTTGCCAGCACCCTCGCGGCGACGCGCGCGCCGTGTTCGCGATCGATAAAAATGGCCTGGCCCAGGTATTCGATTGCCGCCTTACGGCGAAAACTTACTGTAGCAGGTTCCAGGGGATCGAAATTTCGAGCCAGCCGCATCATCGGCGCGGAAAGAAAGTAAAAAATGTTGGCGCCCAGCCCCGCGTAGATAATCTGTGTCTCTTCCACCGGAATCAGTTCGCAGGCAGCGATTCCCTCTTCCACCACGGCTTGCACTCTGATCCACAGCGGGCGAATGAGCTTTTCAGCCAGAGGCCCCAACGTGTTCACTTCACCCTGGTGCAGGCGAATCATCTCCTGCTGCATCAGCGACTGAAATATCCGGTTGGAATGAATGCGATCAAAGTGGTTCAGAATCAGGCGCAGGAACCGCTCCCCGGCAGAGGCATCAATATCAAGCACAGCCACGCTGGCTACGCGCACGCCATCGGCAACGGTCTCCATGGCGGCGGCATAGAGGTCCTGCTTGCTGCGAAAGTAGTAGTAAAGCAGCGCCTTGTTGACGCCGGCTGCTTCCGCAATCTGCTCGGTACGCGCTCCAGCCAGTCCGTTCTCGCTAAATTGGCGGATGGCGGCGGCAAGAATGCGAGCGCGAGTCTGGTCAGCGCGATCAGTTTGGGAGCGGGTTTGAGGAGCGGTATTCATAATTAACTAACTGGTTAGTAAACTACTATAGCAAGCTTGTTTTGTGCAAGGACGGAGCGACGAAAATTTCGGCAATTTATACAAGGCCTTTATATTGAATATTTTATGGGAATGAAGACCCGGAGTTAGAGTAGCTGGAATACAAGCTGTTTGCGAAGCACTTTCCGCTCAGGCGAAGAAACTGATCTGGCTGGCTTGGTCTTTCTCAGACGGGCTCGCGGTGGTTGCGGCGTCAGCTTCGTCGGTCAATTCGTCCGGTTGCTCTTCCGAACCATCATCTTCCGACCCGCGAGCCGATTTTCCGTTGCTGGGAGAATAAGTCTCGTCGTCGGTTCTTGCCGAGTTCTCTACGCGGGCCATGGGCAGCGGCTCAAGATCCGACTCGACCGAGTGCGCCATCGGTAGCTGGGTTAAGTTGGTGATCGGAGTGATTCCCATGATCGCTGCTCCCGTTCAAACTGCTTCCCATGGAACACTTATCGACGTGCAGAGGCCGAACTTTAATGTTCGGCGAAGTCTTTGTCCGATTTTGGTACACTCTGAGCGTACGCACCCGCTTTCTATTACCTCTGAGCGGGCATATTTATAGTTAGTCTCCGCTCTGGCAGGCGGCGTAAGAGATCGAATGCCGATCGAATGTGTACGGTTCCCAAGGCAACAGCAGGTGCGAAATTGCACGCAGGCTGAATGAAAGGGGCCAATGCCAGACGATGACGAAATCAACTTCCAGTTCCTTGCGGAACACAGCGCTGACATACTATGCCGTTCCGGAATGGATCGGATAATTCGGTATGTATCTCCGTCGTGCTTCCATATTCTGGGCTGGACGCCGGAGGAGATGAAAGGCAAAGGACCAGAAGCTTTCATCCTGCCCGAGGACTTCCCCGCTCTCGAAACTGCTTCCAGGCAAATCCTGACCAATGAAAACCATACGGCGATCGCAACCGTAAGAATGCGCAGGAAAGACGGGTCAGCAACGTGGGTTGAGATGAATGGCCGCCTGGTGTTCGACTCCGCCACGGGAGAGCCAAGCGAGTATGTCCTGGTGATGAGAGACGTTACGGAACGCAAGAGAGAGGAGGAGAGAATCGCCGCTTCAGCGGACACTGGCCACACCGCCGGGCTCGCGAATCGACACGCTTCCGATTTGCGCTCCAAAGATGAAGTCAATTTCCGATCCCTTGCCGAACACAGTGTGGATGTAATCCTGCGCTTGAATCTCAAACACGTGATTGAATACATATCTCCCTCCTGCTTCAACCTGCTCGGCTATAAGCCGGAGGAGTTAATAGGTAAAACGCCGGATGTCTATGTTCTGGCTGAATATATGCACGTTGTTGAAGCAACGGCTGCAAAGGCTTTCACCTCAGAGTCTCACAGCGGCAGCGGAACTGCCAAAGTGCGGAGAAAGGACAAGTCGATCAGGTGGGTGGAGGCAAACGTCCGCCTGGTTCGCGATTCTTCCACCGGGGAGCCACAAGAATTTGTAGTCATCCTGCGCGACATTACTGAGCGGAAGTGTGAGGAGGCGAAACTTACTAGCATGGCGCTTACCGATGGCCTGACCGGGCTCTCGAATCGGCGCGCCTTCGACAGAACTTTGAAACGCGAATGGAAGCGGACCTTGCGAGAAGGATCGCAAATGGCGCTGTTGCTCCTCGATATCGATCACTTCAAAGAGCTGAACGATATGTATGGACATATGGCCGGAGACGACTGCCTGCGCACGGTGGCAGTAGCGGTGAGCGGGGCCGTGCGCGCCACCGATAACGTTGCCCGATATGGAGGAGAGGAGATGGCTATCATTCTTCCCGCCTGCGATATTATGGGCGCCGTCGATCTGGCTGAGCAGGTAAGACTGGCGATTGAGTCTCTCCGCATCCCAAACGAGGGAAATCCTGAAGGCGGCGGCTGGGTTACAGCTAGCGTAGGTGTGGCTGCCGCGTTTGCCCGGCAGGGTGGAACCATAAAGATGCCCGAGAGCCTGCTGCTGGCGGCGGATAGCGCGTTGTACAAAGCGAAATACGAGGGACGAAATCGCGTGGCGACAGCAATACTCGTTGCCTCAAAACGCACTTAGTCAGCGGATACCGCTTGCTGCCTGCGCTCGTGCCGGCTGTTGCTTTAACAACGGCGATGATTCTACCTGCGCAGGGTGAAAGCGGCTGACGTAGCCTGGGATTGACCGGACTGGGCCGGGGCTTGGTTGCTGGCCTCGATTTGCTGCAGCAGCGCCATGCCCTGGGCCAAATTCATGCCGGCAGGCACAGGTGCAAAACCGCCGCGAGCCTCGCTGGTATCGCGGGCAAAGCTCTTCATCAGCAAAGCGCGCCCGCACATGTGCACCTCAAGGCGCTCGGTCTTCCAATCGGTCTCACTCACCTGCGTGCGCACCAACTGAAACCACCCGCCTTTGTAAAGGCGGCCCAGAATTCCATATCCAAAATCAAGATTTTCCGCGACGTGACCGTCGAGGCGAGCCAGGCGCTTATAGCGCGCGTCGATCCACAAAGTGCCGCTCATCGAGTGAAAGATGCGGGCCTCTATCGAGTGGGGAGGATAGGCAGGATTGGGGCGAAAGTGGAGACGGTGGCAGCCATTCTCTTCGCCGTCGTAGTCGTAAAGGAATGCATCGGGCAACAAGGCAAGGATGCGGCCGATGCGTGCTTCGTTCTCTTCATATTCGCGCAGATGCTTCGCCTGTTCGTCGGGCGAAGTCAGCAGGCGCTGGCAGCCGCTCCTGTTCCTCAGCTTCGGCCTCCGCGCTGGGTGGCTGGCCGTTGGAGAGAGTGAGGCGGGTGACAGGTCCTTCGGCAGTCTCAATCTGCTCTTCGATGCGGGTCTCTTTGGGAGTGTGGTGTTCAACCCAATAACGCCAGTAGCCGTGGCCCTGGTGGTCGTTGAGCTCGTTGTAAACGACCTCGCGAACCAGTTGGCCCGCTGGAATGGGCTGTTGCGGTTGAGCGCAATAGCCTGCCTGCGCCAGAACCAGAGTTCCCAACATCACGCTGATCACACGCATTCTGTTGTCCTCCCGACCGAGGGTTACGAGCGCAGTATGGCCGCACAACAGTGAAGGGATTGCAAGCGCGCCGTGAAAAGACGGAGAAAATCAGGGGCAAATACCCAAAATAACCCGGCAAGTACCGGAGTTTTCCGGTGAGACCCATTCAAACCCCAACTTTCCGGCTCGGAAATTCAACGCCACGGTTGTTAGACTGGGGTCATGGTTGACGAACTGGAGTTCCGCAAGCTGGCCGAGACGGCTCTCGACTCGCTGATGCAGCACTTGATCAGGCGCGAAGAAGATGAGGGCTCTGGTTTCGAGGTCGAGGAACAGGGCGGAGTGCTCAACGTGCTCTTCGAAGAACCGCCGGGCAAATTCGTCATTACCCCCAATACGCCGGTGCGGCAGATCTGGATTTCGGCGCTCTCAACCAGCTTCAAGCTCGACTGGGATGCGGCCGCCTCCTCCTTCGTGCTGCCACGAACGGGCGAGCATCTCATGGCCCTGGTTGATCGGCTCATCGCAGAACATCTGGCCGCCTAGCAACTGCAAATCCGTTGCGCAACTTACTGCTTCTCAAACTCCATGCGGCAGGGCCGGCCTTCCACGCGAACTCCTGTCCCGCTGCGATAGGTAAATTGCGACTTGATGTGGTACCCGAAATCGGTGCCCGGAGGGGTATCGCGGCCGGGCACGTATTCTATTGATCCGGTCTTCCCGGCGGCATAGAGTTCGCCATTGCCGTCATCGCCGATTTGGCCTTCGATCAGCAGGTAGCCGTTCTGACCTTCCACGCCGTGAAGTCCGCGAAAGTTGCCCTTCTTTACCACGCTGATAAATCGGTAGGAGAACCCCAGCGCGCCTCGGCTCGCATCGCAGGAAACCGTGGTCTGCCATTTGCCGTCGAACCGGGTCGTATGTTCCCCGCTCTCCTGTGCAATCGAACTCGCAATCATCAGCAGCGCGACAGCTGCAAAAAGGCCGGCCGTTCTCCGCATTGCGTACCCCTCGTTCCCCTATAGTAGGGAGCCTGCAACCAAGTTGCAAAGAGAAAATCCGCTCGAACCATAGCGTCCCTGCGGCATACATCCGGATGAAAACAGGGATTTCCTGGGCACAGGGGATTGATTCGAATGTGGGCTATTTCACTGAGCCGGCACGGCCGCAGCGTCTTGCTGCTTCACGAAATCGAAGGTACAGGCGCGACCCATGATGCCCATGCCTTCATTCCTCATGCCGCTTCCCTCTGTATCTTTGAACTGGGCTTTGATCTCCCAGCTATACGAATCTCCCGTACCGGAGATGACGGTGCGCGCATATTTTTTATTGCCGATGATGCCATTGCCTGAGAGCTTAGCGCTGCCGTCCGCCTTGATCTTGCCTTCGAGAACGAATGAAGAGGGCTGCCCCTCAGTACCTTTTACTCCGCGCAAATTGCTGTTGGTCACCACGCTGTCAAAATTCCAGGTGAAGCCCATCGTTTTCCCTTTCTCAGGGCAAACAACCTTGGTATGCCAGGTGCCGTCGAAATGTTCCGCCGCGATCAGAACTCCGGGCACAAAGAGAAACGCGCAGACGATCAGATGCCGGGTAATTTTCATTCCGTTTCCTCCGGCGCAGATTTTAGCACTGGGCTTATGCGCTGTCCACAGGCGCAGACAGCTATCGAGTAAGGGGACGGTCCGGCGCATGCACCAGACCGTCGGGGAAAATTTACTGTAGTGAATAAACCGTCTTCAGCACCTTTGAGGCTACCGATGGGGGTAGCGGAGCGTAGGAGAGTGAGGAGACTTCGCTTTCTCCGGAGTTGACGATCCAACTCAGTAAGTCCTTGAGCACTTTGCCCTTGGCCTGGTCGGCAGAATGGACAGGAACCAATAACCAGGTAAAACTGGAAATCGGATAGGCATTGGCGCCGGGAGCGTTGGTGATCGAGACCCTGTAGTCTGCGGGCATCTTCTTGACGCTGGCTGCTGCCTCGGTGACGCCTGCGATGGAGGCCCTTACGAAGTTGCCGGCGGGATTTTTCACTGAGCCGTAGCTGATGTGGTTTTGCAAAGCATAGATCAGCTCGACGTAGCCCAGGGCTCCGGGCAACTGGCGCACCAGACCGGCCACGCCCTCATTGCCCTTGCCGCCCACGCCCACCGGCCACGAGACAGTGGTGCCTTTGCCGGGTCCGTTGGCCCATTCGCTGCTCACCTTGCTTAGGTAGTCGGTCCAAATGTACGTGGTTCCGCTGCCATCCGAGCGGTGGACAACGATGATTTTCTGGTTAGGCAGACTAACGCCTGGATTGTCCTTGGCGATGCGGGAGTCGCTCCAGTTGTTGATCTTCCCCAGGAAAATATCGGCCAACACGTCGGAACTGAATTTGAGGTCGTTGATACCGGGAACATTGAATGCCGGCACGTCCGCTCCCATAACGGTGGGAATGTGGACAAGCTTTACCTTGGAGGAGGCGAGCTGGTCATCGGTCATGGGTCCGTCGGATGCGCCAAAATCCACTGTCCCAGCTGTTACCTGGCGGATGCCGCCGCCGGAGCCGATGGATTGATAGTTGATCTGGACGCCAGGATGCGCCGCGCTGTATTCACTGAACCATTTGGAATAAATCGGATAGGGGAAGGTTGCGCCCGCACCCGTCAACTTTTGAGCTTGAGCCGCACTCAAGACCAAGAACACGAACAAGATGGCAACTAATGATTTTTTCACTGTACTCTCCCTTGCAGATGGACTGACGCAACCATTGTCTACCGCGAATGTTAAGGGCATTTGAATAGATGCTGATTGGCTGTGAAAAATAAGTTTCCTTCCAGGATCTGCAGCAGAAGCCGAACTCCTCTTGGTCCGGAAGCTAAGATATTCAAATAGAAGGCGGTTACGTGCCAGAGACCACGGGCAGGGTGAAGTGGAATGAAGCCCCTTTGCCAAGCTCGCTTTCAGCCCAAATGCGGCCGCCATGCGCCTGAACGATGTGTTTGACGATGGCCAGCCCAAGCCCGGTTCCTCCGGACTCGCGCGAGCGTGCTTTGTCCACGCGATAGAAGCGCTCGAAGATACGGCCCAGATGCTCGAAGGCAATGCCGGGGCCAAAGTCCTGAACAGTGAACTCAACTTCAGAATCAATCAGGTGCGCGCCGACGCGAATGCGCTTGCCAGCCCTTCCATACTTGAGAGCGTTCTCAATCAGGTTGCCGAACACCTGGTTCATGGCATCGGGATCGGCCATGACGAACGACTCCGGCGCACCTGCCGATTGCAGCTTGACCTCGGAGTCGGCGACGATGCCGCGCAGGGATTCGATTGCGTCCTGAACCAGTGCGGATGCGCGCGTGGGCTGCATAGCGAGCTTGTAATCAGGGCTCTCCACGCTGGCCAGGGCAAGCAGATCTTCGGTCAGGCGGTTCATGCGGCTGGCGTTTTTAAGGATCACGCTGAGAAATTCGCGCGTGGTTTCCGCGGGCGGCAGCGGCTCTTCAACCAGCGTCTCCACGTATCCCTGAATTGAAGTGAGCGGTGTGCGCAGTTCGTGGCTCACGTTGGCGATAAAGTCGCGGCGCGACTTCTCCGCAGCCTCAATTGCTGTCACATCGTGAAACACCACCAGCGCTCCGCCCGAGGGCAAAGGCGCGGCATTGATCTCAAACGTGCGGCCCTGCGCCAGAGAGCTGGCCCGGCCAAAGCGGACTTCATGATTGTCGAGCGCCGCGCGCACACACACCAGAACCTCGGGGTCGCGCACAAAGTGGACCAGCGGACGGCCGGGATAAATCAGCGTGCCGGTGATGCGCTGCATCACGGCGTTTGACCAGCGCACCAGCCCCTCTGAAGTGATGGCCACCACCGCCTCCTGCATTGAGTCGAGCATCGCGGCCAGCTCGTGGCGGCGGCTTTCGATCTCGGCGAAGCTCTCGCTCAGCCGCTCGGCAGTCTGGTTCAGGGCCGCTTCCGTGGCCGAGAGCTCGTCATCGCCGTCAGGCGCCAGGCGAGCGCCCAGGTCACCATCTGCAATGCTGTGCGCAAAATCAACTACCCGCCTCAAGCGGACGGTAATGCGTCTTGCTGTCCAGATTGCTGTCCAGGCCGCCAGGGGAATAGCTGCCAGAAGCGCGATAAATCCGGCCCACTGAGCCTCGTGGGCCATCAAGTGCAGCGTTTCTCCCGCTGTGCTCTCCACCAGCCGGCGAAAGATAAACTCCATCGCCAGCGTCTGAAACATCAGCAGCAGAACAAACAGTGCAAACAGCTTGGTAAAGAGTTTCGAAGTCACTTGAGATTACTCGCCCTGGTGTGATTATTCGCCCTTGGGAAGCTCGAAGCGGTAGCCGGCCCCGCGTACGGTCTTCAGATAGCGCGGATTTTCAGGATCGACTTCGATTTTCTCACGAATGCGACGCACATAAACATCCACCGAGCGCGGAGTCACAAAGCGGGCATCGCCCCAAACGGCGTCCAGCAGGTGGTCGCGGCTGAAAACCCTCCCCGGGTGCCGGGCTAGGTAGTCCAGCAGGCGGAACTCAGTAGCTGTGGTGGTGGTCAGCTCGCCACGCACCTTTAGCTGCATGGCGTTGGCGTCGATCACCACCTCTTCAAAGCTGATGATAGAGGGCGTTGTGGGGCGCTCGAAGCGGCGCAGCACAGCCTTGACACGGGCCACCAGCTCGCGTGTGGCAAAAGGCTTGGTAATGTAATCGTCGGCGCCCAGCTCCAGGCCCAGAACGCGGTCGTTTTCGCCCGCCCGCGCGGTCAAAAAGATGATAGGCACCGTCGAAAGCGCGGCATGATTGCGCAGCCTGCGGCAAACGTCCAGTCCGTCTCCGCCGGGAACCATGATGTCCAGTAGAAAAAGGGCCGGCGGCTGGCGCTCTGCATCGCCAATCACATTGGTGGGAGTATGGTACAACCGGGCCGCAAACCCTGCGGCTTCAAGGTGATGCTGCACCAGCCGCGCAATATCGGCATCGTCTTCCAGTACAAATATGGTTTGGCTCAAACCCTCTGCCCTCGCCCGGCGGTCGTTGATTTCAAGCTGCTGAGGCCGCTCGGAACTATGAACAGAGTAATGCAATCAGGCAAAGAGATTGCAAATGTTCTGTGAATTTGAAGGGGAAGGCCCCAGAGGCGTACCTGTGAAGTTTCAATAAGTTGCTCCATTTTTCCTGCTCTTGTAATAAGGGCACGGCTTTACTGGTTGCGGAAAAACTCAATCAAGGGACTTTGTAACAAGGGCACGGCGGGGTACCCTCTGGATCCCGGGCCGATAACGTCAGCAGAATGAGTCGGGCTTTAGTGTCTGCGTGAGAACTTCACGAGGCACTTGTAATCATCGCGTAGTTGAGCGACAACAGAAGTATGTCGCGATTTAAAGTTTACAGCCCGGATCAGGCTTATTTGCTGCCGCCGAGCGTGCGGGATGAGTTGGGTTCCAAGCACCTTTGCTTTTTCGTCCGCGAGGTGGTGGAGCGGTTGGATATGAGCGTGTTCGAGTTGAGCTACAGCGCCGAGGGCGGGGAGCTTTATTCGCCCCAGCTGCTGCTGGGCGTGTGGCTGTACGCTTACGCGTTGGGCATCACCAGTGCGCGGCAGGTGGAGCGGCGGCTGGTCGAGGATCTTGCGTTTCGCTATCTGGCTTCCGGCGAACGGGTAGACAACTGGGCCTTGAGCGCGTTTCGCCGGCGTCACAGCCTGGCGCTGAACGACGCCTTCACGCAGGTGCTGGAGTGGGCGCGGGGCAAAGGCATGGTGAAGCTGGGGCGGGTGGCGATTGACTCGACGCGCATTGCAGCCAACGCCTGCAAAGACAAGGCGGACTCGGAGCAGGCGCTGCGCGATACGCGGGCGCGGTTGAGGCGCCAGGTGCGCATCTGGCAAAAGGCGGCGGATGGTGACGACGCGGAGCCGGGCGGATTGGAAATCGCCATTGCGGAACTCGATCAGGCTCTGGCGGAGATGCCGCGGCGCATGGAGCGGTTGAAGAAAAGCGGCTTGAAGAAGCTGTCGCGGACCGACGTGGATGCGCGCTTCCTGCGCCAGCGCGGAGGGTTTGTGCTCGGCTATACGGGCGAGATCGCCGTCTCCGACGACCACCTGATTGTGGCCCAGCAGGTGACGCGTAACGTAAACGACAACGCGTCGTTGCAACCGATGCTGGACGAGGTCGAGCGGCGCTGTGGCGCGCCGCCGGGCGCGGCTCTGGCCGACAGCGGCTTCTTCTCCATCGACAACCTGGAAATGATGGAGCAACGGAATATCGATGGTTATGTACCGGACTCGAATCTGGCTTGCGAATTGAATCTGGGCAGGCGTTGCCCTAAAAAGGCGCGCGCCGCATCTCATCGCAGGATGCGCGCCAAGCTGCGAAGTCCGGCCGGGCAGGCCGCCTATGCGCGGCGCAAGGCGGTGGTCGAGCCGGTATTCGGAGTCCTGAAACAACAACGTGGAATGCGTCAATTTCGTACCCGTGGATTGCAAAACGTAAACAACGAATTCACCCTGGCCACGCTGGCCTATAACATCACCCGGCTGCACCGCACGCTGGCAGCCTGAAAACAACCCCCGCCACTACTGGCGGGAAAAAACTCAAAACTAGACCGCCGCTGCACAGGGCCAACGGCGTTCTCACGCAAACACTTTCAGCCCCTGCGGCCTTCAAGCCGGCTTCACCTTTTTCTTGACTCCCCAGCGCGCCCTCTGCAACACTTCGTGGGCGCAGAAACCTAAAAAATTCCTCTGGAGGGATCATGAAAAAATATCTTGCGGAACTGGTGGGCACCTTTTTCCTGGTGTTCTTTGGCGTGGGCACGGCTGTAGTTGCAGGCGACAAGGTGGGCATTGTTGGCATTGCATTCGCCTTTGGCCTGGGACTGGTAGCCGCGGCCTACGGAATCGGACCCATCTCCGGCTGCCACATCAACCCGGCCGTCAGCATCGGAGTTTGGGTAGCCGGGCGCATGAAGACCATCGACCTCATCGGCTATTGGGTCAGCCAGTTTATAGGCGCCACATTGGCCGCATGGGTGGTTTATCTCATCGCCAGCGGAGTTGGCGGCGGCTACAACATTGCAGCCAGTGGCCTTGGCCAAAACGGCTTCGGACCCGGCTACCAGGGCGGCTACAGCCTGACCGCGGCCATCGTTTATGAAATCGTGGCAACGCTCTTGTTTGTGATCGTCGTGCTGGGCTCAACGCAGGATGTAGCTCCCGTAGGTTTCGCAGGACTGGTGATCGGCCTTCCCCTCGTGGCCACTCACCTGATCGGCATCCACATCACCGGCAACAGCGTCAACCCGGCGCGCAGCTTCGGACCTGCGGTCTTCGTCGGCGGCCAGGCAATCGCGCAGCTTTGGGTCTTCCTTCTGGGGCCAACTCTGGGAGGAGCAGCCGCCGGCGCGCTCTTCCGCTTCAAGGCACTGTCAGTGGAGTAAAAATCTCAAAAAAATCCGGGGCGCTACCAAATGCATGGCAACTCCCCGGATTGCTGTTTTATGGTTGATTGCGACTCAAGCCACCGCATCGCCGGATTCAAGCTCGACGATGTAGTCCACCACCGCCTCGCTCCATCCATCGATATGCGTCCACGGCCCGTATCCCACGCCGTTCCGGTAGCTGGCCACGTTGATCACGTAGCCCTTTCCCTTGGGTGCGGAAACCTGGTCGTGCGACTGCTCGTCGGTGATCACCACCATGCGGTCGTAACCCTTCGACAACTCCGCCTCGACCTGCTTGAGAGACGCGCCCAGGTAAGTTCCCCCGTGCGGCTGACTCTTGTCCAGCGCATCGCGCAGCGCCATTCCGCGCCGCGACGGCACCAGCTTCGCAGTCTCGGAAAAGGTATACATCGTCACCTTCTCCGCGATCTCCCGCAGCAGAATCGCCAGCCCGTAGGCTGCATCGCTGCGCCGCATCTCCGAGCGGCCTGAGACGGTGGCCTCCATGGAACCGGAGACGTCCACCAGCAGCAAAGTGTGCCCGGCAAGCTTTGCAGTGCGGCCTTCGAGAGCGCGAAACATTGCCCCCTCCAAAGCCTCCTCCCACTGCGGAGCGTGACGCGCCGCAGCCAGAAAACGGAAGGGCAAAACCCGGTCCGACTTCAGTGCG
This sequence comes from uncultured Acidobacteriaceae bacterium, assembly GCA_963780975.1. Taxonomy (GTDB): domain Bacteria; phylum Acidobacteriota; class Terriglobia; order Terriglobales; family Acidobacteriaceae; genus Telmatobacter. The sequence goes on along the minus strand of CAWAEU010000031.1, from coordinate 135,497 downwards.
GCCAGCGCTGTCAGCACCAGCTCCTCGCTCACGCCGGCGTTCTGCAGGTTGCGCAGGTTCCGCAACAGCGCCAGCGCCCCCAGCTTGCGCTCGGTCAGCAGCCGCTCCCACGCCTCGCGCTTTTCCCCCTCGCCGTGTCCGGCAGCGGAGAGTGCAACCTCCCATGTATCGGGCGTGGCCAGCTCGTTCTCAGCCAGCCGCTTCCACAGGGCAGCCTGCGCCTCGTCCACCGGCCGTGCGTGCGAAAGAAAAAGTACGTCGCGCAGGCGTACAGCCCCGGCGCGGTCGTACTTGGCCAGAGCATACTCGTCGAACTTGCCGAATGCCGCAGCCAGTCCCTTCTTCACCTGCGCGGAGAGCGGCTGGCGTCCGCCTGCCCAGTAGATGGCGACAAACTCGCTCAACTCATCGGCCCGCTGAATCACGCGCGTCAAAGTCTCGGCCACCAGTGCGCGATGCGTGGCATAGCGCGCCATCTCCCGCACCAGCAACAGCGGTGCATGGCGCAGCTTCATCCGCTCGCGTGCCTCCACAGCCAGTGCGGCAACCTTCTCCACCGCAACCTGCGGAACCAGTTCGTGGATGCGTCCTGCGATCTGCACCCCATCCTCATAGAACTCGCCCTCCCACAACATGCAGGAGAGTACGCTGCGCCGCAGAGCCTGCTCCGGCGTGATCACCTTGGCCTTCGCTCCCTCATGAGTGCGCGGCTTGTAGCTCTTGAATACGTTCAGGCGCATGATGCGCCTCCTTTCTGCGTTAAAAAAACCGGTCGCTTGACGATTGACAAAACCGTGTGCCCCACCAAAAACTGGGTGCCCCACCCTCGCCGCGTATTTGTTTTTGTGGCTAGGGTGGGATACCACAGCACTCTACAAGTCACCGAAACAAAAACTTCTGCCGGGGAAAAATCGGGTACGGACTGTGTGAAGCGAGCTACACCAGATTACTCTCTGGCAGCAGGAATCGAACCTGCACCTCCGCTTACGCGGCGCTCTACCATTGATGAACCCGTTCCCTGCGCCACCGGCAGAGGGTTAATGGTTAATTGACGTTACCGGACGAGGGCAACCTCGTCCTCGTCTTCCTCGCTGTTCTTTTTCGCCGGGCCGTTCGGCCCCGCAATCGGGAATCCTACCTTCTTCGACATGCGCAGCGGCTGAAAGTTAACCGCCAGCTTCGTCATCTGCTCCCAGGTCGGCTTGTGCTTGTCGGAATATTCGCTGCACTCGTACACCGTGAACGGAACCACGATATTGGGACTGGTGTTGTTGCAAATCACCAGCAGGTCCGACTCGCGATAACCGGTGATGCACTGTCCCATGGTGCAGCTTTTGCACAGGTGCGCATTGCCCGCCGGCGTGCCGTTTTTCACATTCAGTTTGCTCATCGCTCTCAAGTTTCCATCCGGATCTGCCGGAAATGTTTTTGGCCGGGGAACAAGCGGCTACGGACTTTTTACGGCGCTCTGCCACTGAGCTACCAGGACTTGCGCCCCGGGCGGGATTCGAACCCGCGACCCCCGGCTTATCAGGCGAAGTAACCGTTGCCTACACCACCGGCCAAGGTGGTTGGCTGCGCGCTATCAAGATAGCGACGTCGTACAAAAGTATTGGCCGGGGAACAAGCGGCTACGGACTTTTTACGGCGCTCTACCACTGAGCTACCAGGACTTTCGTCCCGGGCGGGAATCGAACCCGCGACCTCCGGCTTAGGAGGCGAAGTAACCGTTGCCTACACCACCGGCCAAGGTGGTTAGATGCACGCGCTTCAAGCGAGCGTGCCGTACAAAAGTATTGGCCGGGGAACAAGCGGCTACAGAACATTAAGCTGATGTCCTGCCGTTAGACGACGCCAGCGCGTTAGCGCTTGCGGCGGGATTCGAACCCGCATCATAAGCTCCCGAAGTATCCGTTGCCTACGCCACCGGCCAAGGTCGTTGCTTCAGCGCGCTCAATACAGCAACGCCGAATTAAAAGTTTTTGGCCGGGGAACAAGCGGTTGCGGGCTTTGAGGCGTCTTAAGCCACTAGACGACCTGAGCTTGCGCTCAAGGCAGGATTCGAACCTGCGTCTCCCGCTTAACAGGCGAAGTAACCGCCACCTACGCCACCGGCCAAAGTGGATTTCAAAAAAACTGCACAGCCCAAACTACTGCGCCGGGGAATAGCCGAAAAGAGTTGGAAGCACCGCTCCAAAAAGCGGCCCGCCCTTCGTGGCAGGAAGTAACTCTTATCATCGCCACCGGCACAACTTACTTAGTCGAGTTAGAAGCAAGGCTCTCCCGCAGGCCGCAAGCTAACTATTTGCGGCGAGGTTAAGGCTCGGCAGGCTGCTAACTCAGCCGAAGTTACCCGAGGGAATTAACGAAGACAGACGTTTCGTTTACGAGGCGATGTAACTGTCCTCTTCGCCACTCGGGAAAAATCAATGTTTATGCGTGTTGCGTAGGATGCAGACGCTGCTTAAAGGATATTGACGAACCACGCCCGGCGACCAAAGCAGCTTGATCCAAGCGGCCTCAGCCTACGCATCGAGATTTGCGTTATTTTTTTCATCGGGCGTTCTCCTACGCAGTTAGTACTTTGCCATAAGTCAACCTGGAATGCAAGTGATTTTTCAATGTCATTCATATATATTTTTTCGCAACTTATAAGTGAGCGTGTTTCATAAATCTGCTTTGTAACAAGGGCACGACTTTAGTCGGGCCGAAAAGGGTAGGTAAACAAGGGGTTTTAACCCCTGAGGAACCACGATTTAGATACGATGGGCATTTATGAAACACGCTCTAGCAACCTTTTCTTCTCGCCCCGCGGGCTTTACACCTCCACCGCCTCAATGATTTACGCTTGAAAACCATAGACGGCATTTTCTCTTTGCCGTGCGCTTAAGGAGGCTCTTGTGACCTGGATGCTTTTGCTGGTTGGCGTGATTGTGGGAATGTTTTCAGGCGTAGTAGGCATCGGCGGCGGCGTCTTGTTTGTTCCCCTGCTCATCTGGCTGCTGGGCATGGACCAGCACAAAGCCCAGGGCACCTCGCTTGGTGCGCTGCTTGCGCCCGTGGGCATCTTCGCGTTCTGGGAGTACTACCGCAACGGCAACGCCGACCTGCGCGTGGGGCTTTTGCTTGCCGCCGGCTTCCTGGTCGGCGGATACTTCGGCGCCATTGGCGCTCAACATATCTCTGAGCTGTGGCTGCGGCGCATCTTTGCCGTCTCGCTTGTTCTCATTGGCGGCCGCATGTGGTTCAGCAAATAGAACGCCTCACACGATGGCGATAAAGCGCAACCGCACGTAGTCGCCCGTCCAGTTCCCTTCTTCGTCGCGCAGTGCGGTCGCCAGCAGCGCAACCGTCTCCACAACCACAGTCTCTCTTATCGCCTCGGGCAAACTCTCCAGCACTCCCCGCCGAAAAGTCCAAAGCCAGGCCGTCATGCCGCTCTCAGCCAGAATCGTTGGCCGCGGAATAAGCGCGATCTGCTTCACGCTGAAGCCGTGACGCGCCAAACGTGCTGCGTAGCTCTCCGCAGTTGGATAGTAGTTGACGCCGTCTTCACGATCGCCAAATCCATGGCGCGCCAGCACGGCCATCAGCGCCACACGAATCGCGGCGATATTGCCGTGGCCGCCCATCTCTGCCACAAAGCGGCCGCCCGGCTTCAGCACACGCCGCACCTCGTCCATCATGGCATCCTGATTGCGAACCCAATGCAGTGCGGCGTTAGAGAAAACCGCGTCAAATTCCCCATCGCGATAAGGCAACAACTCCGCAGCCGCTTCATCGGCCCTTACGCCCCGCGAGCGCGCAGCCGCAGCCATCTCCGCGGAAGCATCGACACCAACAACAGAAGCGCCCGTGGCTGCAAGGCGGCTGGTCAGTTGCCCATCGCCGCAACCCAGATCGAGAATGTGCTCGCCCTGCTGTGCCCCCAGCCACTCAAGCACTCCACCTGCCGATCTATGCACAAATCCCGCGTTCTGCCCAAAACTCTGCGGATCCCATCTTTGCGACATGAGCTACCTCCGCTCATAGTGTCGCGAATATCAGCACATAAGGAAAAGTTATAATCTTTTTGTTTAGGATAAGTAATCGTTATAAAGAATTATTCTCTGATGACCTCAATAAATCACCTTATATAGATTGCACGGGCAGAAGCGTTAAATCATCCACAAGTCCCACTTCCTTTTGCACGAAAGGCTCACCATACCGCACCCCGGCCAGCAACCCGTAATGGCGCGCCTCGGCAAAAGTGCGCTCGCGAATCTCCTCTTCGGCCACAAACAGTCCACTCCCCGCAGGCTGATTTGCATATTGCGAGCGATAGGCCATCAGCGCCGCGTGCCTCTGCTCAATAAACGGCGTAATGTCCACAATAAAGCTGGGACGCACGTCGGCGTAAAGACTTGCATAAATAATTTTGAACGGCCGATGCGGAGCCGACCCTGTTTCCACCTTGGCCAGCCCGGAAAGAAAACAGGCATCGTAACCCAGCGTTGCAGTGATCGCGTGGTCAGGATGCCGTGCCTGCCAATAAGGCAGAATCACCACGCGCGGCCGAAGCAGCCGCAGCACGCGCACAATTTCAATGCGATTTTCGAGTGTATTTTGAACCGCGCCATCGGGCAGCTTGAGCGCCTCTCGCCAGCCCGCGCCCAGCAGCCTCGCCGCTTCAGCAGCTTCGCGGGCGCGCTCTTCGGCACTGCCACGCGTTCCAGCCTCGCCCTGGGTCAGGTCGAGAATCGCCGTGCGCAGCCCGCGCGATGCCATGCGCAACAAAGTTCCGCCGCAGGTTTGTTCCACGTCGTCACGGTGCGCGGCAATAGCCAGAACCTCAGCTACTGGCGCATCCGGACGAGCGGTATCAATTTCGGCAGGCATGAAACTCAGTAGACGGTATTGTTGCCGTCGGTGATCCCGTCCATATAAGCCACGTCAGAGGCTATACCGGTCACGGTGACGTACTCATTGTTGATCGCTGACCCGTCAACGGTGGAGTAGATATAAACCTGTCCACCAATCGCCGTGTAAATCTTGTGCAGGCCTGTCACCCCGGCAATCCCCGTCGCGTCGCCCAGGTAGGGTTCAAGCAATGTGACCGTGGGACTGGTGGGGTTGCTCACATCGAGCATAGTCAGGCAGCCGAAACCGGATGGATAATTTGCCGGCTCGCTGGCGCGCACGCCGTTGGTGCACTTGGTCATTGCAATCCAGAGCGTGTTGTCGTCAGCCAGCAACAAGCGGCTGGGCCCTTGTGGAACGCCGTCGCTGATTGAGATCGCAGGGGATACAGTAACTGGATTCTGTGAGAAATCCAGAACCGTCAGATTGCCTGCCCAGAGAGTCTGGTTACCATTCGTGACCGGCGACTGGCCCACCACGTACATCGTGGAACTGTCGACCAGCGCGTTGCTGGCTCCGCTGGGAACTGGGATGCATCCTGTTGCGATGTTCACCGTCCCGCAATTCGCGATAGGAGTGCTCGTCGCGGTGGGTAACTTTCCTGACTGCCGTCCAACCAGGAAGATCATGGGCGCGATGGGCAGTGGCGTCACTGAAGCCGCGGTCCCGCCGCACTCCGGTCCGCAGCTCAGTATGTACGCCGTGCCGCCATCGGCAGAGAAAACTGCCTTGACGGGACGGTCGAAAGTCAGCGGCGCTCCATAATAGAGTGGCGGCAAACTCGGATTATTCATGCTGGTTGGGTCAAGATTGTCGGGGCTCTGCGCCTGAAAGAGGCACCAGAGCGGCGCGTTCTGCGGCTCGCAGTCCACAGCGGCCTTGGGCCAGGTGTTGGGCCCGCCTGAAAAAATGATTGACTGGCCGGAAGTTAGTTGCATGGGATAGTAAATGTAATTGGAGTTCTGCACGAAGGCAAAGGCAACTGAGCCGCCAGGGTTCGTGCTCGTGCGATAAACAGCGGGCAGGCTCAGCGGAAACGATCCGCCTGCCACCTGGTTCACCACCGTAAATACGTTGGCGCCCTGGCTGGCGGCGAATGCGTAGGACTGGCTTCGCGTGATAAAGACATTTGAGGATAAACCGTTCAGGCCGCTCACTGCGCCGTTCACTCTCTCTGTCGCATAGTTGACGACGTCGAAGCTGCCGTCCGCAGATCCGTAAACCGCGCCTATCTGTTCCTCCGGCATGTTCTGGATGGTAACCGGGAGTGCGCCCGAATAACCGGTGATGGTATACGCCAACGGATGGCCGTTGTAGCCGCCCCTTATGTCGTAATAGGCATCCATAAACTGCAGTAGTCCCCGGCTGCCTATGCTGGGGTTCTGCACCGCAACCAGCACTCGATTGGTCAATCCGCTTGGCGGCAGGGCACGGCCCGCAAAATAGTTGGTATTGCCGCAACCTGCCAGCGTGGCCGCGACCACCAGGGCCATGACAACGCTCATACAAAGACTTGTCTTCTTATTCAAAATCCCTTACCTCGGCGTAATGCGCAGATCCAACTGCGGATTATCTCTACTGGCATGGCGTGAACAGATGATGGCGCTTGCCGGTTGATCGGACAAAAAGGGCAAAATCTCAAGCCCGGAACCGTTTCCTGCACAGCTTATGACTCCCGAAGTATAACAAAGCAGACCATACCTCTGGCGCGCTGCGGCGTGTTAGCTTAGCATGACTATAGAATGCCGCAATTCGCTGACATCTTCGCTGACCGCCCGGTGCTCGCTGACGGCGCCATGGGTACCGTGGTCTACGGACGTGGCATCTTCATCAATCGTTGCTACGACGAGCTCAACCTCACTGACCCCGGCCTCATCCTCTCCATCCATGAAGAATACCTGCAGGCTGGAGCCGAAATTCTTGAAACCAACACCTTCGGTGCCAATCGATTCCGTCTGGCCCGGCATGGCCTGGGCGGCAAAGTAGCGGAAATCAACACCGCCGGTGTCCGCCTTGCCCGCCAGGCTGTCGAGCATCTCAAAGACAAGCAGGCCGGCGAAGCCTGGGTAGCCGGTTCGGTGGGCCCGCTTGGTGTGCGCCTTGAGCCCCTGGGCAAAACCGGCCTCGACGAAGCCCGCGCCGCATTTGCTGAGCAGATTCGCGCCCTGACAGATGCCGGCGTCGACCTTCTGATTATTGAAACCATGCCCGCGCTTAATGAAGCGCACGAAGCTCTTGAAGCCGCCCGCGAAACAGCGCCCGATCTGCCCGTGCTGGTAATGGTCACCGTCGACGACGAGGGCAACTGCCTTGACGGCGCATCGCCCGCGCAGGCCGCGGCGCTGCTCACCGAGTGGGGTGCCGGCGCCATCGGCGTAAACTGCTCCACCGGCCCGGCCACTGTGCTCACCGCCATTGAAGCCATGCGCGCGGCCACCACTCTGCCGCTTGCCGCCATGCCCAATGCAGGCATGCCGCGAGCCGTCGAGGGCCGCAACATCTACCTCTGCTCTCCGGAATATATGGCCAGCTTCGCGCGCAAGGCCATCGCCGCCGGAGCGCAATTTGTGGGCGGCTGCTGCGGCACCACCCCCAACCACATTCGTGCCATGCGCTCGGCCATCCGCGCCATCGATGCGCAGACGCGCGTTGAAGGCGCCGGCTCGTTGCCCGCGCTCACCTCTGAAACTCCGCCCGCGCCGCTCGGCAAGCGCTCCCACATCGGCTCGCTGGTTGAGCAGGGCAAATTCGTCACCCTGGTTGAAATCGTTCCCCCCAAGGGCATCGACTGCACCAAGGAGGTCGACGGTGCGCGCCTGCTGTCGAAGCTCGGCGTCCACGCCATCAACGTGCCCGATTCCCCGCGTGCCTCGGCTCGCATGAGCGCGCAAAGCCTTGCCATCCAGATTCAGCAGCAAACCGGCATCGAAACGATCCTTCATTACACCTGCCGTGACCGCAACATTTTGAGCATTCAGTCTGACCTGCTTGGCGCCTCGTCCATCGGCCTGCGCAACATTCTTTGCGTAACCGGCGACCCGCCCAAGCTGGGCAACTATCCTGATGCCACTGCTGTCTTTGACGTAGACTCCATCGGCTTGGTCAACATCGTGCGCCGCCTCAATCACGGCCTCGACGTCGGCTCAAACCCCATCGGAGCCAGCACCAACTTCACCATCGGCGTGGCCGCCAACCCCGGCGTGCCCGACATCGAGCAGGAACTGCGCCGCTTTGCCTTCAAAGTCGAAGCTGGCGCGGAGTACGCAATCACCCAGCCGGTCTTCGACCTGCGCCTGCTGGAGATCTTCCTCGAACGCATTGAGGGCTTCCGCATTCCCGTCATCGCCGGAATCTGGCCGCTCACCAGCCTGCGCAACGCCGAGTTCATGAAGAACGATCTCCGCGTCTCTATGCCCGAGGAAGTCATGCTGCGTATGGCGCAAACTGACTCGCCCGACGCCGCCCGCGAAGAAGGCATAAAAATCGCGCAGGAGATGCTTGAACAGGTGCGCCCGCTGGTCCAGGGAGTGCAGGTGAGCGCTCCCTTCGGCCGCTACGCCGCCGCCGCCGAAGTCATCGCCTCCGTGCTGCCCCCGGCATAAAGGTAAACTCAAGAGAGATTCGTGCTATCTTGCTTGACAATATATGGGAATGTTGGTTACTATCGCTCTATTCCGTACGCTCGTAGGCGAGCATGTATTCAGCAAACCCCGAAGCGAAAGCTCCGGGGTTTGCTATTTTAGTATGTAGATGAAAAAGTTAGCCCTTATGATCGACGGCGGGTTTCTCCGCATAGCCGCCAGAAAAGCCAGAATCCACTATAACCCTGACTTCATTGAAGCGTTTTCCAAGATTTGCCCTGCTGGGGATGAAGAACTTTTCCGGGCTCTCTATTATGACTGCGCTCCTTACCAAGGACACCAGAAGCTCCCGGTTTTCGGGTTTGACACATACTTTTGCTGACTCGGGTCAATAGCTGAATGATCTCGCCAAGAAAGATCTGTTGGCCGTAAGACTGGGCGTACTAAAATTTCGCGGCTACAAACTGAAGAGGACTCCAGTGACTGGAGTTGCAGCTCTCACCGATGCCGATTTTAAGCCTGATTTTGAGCAAAAAGGGGTTGATATGCGCATAGGGTTGGATATCGCATCCTATTCCGCGTTGAAATGTGTGGACAGGATCGGCTTAGTAACGGCAGATACTGATTGTGTGCCCGCAATGATGCTAGCTAGAAAGAGCGGAACGCAAGTTGTTCTAATCGCGCTACCGGGTAGCACAGTTCCAAGCGAATTGGCCCAACATTCGGATATGATTCGCAGCTGTTGCGTGGCCATAGTAGTATTGTCTTCTCGTGTTAACAAAAAGACCTGATCTCCAAGAATAAATCGGAGTTCGCCATGCCCTCGTTTGAAGAATCGCTCAAGAAGCTCGAAACCATCGTCGATCAACTCGAAAAGGGCGACCTGGCCCTTGAACAGTCCCTCAAGCTCTTCGAGGAAGGCGTTAGCCTCTCCGCCGCCTGCAAGCAGGAGCTCGACGCCGCCGAAGGCAAAGTCCAGATGCTGGTAAAGCAGCGCGACGGCTCCCTAAAGCCCGAGCCCTTCCTGACAGAAAAACAGTTTTAAGAATAAGTAGTCGGTACTGCACCAACTTCAAGCCCACATAAATCTCATTCACCGTTTTAGAAAACAGTGAACAGAAAAAGCCGGTTGCCCCAGGTCTCGATTTTGAGACCTGGGATAGCACAACTCTCAACCAGGAGTCTGACTATTCCCTGTTTTCCCGCTTTTTCGTCAGCCTTGCCAGCACAGCCTGTTCTCGCAGCACCTGCTTCAGCGGCCGCGCCGGAGTCCCCCAAAAAACAGTTCCCGGCTTCAACCCCTCGTTGCTAACCTTAGCTCCGCTAAACACCCCTGCCTGCCCGCCAAGAATCACACCCGGCCCAATCTGTGCATGCTCGCCAATCCCCACCTGCCCCGCGATCACCGCTCCATCGCCCACCGTACATGACCCGGAAATCCCAGTCAGCGCCACCAGAATCACGTCTTCTCCGATATCGCAGTTATGCGCCACGTGAACGAGATTATCCGTCTTCGTCCCGCGTCCGATTCTCGTCTGCTTCAGCGCCCCGCGGTCGATGGTCGTGTTGGCGCCAATCTCCACGTCGTCTTCAATCACCAGAGTTCCCTGCTGCGGAAACTGCGTATAAGCGCCGCTCTTTGAATCGCGCACGTAACCAAATCCGTCCGCCCCCAGCACCGCCCCCGCATGAACCACCACGCGATTCCCCAGCGTAGTTCCCTCGTAGATCACCACGCGCGGATAAATGTGGCAGCGCTCACCGATCCGGACTCCCTCGCCAACCACCACCCCGGCGTCAATCCGCGTACCCGCGCCAATGTTCGCGCCCTCCCCGATCACCGCGTGTGGGCCGATACTCACATCCGTACCAACTTCCACTCGCTCTCCGATCACCGCCGAAGGATGCACTCCACTCGCCGGCGGCTCCGGCGTCAGCAGCTTCGCCGCCCGCGCAAACCAAAGCCGCGGCTGATCGCTTTCTACCACCTGCTTGCCTTCAAATTGCGGAAGCGGCTCGATTGCACCGGCGCGAACCACGAGAGCTCCAGCCTTGCTCGCCACAGCATCCGGGATTGAGGCAGCATCCTCGGCAAAAATCAGCTCCGATCTTCCCGCCAGTGCGGAGGAGTTCACGCCCCGGACCACAAAATCCGGCCTGCCCTGCACCAGTTTGCCGCCCAATACTTTCACCAGTTCAGCCAGCGTCATGCGTGCCTCCTAAATTCGGATGCGCTCAAATGCAAAAGATCTCTCAATACAATCCCGGCTCCCCAGCCGGCCGCGTCTTCCATCGCCTGTGAATCCACAGCCACTGGTCAGGATACCGCCGAATCCACGTCTCAATCGCCAAAGTACACTGCTGCGTAGCGGCCAGAATATCGGCCTGCGTATCATCGCTCCGCGCAAACTCGAGCTCCGGCCCGAAGTGCAGCACATAGCGCCTCTCGGCCTCCTCCCACACCATAAAGCCGGGCAGAACCGCAGCCCCGGTCTTCAGCGCCACATGGGCCAGCCCCGTGGCCGCGCAGGCCTGGGACACCAAAAAACTTCACAAATGCCCCCTGCGGCGGAGTCATATTGGTATCCGTCAAAATGCCCACAGTCTGCCCGGCGCGCATAGCCGTAATCAGCCCGCGGCCAAAGTCGTCTTTATGCAGCACCTGGTTGCCGTGCATACAGCGGATGCCATTCACAAAATCGTCCAGCCGCCGGTTATCCAGCCGCCGGATCACCATCCCCATGGGATAGCCCATCAGCGAGTGGTAGAAGCTCGACAACTCCCACGCGCCCAGGTGCCCGGTCAGCACCAGCACTCCTTTGCCGCGCGCCTTCGCCGCCAGGTAGTGGTCCAGCCCCTCGGTGCGAATCCACCCGCGTGTGTTTTCGGCCGTATAGCGCCGCATGCGGCAGAACTCCACCAGTTGCCAGCCCAAATGGATATACACCCGGCGCAGAATATTTCTTTTTGCTTTGGAAGAAAGTTCCGGGAAGGCCAGCTCCAGGTTGCGCTCGCCCACCCGGCGCAGGCGAACATGCGCCCAATAAACGGCAAAGGCAATCGCTCCGGCCAGTCGTCGCGCAAGCCCGCGCGGCAAACGGCCCAGCCCGCGTGCCACCGGCACCACCAGCCAATATTCAAGGTTCTCGCGCATCGTTGAAGGCAAACAACAGTTTAGCCCTTCAGCGCGGATTCCTTTCGAAAACAAGCGAGGGCCGCCCGCTGCCGGACGGCCCTCAACCTTGCCGGTCTAATGTGACTGGTGAGACTGGCTATATTTGGCTTTGACAAAATGGCGCGCTACGCTGCGTACAAACCGAACCGCGCCGGGTGGAACCGCCACGTTCCCTTTCAGAATCGACTCAAATCTGTGCGGCTTTCCGTAGTAGAGCTCGGTGTCCTCAGAGTTCTGGCTCACGCTGGTGCCGTCCAAATCGACTCCCGCAAAAAGCCCCTTGCTGCGCGAATAGGTAAGCAGCTCGGCGCTCATCTTCCAGTCGGTGGCGGCCTGTGTATTGCGTCCCACCGGCCCGGCCGATGCAGCCGCGTCGCCGCCAATCTTGAATTTGTCCTTCAGCAAATCCTGAAAACCGCGATCGTTCACAGCAACCAGCACCAGGTCGGTGGACTGTACCCCAATCTGGAAGCCAAACGACCCGCCGCCCATGCGTATAAACACCGGACCGCTCCACCCGTGCCCGGTGCGGCAGGTTACTACGCCCTCGCCCCACTGGCCGCCGAAGATAAAGGCTCCCTTCTTCAATCCCGGCACTATGCCCACGCAGGTGGCCTGCTGCAGAATATTCAACGGAATGCTGTTGTCCTGCGCATTCATAATCTCGTCCAAAACTATCTTTGAAGCATCAATACGAGCCTGCAAATCCTCCCGCGTAGAGCCTGCATAAGCGGCGCCTGTAAGCATCAAACTAAGGCAGATAGAAGCAATTGTCTTTTTCATATCCAAGTCCTTTCCTCTCCGCTGCCGGTTAGGCGCGGGTGGTTGAAAGCTGAAGATAAAACCTCTTGACGGCAATGGTTACGATGGTTGGCCATTGGAGAATCGCCGTGGACAATCGAACTCAATGGGCAGCATGAACAATCCCCGCTCCACAATCACGGGGCATTCAAAAATAGCCTACCGCATCGGTTGAGAGAATCAGAAGTGAATTTCCCGCTCTGGATTTCCCTCTTAACTCTCAGATGCTTTGACTGGCCCGACGATGCGCTGGATAAATAAAGGTACAACTGCTTTTCGTATTAGTAAATAAAATTGGGAGTTTCCCCGCTTTGTGGAAAGCGATTACCGGAAACTCCCTCTCCGCATTCTGCGTTGTTTCTATTCCAGCAGTCTCTGGGAAACGTTCTATCGATGCATGGTCACAATTGCTCACTCAGTCGGTTACTAAAGTAGTGTGGATCAAAGTAACTAAAACCATTAATTCATGAGTTAATGGCAGGATTGATAATATCCCTTGCGAGTCCATAACCGCTTTGAATTCTTGTGAATGGAATGGAACGTGGAGCTGGTCCAACCCGCCAGGAGCGGGGATTGTTAACGGCAGGCGCTTAAAAAAGAAAAAAAGAGGAGTTCCCAGGCTTCATGGAAATCATGCTGCCTGGGAACTCCTTTCCCCAGATCTGCGTTGTTTCTGTAAACAAGTCTGTGGGAAACTTCCAGATACCACAAGAGTACTAAGGTATCGTGTCATTAGGTAACCACGTTTGTTTACTATTAAGTAAATAAAGGGCGATCGCAAAATGGAAAGGGCCAGGGCAATCGCCCCGGCCCCTTCGTCTTCTCTCAGGTAATGGTTGTTAGTTGATGGTGTAAACCGCCGAGCCCACCGCACTGTTGGTAAAGCCAGAAGCTACCGCGATCGCCTTGATGGTCGTTGTCGCTGAGACAATGATAGGACCATTTGACGCTACGCAGCAGGGCGGATTGCTGAAGATTATCGACGCGGTTGTCGGCGTCGTGCCGTCGGTCGTGAAGTAGACCGTGTTGCCTGCATCGGCGCCGTCGGTCATATCGCTCAGATAAACCGTCTGCGTCGAGGTATACGTTCCGGCAGCGGGGGTAAAGGTCGGCACGTCGGCTAGCTTACCTGAAGAAGCTATGGTGTAAACCGCCGAACTGACCGCGCTGGTCCCTGTATACCCTGGCACCGTAGCAATGGCCTTCAGCGTCTGCGATGCTTTCACCGTGATGGGCGTAATCGCTCCGGCGCTTGAGTTGCTGTTGCAGGCGGGGCCTGGGTTGCTGCACGCCACTCCCTTATATTTCGTCGAGGCAGTCGTCGGCGTTGCCCCGTTGGTGGTGTAGTAGAACGTCGCCGTATCGTTGTTGGCAGATGCTGTGCTCAACACTACCGGAAGATTCGTCTTGGCCGCGTAGCTGCCTGCCGGCGGACTGAAGACCGGCGCCGCTATCGTCGAACCCGTCACCGCAACCGTTATCGCCGTGCTCTGTACCGCATTGTTAGTGGATGCGGCGTTCAAAGCGTAGAGCGTGTAGGTCTGCGTTGCCGTAGGCGTTATCGTCACACTCCCGCTGCATGGGCATGAGCCGGTAAGCCTCTGCGGTCCGACGTTGTCGATGTAGATGTAGGGAACTCCAGTTTCAGCTCCGAAGTTGGCGTCGTAGTTGGTGCCGTCCACGGTGTAACTGAAGGTGACTGAAGACCCTGAGGTGATCGATGTTGACGATGCGGTAAAGCTGCTGATCGTGGGCGCAGTCTCAGGATAATCGGTAGGCGCCGTCGATTCATCCATGCCCTTGTAGGACGGGGTCATCTGCACCACATCGAAATCGGCCGCGGTAATCGTTTTCAGGTTGCCCAGATCGCTGTCGTTCCAGTTTGGATCCGTATCGCCAATGAAAAAGAAATTGCTGCCGTTATCCGCCAGGATCATCCCGAAGTTTTTCAGCCCGTTCAAAATGGCCTGGTTGATGGTTGAGAAGCTTGAGATGTTCACGCTCGACCGCAAGCGCAACCGCGCGCCCTCGGGGAGCAAATCCGCAGTCGTCGTGCTGCTGGCTGCATGGCTGGCCGGCAATACGAAGTACCCGCCGTGGGAATCACCCAAAGTGGGATCCATGGTAAAACGAACAGCGTGACTGACCGTTCCGGAATTCGCTTCCGTGTACTTCAGCGTTCCGGCGAAGATTGACAATCCTGCGGCATCGGCTGAGGTCCATCCCCACGGCCGCGCGTTATAGTTCACGCCATCCCAGATCGTCTCGCTGGCAACATCGTAATAACCGTTGCAGCGATTGGTCTGGAAGGTCTCATAGATCCAACAGGTGTGCTTATCGAGCACCAGCGTGTGGTTATCGCCGATGTAAGTATCCGGCCAGCCGGCGCAGTCGGTTGGATCGCCTTCAATGGCTACGTAATCTCCAGCGGGATAAGGCGCCACAACATCTTCGCTCTCGGTTGCGTAGTCAATCACATTGATCCCCACCGGAGTGGTAATCGAAGAATCTACTACCGTGTAGGGAATACCGCCGTCGGCAGCGTTCGCGCCAAACAAGGGATGCAACTTGGTCGTTGATCCAACTTCGGCCATCAGTGCGCTCGAATTGGGGTCGAGTGCGGTGCTGGAGATGTTGGTGTTCCACATATTCGTGGAGGGGAACGGAACAAAGCTGTTCAGCCCACCACCGAATGCTCCGTAGGTGGGTGTGCCGACTGTCGCTCCGTTACAGG
Organism: uncultured Acidobacteriaceae bacterium; assembly: GCA_963780975.1. Lineage (GTDB taxonomy): Bacteria > Acidobacteriota > Terriglobia > Terriglobales > Acidobacteriaceae > Telmatobacter. The sequence goes on along the minus strand of CAWAEU010000031.1, from coordinate 120,307 downwards.
CCGTCATTGAGCCGTACTGCGGGCTCGACTGCGCAGCGGCAAACGATGCAAACAAAATCAGGGTGAAAAAGCTGGCTAGACAGAGCGCCTTGAGGGTAAGACAGGCGCCAATGCGGGGGATTTCTAACTGGGATTTCGTGAATACCATTGATGCTCCTTTCAGTTTTATTCTGATTAACGAGCAAACTGACATTTCACCTTGCTGGCGAAAATTGTACTCCCGCATTAGTCACATAGAACGTTATTTATTTGATTCAACATAAATATTTAGTGCGCCATGTACTCTAAGTAACCTGTTAGTTTACTTCTTAGTAAATAATTAAATTGGCTTTACTTTTGCTGCCCTGCTCGCTTTTTGGGCTGCGGCATCTGTGGATGATGCAGCGCATGCATCGATAACTCTATCCGGTTGTCCGCGCCGGTCTTGCGCATCAGCCGTCCTACATGCGCTTTCACCGTGCGTTCCTCAATCCCCAATTGGCGCGCTATCTCGCGATTCGATCGAGCCATCAATATATGTTCCAGTACCTCGCGCTCGCGGCTGGTCAAGCGAGGACCGGCGTTGATGAGGCTGCTATCGGAGACTTTAAGCAGCCGGTCAATAAGTTTTGACAGCAACCGTCGCGGCGCCCAGATTGAGCCGCTCGTCACCACTTCAATGGCCCGTCGCACCATTTCAGGCCCGGCCGTCAACTCCAGATATCCCCTGGCCCCGGCAATGATCGATTCCATCACCAGTTCGTCATTGCCTTCCGGGCCAATAACTATTAACCGGATGTTAGGGCGCACGCGGCGAATGGTATTCAGCACCTCCACCCCAGTAGGCTCCGAACTCAGGTCCACAACCAGGTACTCGAGCGCCGGCTGTGACAGCAGTTCTTCCAGGGTCCCTGGAACCGGCAGCAGTGAAGGCTTCCCCTCTGCCGCGGGCTGTTCAAAAATGCTTGAGAGCCCGGCCAGCCGGATGGGTTCGTCTGCCACCAGGCCAATCCGGATTGGAGCCAGGCTTCGGTTTGAAGACATCATGCTTCCCCGATCTGCGGGTCAGGATAACTGCGTACTGCAGAGCTTTCGATGCACCATACACCCACGCGTCGGCGCGCCAGAACTGCCGTCCGTCTTAACGCTCCAGCTGGTTAGCGCAACCCGGCTCTCATAGCCTGGGAAGTACAATTCCCTGCTGCTTCTGATACTTGCCCTTGCGATCCGCGTAGCTGATCGCACAGGCCTGGTCAGAGCGGAAAAACAGAATCTGGCACAGCCCTTCATTGGCGTAGACCTTGGCCGGTAACGGCGTGGTATTTGAAATTTCGAGGGTTGCATACCCCTCCCACTCCGGCTCGAATGGCGTTACGTTCACTAGGATTCCGCAACGCGCGTAGGTTGACTTACCAACGCAGATCGTCAGTACATCCCGGGGGATTCGAAAGTATTCAACGGATCGAGCCAATGCGAAGGAATTCGGCGGCACTATCACCGAGCTGGCCCTGATTGAAACAAATGAACGCTCGTCAAAATCCTTGGGATCGATGACGGCATTGTTCACATTGGTAAAAATTTTGAACTCTTCAGAGACTCTAAGATCGTAGCCATACGAAGAGAGCCCAAAGGATATAACTCCCTCATTTACCTGCATGTCGATGAAGGGCTCAATCATGCGGTGCTCGATGGCCTGTTCCCTGATCCAACGATCACTCTGTATCGACATGTAACTCCTGTTCCGGCCTTTTCTTATCCAAGCCGGAATAATTCACCGATTTCATCCCAATATGAAACTTTCATATTACGAAAGGTACCTTCAATTGACAATGGCAATCTCAATGTTTGGTTACCATTGTTTCCTTTGGTGCAAACTTTACCCAAAATACCCGGTTTTCCTCAGCAAGATAACCGTCTCTTGTCAATTCCCTTATTCCACAATCGCAACAAAACCTGTAGCATCAATCCGGTAGGGCGTAGTACAGTCAATCCAGTCGCGCCAGAGAGGTTACTCCATTGATTAAGCAGGACATCGTCCATCATGTAATCGAGCGCACGGGCCTGCCGCGCACCAAGGCAGAGGCTGCGGTGGATACGGTCTTTGAGGGCCTGAAGCAAGCACTGACCGCCGGCGAGCGCATTGAACTGCGCGGTTTCGGCGTCTTCAGCGTCCGCGCCCGCAAAACCGGCATCGGCCGCAATCCCCGCACCGGCACTGAAGTGAGCATAACCCCCGGCAAAGCCGTCCGCTTTAAGCCGGGCAAGGAACTGCATTCTCTCGAATCGGGCAGCGCGCCGCGTCCCTGAGCCGGCAACCGGCCAGGCGTAACACGCTTCCGTCGCGTGGGATAAAAATATAAGGCAGGCGGCCGAGGGACCCTGGCGCCTGGGGCCTTCCCGGCTGTCGAGGCCCTCTGGACTCTCACACAATTGAGGACCAGTGCGGTAACTCCCGCCTTCGTGTCCTCGCATCTCTCACTAGATGAATATAAGAGGAGTCCTGTGCGCTCAATCTTCCGCAACTATGGCCTGCCTCTGCTGCTCCTGGCCGCCTGTGCGGTAACCACCACCGCCAACGGCGCGCGCTTCATGCATAACTATCTCCTGGGCCTGCCGCCGGTGGTCAGCGACAGCGATCTGTGGCCCTGGGGCTGGTTGGCCCAACATCCCCAACTCTTCAAAACCGGCTGGTCATTCTCGGCTTCGTTGCTGGGCATTCTGCTCATCCACGAATTCGGCCACTATTTTGCCTGCCGCTGGCATCGCATACGCGCCACGCTGCCCTGGGTTCTACCCGCTCCCACGCTCAGCGGCACAGTCGGCGCAGTAATCAAAATCCGCACTCCCATTCCCAACCGCAACGCGCTCATGGATGTGGGCATCTACGGTCCGCTGGCCGGCTACGTCGCTTCTGTCGTGGCCGTAGTCGCGGGCTTTATGCTCAGCCATCACGCCGCCGCCAAACTTCCCGACGCCATCATTCGTTTTGGCGGTCAACCGCTCACCGTTCGCCTCATCCACACTCTTCTGCTCAACTTGAACCCCAGCCTCCCAACCTTTGACACCATCGCACCCCACCCGCTTCTGGTGGCCGGCTGGATCGGCCTCTTCATCACCTCGCTCAACCTCATCCCCGGCGGCCAACTCGACGGCGGCCACATTCTCTATGCCATCTCCCCACGCGCGCATCGAGTATTCACCAAAATTCTGCCCTTCGCCCTGCTCCTCGCCGGAACTTTTTACTGGGTAGGCTGGATCCTCTGGGGCGTGTTCCTGCTCATTCCCGCCATGCGCCACCCCAGGGTACCCATCGAGCCAAAGCTGAGCCATGGCCGCCTGCTGCTGGGCATCATCGGCATCGCAATCTTCCTCCTCACCTTCACCCCCACGCCCTTCTACGACAACTCGCTGATGGATTTCATCCGCGCAACTTGATTCCGCACGATGAGAATGAATCATCGTTAGCGGAGCTAGCGGGGTTAGCGGAGCTAGTGGGGTAGCGGGGTTAGACGCAGCGACTTTAGCGAACACTACCATTCCACCATTCAGCCTGATGGTCCCCAAGCGCTAACCCCGCTAACTCCGCTAACAACGCTGACTCCGCTATCTTCACATCAGCCGCAGCGCATCCACATCAACCACCAAATTGCGCCGGGGAATTCCGGCAGCCTCCGCGTGACCCAGCATCCCGCGCAGCGCGGAATTCAGCGCTTTGCGCGAACCAGCCTTCAGAATCATGTGAAAGCGGTAGATCCCCTTGATGCGCGCGATAGGCGCCGTGCACGGCCCAAGCACGCGCACCCCCTCCAGCGCAGTCTTCTCGAACCATTTGCCCAGTTGCGCTGACCACCCCGCCGCCTCTTCCAGCTTTGCCGACTGCACCAGCACATTCGCCAGCACGCCAAATGGCGGATAGTGCATCCAGCGCCGGTATTTCAGCTCCCGCTCCACAAAGCTCGCGTAGTCATGCTTGCTTGCCGCAAGAATCGCATAGTGATCTGGATAATAAGTCTGCACCACCACGCGCCCCGGCAACTCACCCCGCCCCGCGCGCCCGCTCACCTGCGTCATCAACTGGAAAACCCGCTCCGCCGCGCGAAAATCCGGCATTGAAAGTGCATGGTCGCACCCCACCACCCCCACCAGCGTAATGCCGTGAATGTCGTGACCCTTGGCAATCATCTGCGTGCCCACCAGCAAATTAATCTCGCCGGAGTGCAACCGCGCCAGCAAGCTCTCAAGATCGTATCGTCCGCGCACCGTGTCGCGATCCATCCTTCCAATCCGCGCAAAAGGAAAAATCTCTCCCAGCCGTTCTTCCCCCTGCTGCGACCCCGCGCCCAAATAATAAAGATGCTCGCTGTCGCACTTCGGGCAGCGCGCCGGAACCGTCCTCCGAAAACCGCAATAGTGGCACTCCAGCCGCTGCCCCGCGCGCGCAATCCCCGCATCACTATCTGATGGTTTATGGTGCGTCAACGAAATCGCGCAGTTCTGGCACTCCAGCTTTTCCCCGCAAGCCCGGCAAATAACAGAAAAAGAATACCCGCGCCGGTTCAGTAGAATCAGCGCCTGCTCCCCGCGCTCCAGTGCCTCCCGCGTCTGCTCAACCAGCGCGCGCGAAAAAAGCTGCTCCTGCCCAGTCTCCTTGAACTCCTGCCGCATATCGATCAGCTCCACCTCTGGCAGAGGCCGATTCATCACCCGCTCGCGCATCTCGATTCGGCTATATTTCCTCAGCACAGAATTCTGCCAGCTCTCCAGCGACGGCGTCGCCGAACCCATCACCACCACCGCGCCAGCCAGCTTCGCTCTCATCACGGCCACATCGCGCGCGTTATAGCGCGGCGTCTCTTCCTGCTTGTAGCTCTGGTCGTGCTCCTCATCCACCAAAATCAATCCCAAATTAGGCGCGGGAGCAAAAATCGCCGACCGAGTTCCCACCACAATCGGCGCATCGCCCCGTCGAATCCGCCGCCACTGATCGCTGCGTTCCTCCGGCGTAAGCGCCGAGTGCAGCAGCGCCACTTTTTGCCCGAATGCCTGATCCAGCAGCCCGGCCATCTGCGGCGTCAGCCCAATCTCCGGAACCAGCAAAATCGACGATAGCCCCCGATCCAGCGCCCTCTGCATCGCCGCCAGATAAACAGCCGTTTTTCCAGAACCAGTTACTCCAAAGAGCAAAAAGGCGTGGAACGCCCCCAGCGCCGTCACCAGCCCAGCCAGCGCGTCCATCTGCGGCGGATTCAACTTGAACGGAGCCGCCACCGGCACAAGCCCTCCCAAATGAAAAACCGCCGGCCGCTCGTCGATTCGAACCAGCCCGCGCCTCACCAAAGTTTGCAGCGTGGACGAAGGCAGATCGCGTTTGCGCAACTCCGCCAGCGGCAGTTCCCCGCCGCACGCCGCCAGTTCCGCCAAAATAGCCTGCTGTTTCGCAGTTAACGCCGGCAGCCGCGCCTCGGGAATCAGCACCGCAAACCGTTCCATCCGCCGCGCATCGCGCTCCACGGCCAGCGTCTCGCGCACAATCCATTTCCTGCGCACCAGTCCCGCCAGCACCGGCAGCGTAGCCGAAGTAGCCGTCCGCAAAGTTGAAACCTTCACCGGCTCGCCCCCAGCCAGTCGCGCAAGAACCCGATGCTCCAAATCCTGCTCTTCAGCAGAAAGCTTCCCGCGCCGCTTCGAGCCGCCTTTTGCGGATGAGCGAATAGTTGCGGGTGCCCCAGGTGCCTCGCATATGGGCACCTGGGAATTTACCCCATCCCCATCCAAACTCCCCGCCAGCTCATCCCGCCCCAAATCGGTAATCCGGTAATAAACCGTCCGCCGCACCTCAGCCATCAGCGGCAACATCCCCCGCAACACCTCGCCCAGCGGAGCCAGATAGTACTGCGCCATCCACTCAGCAAGTGCCAGCAAATGATCACTCAGCAGCGGCTCCTCGTCCAACACCGCCTCAAGATACCGAGCCTCAACCTCCGCCGGCATCTTGGCATTCAGTCCAATCACCACCCCAATCAGCTTTTCATTGCGGAACGGCGCAATCACCCGCGCTCCACGCTTCGGCCACTGCCCCTCGCGCACCGCGTAGGTGAACGTTTGGTTCAAAGGAACAGGCAGCGCAACTTCGCAATAAGCGGGCATGGGAGTCAAGAATCAGTGTAGGGGATGCGGCGAGCCGCCCAAACCGCCTTGCGGATATCTCTCCATCGTCGCCCCTCGCAATCCCGCCCCCGCGCAGTACAATTCGTCTTGATGACTGCCCAACTCCCACTTCGACCGCTGCTCGGCCCAGGCGCCTCGCCCAAAGCCTCGCCCACCACCAAAGGCCCCATCACGCTGTGCCATCGACATTGGCGGCTCGGGATTGAAGGCCATGCTGCTCGATGCCAGGGGCAAGCCGGTCAGCGAGCGCCAGCGGATTCCTACCCGGTCCCCGCTACGCCAAGAGCGGTCCTGTCCGGCCTGGACAAGTTGCGCAAGTTGATCAATGGAAAATTCGATCGCGTCTCCGTCGGCTTTCCCGGAGTGGTCAAGCACGGCATCAGTTTACGAGGGCTGGAACCTGCACCCCTTGTGGGCAAAGCAGATCCCTCTCGCTGCGGAACTGAAAAAGCGCTGGAGGAAGCCCGCCCGCGTGGCCAACGACGCAGTTGTGGCCGGCTATGGCGCCATCAAAGGTCGCGGCATTGAGCTGGTGCTCACCCTGGGCACTGGCCTCGGCGCGGCGCTCTTTATCAACGGCCATTCCGCTTCCCGTCCTCGAACTGGGCCACCATCCCTGGCGCAAAAAAACCTACGAGGACTACATCGGCCGCCGCGGTCTCGATCAATTCGGCAAAAAGGCGCTGGAACAAATATCTACTTGAAGCCATCACGCAAACTGCATCAAGCTCTTCCGCTGGGACCACCTCTACCTCGGCGGCGGCAACACCAAAAAAATCCTCTTCACCCCAGCCGAAAACATCAGCATCGTCTCCAACGAAAAAGGCATCCTCGGCGGAGTCTACCTCTGGCGCGATGACGAATAGATAAGAATTCCCGTCTGCAAACCCGCCCATACATAGCCGGTTGTCCCATGTCTCGATGTTGAGACATGGGATACCACAAAAGCAGACCTTCGTTTTTGCCCCACACACAAAATTGGGTGCCCCAGGTGCCTCGCCTTTGGGCACCTGGGATACCACAAATGCAGACCCGTTCTTTTCCGTTCCACAAATCTAAATTACCGGAAATCCAGATCCGGGACGGATCACACCCTTCCACCCCATTTGCAGATAATTACTCTCCCTCGGCGCACAATCATAAATAGAGGGAAAAGCGCAGAAACTAACCGCTCCCAGATCTCGGAGCGCAAAATGAAAAACATCACTGTAACCGTAAGCGACCAATCATACCGCCAGGCGCGCATTTGGGCAGCCCAGCACGACACTTCGTTATCCGCTGTTGTGCAGTATCTAATCCAAACCCTGCCCGGAATGCCGCGTGCTGAAGCCGCGTTTCCCGTAGCTAAATCTGCTCAAATCAGCCGCGTTGCAGCGCAATTGAGTCCGCTGCCAACTGAATAGAACGTTCTTTGAACAAAAATGTCCGTTTAAAAGGCTACTTTGCCCAGGAGCGAATTTCATGCAAACACCACAAACAAAAACGCTTATCAGCAATCGTCCCATCGCCGATCTGTTCCTGAAAACCGCATTTTTCAGTTGTGAAACTGTGAAGCCACTTAACCCAAGCATTTTCAATAATTTAATTCCGAAAATTCCACAGGATCACAGAGCCTGTAAATCTGTGTTTCTGAAGCGCATCCCACAACCAATCCAGATTCAATGATTTACGCCAGCAAATTGCAGTCAGCCCATCGCGCCACAGAATTTTTGAAACTGTGCAGCACAGTCCTCACCCTTTGCTCGGCGGCTTCAATCCCAGTTCCTTCATGGCAATCTGCAAATCGGCCCAGGCTTCCTTTTTCTGCCGCGGGTCGCGCAGCAAATAAGCCGGATGATAAGTGACGATGAGCTGCGTGCCGCGGTACGCATGCACACGTCCGCGCAGTCCGGCCAGCGGCTGGCGCGCGCCCAGCAGGTAAGTAGCAGCCGTTGCGCCCAGGGCCACCAGCACCTGTGGCCGCACCACGTCGATCTGGCGAAAGAGAAACGGCGAGCAGGTGTTGGCTTCATCCGGCTCGGGAACGCGATTGCCGGGCGGCCGGCACTTGACCACGTTGGCGATGTAGACCTGCTCGCGCTTCAGTCCCATGGCGGCGATCATGTTATTCAGCAGTTGCCCGGCGCTGCCGACAAAGGGCAGTCCCTGCGCGTCTTCGTCGGCGCCCGGGCCTTCGCCGACAAACATCAGGCGCGCCGCGGCGTCGCCGTCGCCGAAGACCAGCTTGTTGCGGCCCTGTGGAGCGCGCAGCGAGTGCAGTCGCCGATCTCGTCGCGGATCAGTTGCAGCGCCGCGGCGCGTTCGGCCGCAGGCACGGCAGCGGCGATTTCAGGGAGTGCGGCATCGGCTTGCGGGCGGAATGGGCTGGTCCTCCTGGATTTCGTTGAAGCAATCGCGGACGTTGAAGCAGGGTCTGGTTCGTTGGCCGGATTGCGGCTTCCGGTGCTACGCGGACTGTTCCGGCTCAGCGTCGTCTTTGCCAGCAGCGCCGGGTCACGGGACGGCGGTAAAACTCGTCGAGACCCAGGTCGCGGTAGAAGCGGATGCGCTCAACCAATGCTTCGCGGGTTGCGGGATCGAGCGGCGCGCCAATGTCTCTTACTCCACGATCAGTTGCCGGCGTGGCGGCGGTGGCTTGCCTCAGCACCTGGTCCTGCCTGCGCTTTCTCGTCCTGATGCTCGTCGAGTTCCACCACCAGCGAGCGAGGCCGGCGCAGCGTAAGAATCTCGTCGAGTATGCGGTCGGCAAGTTTGCGCTTGTGCATCTCCGGCAGTTCGATGGCCGTCGTCAGCGGTCAGGAATGTGGCCGCATTCATGTCCGCGTCGATGCCCACGCCCTCGCCGGTCACATCGTTCACCACAATCGCGTCGGCGCCCTTTCGCAGCAGCTTGGCGCGGCCGTTTTCCATGCGATTTTCTGTCTCGGCGGCAAAGCCCACGATAAGCTGGCCAGGCCGGCGGCGGCGAACCACCTCGGCCAGAATGTCCTCGGTCGGCGCCAGTTCCAGCGTCAGCGGACCGGTGCGCTTCAGCTTCTGCTCGGAAACTTTCACCGGCCGGTAGTCGGCCACGGCGGCGGCTTTCACAATCAGCGTGGCCTCGTCCATGCGTTCCAGCACAGCCTCGCGCATCTGCTCCGCCGTGATGACCTGATCAGCTCACAATGCGCCGGCGGGTGCAGTGCCGACGGCCCGCTGATGAGAATAACCTTCGCGCCGCGGCTCTGCGCAGCCTCAGCCAGTGCATAACCCATCTTGCCGCTGGAGCGGTTGCCGAGAAAACGAACCGGATCAAGAGCCTCGCGCGTCCCTCCGGCAGTCACCAGCACAATTTCGCCGGCCAGATCGTGGCGTCGGCCCAGCGCGTTGAGCACAGCGTCGGCAATGGCCTCAGGCTCAGCCATGCGCCCCGCGCCCACCATGCCGCAAGCAAGTTCCCCCGTGCCCGGCTCGACGACGCGCACGCCCGCGCTCGCGCAGGATTTCAAGATTAGCCTGCGTAGCCGGATGCTCCCACATATTCACGTTCATAGCCGGAGCCACCAAGACCGGCGCGGCTGTAGCCAGGTAAAGAGTGGAGAGAAAATCGTCGGCAATTCCGTGAGCAAATTTGGCCAGGATATTAGCCGTAGCCGGGGCCACCACCAGCGCATCAGCCCATTGCGCCTCGCCGATATGCTCAATGCCATTTTGTTCGAGCGGTGGCCTGGTCCGTGTCCCGCTCGTCCCACAGGCTGGTGATCACCTTATGACCGGTGAGTGCCGCGAAGGTAAGCGGCTGGATGAACTTGCCCGCGGCCGCGGTCATCACCACGTGGACTTCGAGGGCCTGACGTTGCAGGGCGCGCACCAGTTCGGCCGCCTTGTAAGCGGCAATCCCGCCGGAGACACCTACAGTTACTCTCATGTCTCGATTGTAGCCGGTTTCGATTAAGGAAGTTGGGTAAGCTAGCTCAGCAGAATGGGAATGGCCGGGCCTTCAATGATGGGCTTCACCACCTCAACCTCTGCCTTGACGTAGGAAATTTTGCCTGCGTCGATCTCATCCTGTGCGATTTTGCATGCCTTGGTGGAGTGCGTGGGGACCAGTGCATGGGCGCCGCTCTGGATCTGGCGGGCGCGACGGGCGGCTACCAAAACCTTGCGGTAGTCTGAATCGAATTTGGTCTCAATCGTCATCGGAATCCTCCTCGAAGTTAAGTAGCTGCTGGCCGGAATCGCCTCCAATACCGAAGGCCTCCAGTACAGGTTTGAGCCGCTCCTGCGAATTGGTCTGCAGGCAGGCCGCGGCCACCTCTAACACCCGGCGCGAACGGTAAGCGATGGCTACGCCGTTGCGGTAAAAACGCTCGGCCAGAACAATGGCCTCAAGTTGCGCCACCGCCCGGTCCAGGATGTCGTTGACCAGAATATACGTGTATTCGCGATAATTCTCAATCTCCTTGCCCGCCTCGGCCAAACGGCGGAAGACCTCCGCCTCGTCCACCACCCCCTCAGCACGGCTGCGATTGCGCAGGCGGGTCCGCAAAATTTTGGGGTTAGGCGGCAGTACAAAGATGCTCACAGCCTCGGGCATTTTGGCTCGCACCTGCGCAGCGCCCTGCACGTCGATGTCCAGCAGCAAGTCGTGACCCGCTGTGCGTGCGTCTTCGAGCGACTGCCGCGCCGTTCCGTAGTAGCTGCCGAAAACCTCTGCGTGCTCAAGAAACACGCCCTTGGCAATCATTCGCTCGAACTCGGCGCGGGTGGTGAAGTTGTACTCGCGCCCATTCTCCTCGGAGCCGCGCGGCGCTCGTGTGGTCCATGAAACGGCAAAGTCCACCCCGCTCACCTGCTTGCGCAGTTCGCTCACCAGCGTGCTTTTGCCCGAGCCCGAAGGCGCCGAAATGATAAAGAGAATTCCTGCCACGATATTTTCATTCCTCTGGCTATTTTCTTGCCCCTTAGCTATTAGCTCATGGCTCCCGGCATTTTCTTTGATGGAAACGGAAATCTTACTTCTCACAAAGAAAAGCTGAGAGCTAGCGGCTAGAAGCTAGCAGCTAATCTTATTCCACGTTCTGAATCTGTTCACGGGTCTTTTCAATCTCTGACTTCATAGCCAGACCCAACTCGGTAATGCGTGTTCCTTTGCCTGCTATGCCGCCGGTTTTTGAGAGCAGAGTGTTGGCTTCGCGGTTCATCTCCTGAAGCAGGAAATCCAGTTTCTTGCCCACTTCGCCGCCGGCGGCAAGCAGCTCTCGAAAGTGCCCGATGTGGGTGGTCATGCGAGTCAGTTCTTCTGAAATATCACTGCGCTCCACCAGCACGGCAACCTCCTCAAGCAGCCGCTGGCGGTTGAATTCGGGTCCGGTAGCCGCTTCCAGCCGCTGGGTGAGCCGTTCCTGGTAGCGCTGCTCAATCTCCGGCCGCATCGCAGCCACACCATTGGTGGCCTCGGCCAGCCGGTCAAGCGTTCCATTCAGAATCGCTTCCAGCGCCTCGCCCTCGCGCGCGCGCATAACCTTCAACTGTTCTAGCAGCGGCGCAATCTCCTTCAGCACGCTTTCGGCCAGCGCAGTCAGATCATCGTCGCCGCGATTTTCACTTTGCAGAGCGCCGGGCATACGCAAAACCGCGTTCAAATCCGGCTCGCCGGTGGCTATTCCAAACTCGTCTCGCGCCGCTGCAAAGGCTTCTATGTAGCCGGCCACCAGCTCGCGATTGTAGCCGGCCTTCTGTTGCGCTGCGCGGTCGGGCCTGTCAATTGAAAGCGCCAGCTCGACATGGCCACGCACCAGTTTATCTTTCAGCGCCTTGCGTAGATCCATCTCCAGCGCGTCCAAACCTTGCGGCAGACGCAACTGCAGGTCGAGGAAGCGGTGATTGACGCTTTTGAGGGTAAGCGTGTAACTGAGCGCTTCGCTCAAGCGAACCTGAACCCGCGCATACCCGGTCATCGAATAAATCGGCATGACTACTCCTGCGGCCCGTTTGTTAGAGCCAGCTCCATTTGCGGCGGATCTTCAAGGGAGTCCAATCCCTGCGGCTCGGGCAAATCCATGAATTGCAATTGATAGAGCCGCTGATAGGTGGGCGATGAGGTGAGGAGTTCCTCGTGGGAGCCGGTCGCGGTGATGCGGCCGTCCTCGAGCACGGCGATGCGGTTGGCGCGGCGAATGGTTGAAAGTCGGTGTGCGATCACCAGCACGGTGCGTCCTTGCATGAGATTGGCCAGAGCAGCTTGCACCAGTGATTCACTTTCGGCGTCAAGTGCCGAAGTAGCTTCATCGAGAATCAGGATGGGTGAATCCTTGAGGATAGCGCGGGCAATAGCCAGGCGCTGGCGCTCGCCGCCGGAGAGCCGGAAACCTTTTTCGCCGATCACCGTGTCGTAGCCCTGCGGCATCCCTAGAATAAAGTCGTGAGCCAGCGCGTTCTGCGCAGCTTGCACCACAAATTTGGCGTGAACATCGGGCTGTCCGTAGGCGATATTGTTGCGCACCGTGTCGTTAAAGAGAATAGTCTCCTGCGTTACCTGGGCCACCTGGCGGCGCAGCGAACCAAGCGTAAGATCGCGCAGGTCGTTGCCGTCGATGATAATGCGGCCCGAGGTCACATCGAAGAAGCGCGGAATAAGGTTTGCCATCGTGGACTTGCCTGCTCCGCTGGGGCCAACCAACGCCAGCACTTCACCGGCTCGCATCTCCATATCGACGTTGTGCAGAATCTGGTGTTCGCCCTTTTCAGTGGAGTAGGAAAATCCCACATCCTCAAAACGGACCGATTGTTGAAATTTCTTCATCGCCAGTGCGTGCGGCCGCTCCTTCACATCATCCTCAGTGTCAAAGAAGCTGAAGATTGACATGGATGCGCCCATGGCCTGCTGGAAGCTGTTATAGAAGTAGGCGAACTTGCGCACCGGATCGTAAAGCTTGAAGAGCAGAATAATGAAAGCGCCGAAGAGTCCCATGGTCATGTGGCCGTGCATAATTTCGTTGCGGCCGATAAACAGGAACATGGCAATGGCGATGGCGCCGATGGTATCCATCAACGGCGAACTGATTGACTGAATGCGCACGCTGCGCAGGTTGGCGCGGAAGAGACGGTGTGAAGCGGACTTGAAGCGCAGAATCTCGCCCAGCTCATTGTTGAAGGCCTTCACGATGCGATTGCCTGTGACGGTCTCGTGCAGAATATTTTGAATTTCAGCCAGCTTGTCCTGGCCGGTGCGGGTACGTGTGCGAACCTCGCCGCCAATCTTGCGCGAGGAGGTAATGACCACAGGCACAAACAAAAGCAGCGCCCAACTCAGCTCCCCACCGAGTTTGATGACGAAGAACAGGCCCACCAGAAATGTGAAGAACTGCTGCAGAAACTCGCCCATCACCGAGCTGAGGGCAATCTGCACGCGATCAACATCGTTGATGAGCGTGGAGAGGATAGTGCCCGTGGCGTGCTTGTGAAAGAAGCTGGAAGAGCGGCGCAGCGTCGCTTCGTAGAGGTGATTGCGCAGGTCGGTGATGGTTCCGAAGCCGGCGTAATACACCAGATAGGTGCCCAGATAATCGCACAAGCCCTTGAACAACGTGGAGAGCACCAGCGCAAAGGCCACTACGTTCCAGGCATTGTGCATGTGCATGAAATGCGGAACCAGAAGTCTGAGGTCGAAGTGCCAGGGACTGTTGGGGAGACCGAGCAGAATGGGTCCTTCAGGCGCGTCTGGCCTCAGAACCTGGTCGAAGATTGGCTGCAGAAGCAGAACGCGAAAGGTCTCAAGCACACCGACCAGTGCCAGCAGTATGACTCCGGGAAGCCACTGGAACCAGAAGGGCAGCCCATAACGCAAAAGGCGCAGAAAATTCCTCATGCCGGTTGACCTGCCTGCCGGGTAATAATTTCCGCCATAGACCACTGGCGATTGGCGCTCAACTCCATCCTTGTATTGTATCCGTCAGGTGCTGGCTTACGATGGTTTCCATCGGAAGGGATCAGTACACCTTCAACTCTATGATCGCTTTGAGGATTGTCTCCGGCTGGGGCAGAATCGCGTCTTCGAGCACAGGATTGTAGGCCACAAAGGTATCCATGGATCCGATGCGCTTGACCGGCGCGTCGAGAGAGTCGAACAGTTCATCACCAATGCGCGCGGCAATCTCAGCGCCGTAACCCCAACTGAGCATGTCCTCGTGAGCCACGATCACACGGCTGGTCTTTTTTACCGAAGTGGCGATAGCCTCCCAGTCGTAAGGGCTTAGCGAACGTAGGTCGATGAGCTCCACTTCGATGCCGTTTTGCCGTTGTGCCTTTTGCGCCGCCTGCAATGCGCGGGGGACGATGGCGCCGTAAGTAACGAGAGTAATGTGCGTGCCGGGACGAACGATCCTTGCCTTGCCAAATGGAATGGCGAAATCCGGTCCCGGATAGGGCGCGCGGCCATAGGTCTCGCGGTAGAGGCGCTTGTGCTCAAGAAACAGCACCGGATCGTCGCAGCGAATGGCAGTACGGAGAAGGCCATTTGCATCCAGCGCGTTAGACGGAAAAACCACGCGCAGCCCAGGAATGTGTGTGAAGAGGCTCTCGCCCGATTGCGAGTGGTAAATGGAGCCTCCGGTGAGATAGCCGCCGATGGGCACGCGAATCACCGCCGGCGCAGCCCATCCGCCATTGGAACGCCAGCGCATGAGCGCCAGTTCATTGTGAATCTGGTGATAGGCAGGCCATATATAGTCAAAAAACTGAATCTCGACCACCGGCTTCATGCCGCGTGTAGCGTAGCCGACGGCTCGACCAACTATATTGGCCTCGGCCAATGGAGAATTGAAAACCCGCTCTGAACCGAATTCCGTTTGCAACCCGGCAGTGAGCTTGAAGACGCCGCCCTTGCCCTCAACCTCATCCAGCGCTTCCTGGCGGCTGGCGTCGGCCACGTCCTGGCCGTAGACAACGATGCGTGGATCGCGGCGCATCTCGTCGTGCAGGCAGGCGTTGATCAGGTCGGCCATGGTGCGCGGACCGCTGCCCTTTGCGCCGCCGGCCTTTCCGCCGCCGGCATCGCCTGGCGCGTGCGCTTGCTCAGTGGCAAAAGCCGCGCTGGTGGGGTCCAGGTCGTGCGAGTAGACGTGCGTAGTAATTCCCGTCACCTCAGGCATGGGAGCTTTCAGAGCGCGCTCTGCTGCCTCGGCAACTTCAAGGTCAAGCGTGTGTTCAAGCTCGTTGATTTGCTCCTCGTTCAGAATTCCCTCGCGCAGCAGGCGCATTTGCATCAGGGTGAGCGGGTCACGCTTGATGTCTGCTTCGCGCTCTGCCGCTGAGCGGTAGTGCTTATCGTCATCGGAGAGCGAGTGGGAGTAAATCCGCACGCAATGGCCGTGCATAAATGCCGGCCCCAATCCCGTGCGGCAATGCGCCACCGCGCCCTCAAATGCCCGCAGGCTGACCACTGGATCGGTGCCGTCAAACTCGGCAAAGTGGAAGTTGGGGAAGTTAGCCACCAGCCTTGAAATATTCCCGCCCGGCGTGCTCACTTCCACAGGAGTGCTAATGGCGTAGCCGTTGTCTTCGACAAGAAAGATGACCGGCAGTTTGCGGTTGGCGGCAGTGTTGAGTGCCTCCCAGAACTCGCCCTGCGAAGTTGACCCCTCGCCCAGGGTTGCCAGAACAACTTCATCGCCGTGGAACTCCACATCGCGGAAGGCGCGATAGTCGCCCTCGACTTTGGTCGCGGCCTCGGGATGGCGGCTGTAGTAGCGTCCGGCCTCTGCGCAGCCCACGGCATGGAGCAGTTGCGTGGTGGTGGCTGAAGAGATGCTGACGATATGGTGAGCGGGGCTGCTCCAGTGGGTGGGCATCTGGCGGCCGCCGCTGGCCGGATCGGTGGCCGCACCCACGGCCTGCAGCATCATCTCCGTGGGCGTTACACCCAGCGCCAGGCACAGTGCGCGGTCGCGATAGTAGGGGAAAAACCAGTCGTAGCCGGAACGCATGGCCAGCGCCGCGCCTACCTGCAACGCTTCGTGGCCGGCAGCCGAGATCTGGAAATAAATCTTCTGCTGCCGTTTGAGCACAATTTCGCGGTCGTCTACGCGGCGGGAAAGAACCATCAGCCGGTAGATCTCGATCATTTGTTGAGGACTTAAGCCGCCGGAGCCGGGCAACGTCTGGGGAACACGAGCGCTGGAAACCACCGGTACCATTTCCTTCACTCCTCAAATTTTCTTGTTTTCTTACCAACCACGCCTGATTGTAGCAACACCAAGCGTTGCCGGAACAGCAGCAAATGTGTGAGTACAGGAATTATATGGATACGCGGGATATAGCGGGAAGTCGCGGGAAATGACGGGATAAGTACATGAGAAATCAATTATTTACAACGGCAGCAAACGCGAGGAAGAGACTGAGAGAATACAGACACAATGTGTCCAATTCTAAATCCTAACGACACAGAGGGGCAACAAACAAAAGACTTAACTCGCTGAGTCTCACATTTCACCGAGACAGAGCCTTTGTGTCGCTAGGATCGCGCAAATCATTGATAAAACTACAGTAGCGGATAAATCACAGCTTACTTTTCGCCGAATCCAAACGACATCCTAACGACACAGCAGATTTCAAAGTCCAAGCCGACGCCCCATAAGGCCAATGCGTTGCCCGCGAGTGCGACCTATTTGCTTATTGGTAAACAATGGCGCAGATTTGCCCTGGTTAGCGCAGCGCTCCACTCGCTGAGTTTCTGCTCATAAGAAATTGCGCAGCAGCGAGGGCTCGTCGAGGGAAGACATTCGGAATTAATGCAGTAAAGAGTGTTTGGCAACCTCACCCGAACCTGGTGGTTGTAGATCCTCTTCGCCTCGACTCCATTGAAAAGAACTAAACGTATGCCTGTGTGTAGTGCCAGAAAACCTGCAAAGTCGTTTGGACAAGCCATCATCGCGCGGATCGATGAAACGCGACGACTGGCCACACCGCAGACATTCCAGAGAGCGATCCCGTTCTTCTTTAAGAAATCAACGCGCTGAGCATAAGGCAACTCTGGAGAAAATCTCAAAAACTCCGCCATGACGCGCCAGAAAACATCTCCGTGGCCAGCATAGTGCTCATTCCGCCGCGCCGAAGTCTTCCCTGAAGAGGGGTTCAGGATCAAAATACAGCTATGCTCATCAGCCACAGGTTGAGGCACATTCGACACCAGCAGGCCGTGAGTCATGCGCTGATCAATTGCGCCATGCGCGGCCTGGCGACGCGTTTATAGGGCTCCATGGTCTCACTGGGCTTCTTCTGCGCATTCTCGATGAAGGCCGCGAGGGAGCTGCGCGAGATGCGCCAGGGATTGTTTCTGACCAGCCGGTAGGCTTCGAAATGCCCCTCCTCGATCAAGGCCAGCAACGACGGATACGACGAGTATCCCAGCGCGCTCATTGCCTCTTCAGAGTAGATGGTGTCCGCCAGCGGAAACGGCAGCAGATCCTCGTCGCGGTTCCTCAGCAGCGGATTGGTGATCTTCGGCCTGCGATCGGCAATCTCGTACCTCTGGCGCAGGTGATCGCAAAAGTAAACGATCGATGAATAGAGAATGCGCTTCCGCGCGAAGCGTCGGGACTCAATCAACGTAATAACTGGCTTGCCGCAAGTGCCTACCCCAACAGCCAGGCGACGCACCGTGGTCCAGCACACGCCCAGGATGCGCGCGCAGCGCGCCACACTCACAGATTTTTCAGCTAACCGCGGAAGAATATCAGTAGAAGAGGGGGCCATTGGCTAAAGTGTAGGCCGAGCTTCACCCGCAGCGTGGACATCTTGGACAGTTTGGGGAATTGAAATTAATTAAGAAAACGGCCTCCGGAGCGAGCAGAGGCCGTTTTCGTTTATATGCCGAATCGAATCCGCTACAGAAAATCGTCAAACCTAGGTAGGATTTAGTAAATCCACCAGGTCAAGCCAACTCGCGCGTAGCTTTGGGTTTCCCTCTTCATCCCGGTAGGCAGTGAAATCTCCCCTACTGTACTCATTTGGCGGACGAAGAGCAGCTAAATCGCATTCTTCGAGCCCGTAGCGTTCAATCGGGCCAAGCACATCTTGCATGTCGATAGAGTCTCGAAAGCCAAGAGAAACGAGCTTGTGAGCGAACGCCTTCACGTCATGCATAAGCGGACGAGCTGTGCTGTATTTGGGTGACTCGGCCAGGAGTTTAGCCGTCTCCATGAACCATTTTTGAGCGTCGGGCGAGTAGCAGCAATCGCAACCTGGCCACTCGACAGCATCTTCAGTTGTTCCTGATAGATTACTCGCCTCCCAACCTGATTCACTGAGCCCCAGGGATATCAGAAAGCTCGCCGGCACCCCATAAGACCGTTGTGCAAGCTGTGCCGCCAGAACAGTTCTGCTCAGAAACCGCGCCATCTGGAGAGCTTCTCCAATGTCCAGGGTAAGGAATCCTCTGTTCACGCATTCGGCGACATTTTGATAGTTGAAATCCGTGCTTCGGATGACCGGCGAAACGACGGCCATTTCCACGCCATCAAACATCCCAACATGGTGGAGGGATGCGTTCTTCGAAGATTTTTGCTTTTGCATTTGGTCTCTCTCCAACCGGCTTTCCGCGGCTTTTGGAGACACGCTGATTGTGAACCTACATAACGCGTTGGCGTGCCTCATCGCGCGTTACCTTGGACAGATTCTCTTAATCGTTGCCCGGTTATGTGACGTGAGATACTTCCTCTTTCATCGCTCCGCCTGGGGCGTCCTTCGCCTTGACCAGGTCAAGCGCGTCCTGAATCGCAAAGAACAAGTTACGGGCAGAGATATAACGAAAAGTTTTTGAGTTGCGCACAGCTTCCACCGTCGCATCTTCGATGCTGTCGGCAATGTCGGCCGCCGTCATCGGCCCCAGCTCCGCCAGAAGGATGCGCTTGGCCTCTGCTTTGCTCAAGCCGGTCAACAGGTGAGTTCGTCTCAAACGCGAACGCCACTGTTCCATTTTCCAATCCCGCAATTGCACGGAAAGATCGTGAGAGCCTCCGAGGACAACGCCAAAAAACGGCGGTGTATCCAGGAGCTGGCGCAGAACCTCCAGGCCACTTAATCCCAAATGTTGTGCCTCATCCACGATCAATAACGCGCGGCGTTTGCCCAAGAAGAAGCGCAATTTGCGGATAAGTTGATCGATTGATCCGCGGTTGGGAATGCCTGCCTCTGTGCAAGCCTCCACCAGAAAGGACTGCGGAGAGTGATCGATGCGAGCATAGATATAGACCGCTCTGCCTTCCGTAGATTTGTTAATTTCCTCGCCCACGCGATGGAACGTGTAGGATTTTTGCGTACCTGGGGGACCGTCCACTAGAAAGGCTGTGCCTTGTCTGAATGCCGCCCACATCGAGCGTCTGATGCACTCATATTCAGTTGTCGAGTAGTGCGGGCCGCAATCAGAAACGGGATTCTCTCTTTCGTAGCGGTCAATAACCGCCTTGAGAGCAGCGCGGATGGCCAGGGTATTTGAATCTGTGCGATGGTGACAATCGTAGTGGCCAGATAGATAAACCCTCAATGAGTTGGAATTGAGCGTCGCCAATTCAGCCAACTCTGCGATCGTGAGACCCGCATGGAGCACGAAGGCCCTCGCGCGTCGAATCATTTCCGCGTCTGAAGGCAAACCCAGGGACCTCAGGTGTGGAGCGCGCTTGGTGAGAATTGTCATGCGGACACCTCTAAACGCTGGGGCTCCTGGTTTCCGTTTTCGCTCGCCGTGGGCGCGGTCTTATTGCGCCGCCGAAGGCGCTCCGCCAGGCGATCGGTCGCTTCGCCTGGTGTGAGGCCCTTTGCGGGTTCATTGTCTTTAGGAACAAAACGAGGGACGCGCTGTGTGATGATATCTACGCCGGTTTCTCCGCTGGGGAGCCGCAGGCGCCCGGCCATTGCCTCAAGCGGCGAGACAGCGCCAGTCGCGCGGGCCGCGCGTGTAACCACAGCGATAGTCTCCTTGACTCCCTTTTCGAGACGACGCCGAATGGCCATCGAGTCGGCGATTTTTGCTTGTGTGCTCTTGTCATATGGTGCGAAGCGCACCATTTCCTCCGCCTCAAGCCACGCCAGGAAGTTGCCATCCGAATCAACCGCGGCCACGTTAAAGAAGTCCGCGGGGTCGTAGACAACCTGCACTTCTCTTTCGTTAAATTCATGCATGATTGCAAAGCCGGATTCATCCAAAGGGACATAACGGCGATTTTTTAGTCTGATAGCGCATTCGCTCACCAGCCGTTGCTCGCGCTCCGCCATCAGAAGCGCTAAAGTTGGGAAGTCTGGAGTGGGCTTTTGATTGGGGTTGAGGTTGGCTTCGAAGATCTGCCGCGGCGTCTCGCCGTTCATTCCCTCTCCATCGTGCGGCGTATCCGCATATTCTTCCATCCACGCCAGGCAGCCTAAAATGACTTGGCTAGCCAACGGATATTTGCTCTCTTTCACACGTCCGGCGCGGAATAGACGGCGGTGAACCATCATGGCCTCTTCAGTGGATTCGGGCCGTGTAAACGGGCTACCTGATGTGTAAGTCGGCCATGCCTTATCGAAGCGCTCATGGACGGTTCTAAAGGCTCTTTCGATGGATTTGGCCTGCGGATGAAAAGGTAAGCAATGCGTGGTTGCGATGCCGAGACGAGCCAAGAAGCCCGTGGTCTCAATTGAATTAAGTTCCGCCTCTCGCCAGTTCTCAGGAGCCTGCGGAGATGGCCTCATATAGCCAGGGCGCGCACCTTTCGCAACTTTTTTGTAGGGCTTGCCGTTGTCAACGTACCAATGCTCAGGAGGCCCATATTTAATGATTCCGCGCCGCATGGTGGCCGCGATGGACCGCGAGCTTCCCTCCCAGCACCAGGAAGCTCCTACAAAGAGACGAGAGCGATAATCGAGCATCGCGTCAAGCCGAAGGCGAATTGGAGCGCCCCATTCCAAATTTTCGAAGCAGTCGTTTGCACACTCCATGTCATGGATCATGCAATCGCCCACCCAGACCTGATTGGAGTACACGTCCGTGAACTTACGTTTCAGGAAGGGCGACATGCGCTCGCGATAAGCCCGTTCGCCTTCGCGCGCGTAAACGGTCAGGCATGGCGGCATGGATTTGAGCCACGCCCGCACGGTTTCGTAAGAAGGTAGATCTTCTCTGTGAACCTCGATCAATTTAGCGTCGCGAACAATCGCCTCGTAGATGACTCGGCAACTTTGCTTGCAGCTTAAATAAAGGTAGGCGGCCAACCACATTGCCTTAGGATGCGCGTTAAAAAAGCGTGATTTGTTTTTGTCTGCGCGCTGCCGGCGTGGTAGCGATCCCTGACCGAAGCGAGTGAATTTTGTATACATGCGCCGGATCGTCCTGGCGCTGTGACCGCTCTGTTTTCCGCACCAGGTGATCAGTTGTCCCCAGGTTAGAATTCGTTTTCCATCAGGCATGAGACGTGGAAATCTTTCGCCCTTCGGCACTGAAAACAGCTCCACCAGCGGCGCAATGGCCTTGATGCGCTCATCCACTTCGGCCTTGTGTTCGTCTGTCACCGGGATTCTTACAGGTATCGGTGTGGGCGTTTGCTTCGAAAACAATTCGATCTGGCAGCTCTCCGGCTCTTCGGTTGATTTCAGGGCCTTCCGCTTCCCAGAGCGTGCATCAACAAGCCTCTCAGCCTGGATCTGCTGAAGGGGAGGCAATGCCTTTGTCGAGTACTCGCGTATAGGCTTACCATTCGCCAGTCGGCTGTTTCTGTCGCGCGAAGTGAGTTGGCCTTCACGGGCTTTCCGCTGCACGGTGCGGAGACTCCACCCCGTCACCTTGATTACTTCTTCGCAGCTGAGCCAGCTTTCCATTTGGATTCAGATCACCTATTTTCGTCAGGGGTCAATAGTTCCTTCACCAAGCCACTTTTCGCACGCTGTTGACGCTGCGCTTGTAACTCACATTCACCCAGATCCACCATTCTGCGTATCTCCGTAGTGAAGAGCAGGCGCAGCAGTTTGTCGCTTCCGGTGATCTCACATAAATCCTTGATGTAAGCGGCCGGAAAACGAGCAGCGGTTTTTGTTGTAGCTGTGTAATCATTGAGCATGCAAACGGTGATCTTTCTTCCAATTCGGCAAGAGAGTTCCTCAGCAACCTGGCGTCGATTCTTTGCGCACGATGCCAGGACCTCGGATAAAGCCGCCCGGAAGCTTAGATCGGGCCTTTCGGAGGACGATCTTATACCTGCGGAGATGTTCATTATCGGATAGCTCCTAATGTCAGTAAAATAGGACACTAGCTGTCAGTGTCAAGGTACACCGGATTTCAACGAGAATCAAGACCAAATGATGAATAAAGTGAAATTGAAGCAACTCGGGGCCAAAATCAAGGATTTGAGGGAATCCCTGGGGGCAACGGAGCGTTTGACACAGGAGGCATTTGGTCGCTTATTTAAGGTTAGCAGGACTCAGGTTAATGCTTGGGAAAACGGTAAGGAACCGCCATCAAAGGACAAACTTATAGCGCTTGGGAATCGAGCGGCTTACCCTCGGAACCTCTGGTTTTGGGAGCAAGCGGGCCTAGATCCAACCGCTATTCAGCGGGAGATCCGGAGAACCCTGGCAGAGGGGCGTGGCGAATCAGCGCTTGCCGCAGTCACGCGAATTCGCAGAATTGGGACTGCTGAGCTGCTGCACATAGTGTGCCAAGAAGAAGAGAATCCAAAGATCGAAACGGTCGATTCGATTCCGTTCCCCTCTCTATTTATCCCTCATCCAGACTCGACGTTCTGTATTCAAGCTACGGATAAGCTTAACGGCTCATTGATTTCAGCAGGAGATCTCGCCCTGGTTCAATTGGCACCAGATGAGCGGCGCCCGCATGTGACAGACAAATTACCCTCTCTGGGTCTCCGGTATTTGCTGAATTGTTTTGTTGCGGTGTTTCTATGAAAACTTACCCAATTCGAGGGAATTGAGCCCCAATGATTTGCGCCGCCTGCCTCCTGCGCGGTTCTTCACAGAGAGAGACCGGAAGGAAAACGAACTCAATAGTTCCCGTGATCCGCTCGAGCGCGCCGAAACAGAGCGCAAAAATGATGAGCTATTTCAAAGGCATCTGGCAGAGGCAAGTAGCCCCGGTGTCTTGTTTGGAACGCTCCAGGTTCAATCTGTTGAGAAATGGGATGGCGACCTCAATAGCTTGGGAAAGGCTGGCGAAGATGACCCTCTCCAGTACGAGAGCTATCCCTGGCGCCTAGCTTTGGCTTACGGATCTAATTTCGAAGGAATAACGGATTGGAGCATGGAAAAGTTCACATGGGATGGGAATCTCGCGAAAATTCCGGGAGTCCACATTTTGGGACCGGTAATTGGTTGGATTCGCGCACCTGGTGGGACTGGGAGAGGATGAGAAATTGACCTTTGCTTTCCTTGCCCTGGAAAGCAGAGTGAGCTTCGGGGTGCGAAATCTTCCTCCTCGGTCGTTGCCGCACCCCGAAGTAAACAGACTGAAAACGTGGCGGCAAATGGGCCGCGATAGGAGAGAGGAAAACGGATGCCGACAGCGACGAAAGCCGAAAAGACTGAGAGGAACACTTTGGCGGACCTTAGCATCAGAGAAGCCGACATTGTGCGGGAAATTGAAAGGCTCAAATCATCGATTGCCTCAGCGCGCGCAAATTTGAAAGAGCAAAAAGCTATTCGCGGAGAGCTGGTAGTGCTTGCACGGGTGCAGAAGGACAAAGGTGCTCAAAACAGCCTATACGCAATAGACAAGGACTCCACTCGCGACAATCAAGATATCGCCGATGATGAGGCAGCATTGCGGGAAATGGAAGTCCAACTCGATGCGGTGCGCAATGCTATCTTCGCGGCCGAGTGGGAAGCACGACGTGCGGAGCTGCGCGCGGTGTTAGTTGCGCCCCTGGAAGGCAAGAACTCCGCAAAACCAGGGAAAGCTGCCCAGACTTTGGCTTCCGAATTGAAAGCTGCATCTGAAGAGGACGAACAAATTGCTCTCTTGTTGACTAACTTCGAGCCCAATCTACGTGGCAGCGCCGATGAACTCAAGAAGCGCGCCAGCGTGCGCGCCGATATTATCGGGGCTAATTTGTCTAATCTCTTGCCGATCCAATTGAGCAGCCAATTCGTGCGGACAATGAAAGGCAGGGATGTTGATGAGGTTGATCGACAATCTTACGCCTTGGCGCTTGAGGCTCTCGATCGCCTGGAGTTGGTGTTTTAGTTTTGCTCTTTCTGGCACGCCGTTTCAATTGGAACGAAGACGCGCCAGGAGGCGTTTTAACGGGCCGGCTGGATTTTTGGCTGGTACCCTACCCGGATTTTTAGTGCATGGGGCTGAGGCGGCATCAGAGCCCCAGCATTCGGGCAAAGAAATGAGGGATCAACCCCTCGGCAGTTTCTTCGGTTCTTGGCTTTATCGCTTGCGTGCTACGGCGAGCGTTTTGAGGTTCCGCACTGCTACGCGGATCTCAGGCAATACGGGGTTCTCCACCCTGGGAACAAAGCACATTTCCCGATGCATGAAGGAGAATCCCTATGCCTAAGATGATCGAACTCGCGCAAAACCGGCAATTCACAATCCGGGAGGCCGGCCATCGGTACAGCCTGACCATCTCACCTATCTCGAAGGCCGTGTGGATTGAGACCTTCTTTGATGAAATCACTGCTGTTTTTCAAGCTCGGAAATGGCGTCACGGAAAGCCAGGTCGATGCGGTATCACCCGCTCTCGGTTTGATAGAGAGAATGGCGATCGCGGCCGAAGGCTACCCTCATCTTTCGGGAGACCCTGATTGGCTGTCGAAGATCCCATTGCGCCACAAGCTTGCGTTCGGAAAAATTCTCGTGGAAACTTATGAGCAGGATGGCAGCCGCGCACTAGCGATCGCATCTGACGGCACGCGAGTGGTTAGGCTGGAGGCGCTTTGGAGCCGCACGCGCCGGCCGGAGCGATGTGCCTTCATCGGCATCTTACACATTACCTGAAGCCGCCAACGGCGGAGCAGAAGGCACGATTCCGGCGCGCTTACTCCGGAGTACAGCGGAGTGTCAGCGCAGCTCGCCGCGGCGCGCCAATTTTCATCTCACCGCAACAGCCCGTTGGGGCGCGCGCACTGGTTGGACTCTACGACGAAATGATCGTGCGGGTAGAAGGCTATGCGGTGAACGGCGAACCGTTGGACGACAATCGCACGGAAATCGCTAGCAACATGGATACCTTCCACAAGGTAACGGCCGCCCGACCTCTCTTCTTAAAACCTGCATATTTAGCTGAAGATCGGAGGACCGCGTAGATGGCTCCCGTACTCATCACGATAGATGTCATCGATAACGACTCCTCCGCTAAGGTGCAGCAGGTGGCTGCCAGCCTTGAGTCGCTGGGGCCGGCAGGCGAGGCCGCGGGCGCGCAGGCCGGCGCTGGGCTTGACCAAATTAGCACGCACGCGCTCTCCGCGCGGGAAAATGTTCGACTACTGAGCGAGGAGATGGGCGTGCGCGTGCCCCGCGCCATGCAGAGCGTGATGGCTCAGAGTGCGATGCTGACCGGTGCAATCGGCATGATTGCGCCCGCTATGATTGCAATTGGTGGCGTGGATATCCTCGTGCATTTGGGCGAAAAGCTCGTCGACGGCTATAACAAATGGGTTTTGATGACTGATGAGATTGCTGCCGCCAGCGATGCTGTCAAGCTCTTTGGAGCCATGTCCGCACAGGCAATCGAACAGCAGCGCGCCGCCCAAGAGCACTTTATTGAAACAACGCAAGGGCCAAAAGCCGCCGATCAGTTCAAGGCAAATAATGTCATGAACGACCCAGTGGATCTATCGCAGATATACGACGACGATAGATGGAAAAAAGCCCCTGATGAGATAAAAAGTGACTTCCAGCAAATTGCGGGTACATCTATCGCCCCAATGGACCTGGATATCACGATCGCCCGTTTACAGAAATACGAAGAGAAACAGAAGGATATTTTAGCCACAGCTAAGCTTGTCCCAGAGAACTCAGGGGGGGCTCCTGGAAGTGTCTTCCCGCGACCTCTTATTTGATCAACAACGGGTGGATTTAGGCGCTGCCATTATAAAATCTCTCACCAACAAAAGAGATGAAATTGTGACAACCCTAAATAGCATCAATGCCGATGCCGATAAAGCGAAGCCGGGCACTCCTGAAGCCCAGGAAGCAGTGGAGAGGGCCAAACAAGAGCAGGCGGAAATTCTGTCATTGCAGAACACTGCTCAGAATTCAGAGCTATCAGGGATTGCATTATTGGAAAACCTGAGAGAGCAAGCAATCTCAGCTTTTGAGGCCAAGTACGGCGCCTCACAGAAAGCCATGGATGCGATCAACACCGATTACAGGATGAAGGAGATTGCGGCCTGGAATCAGCAATGGGAAGAGGCTGACAAAGCAATGCGCATGGCTCAGCAGGCCGCGCAACAGCAGGCAGGGACTGGCAATGGAAGCATTGAGGATGAGCATCAAAACACATTGGCCGATATCAACAATAGGGCAACTTCGCTGGGTGCTAATAGGCTGAACCCACAGGCCGCTGCTACGGAAAGGGAGGCTGCAGACCTCACCGCCGACACACATATTCTGGCCGCGCACACTGAGTTTGAAAAGCAGATGCAGCAAATCTCCACCCACGCCGACGATGCGCAGATCACTGGATACGCACGCATCGCGGATGAGGCCGCAAAATCTTACCAGAAAATTAGAGAAGATCTGAAAACTCTAGATAAAGCAGTGGGCGCATCGTCCCCAAATGGCCAAAAAGGACAGAGCGATGCAGATTCAGAAGAGTTAGCCGTGTACGGCAACATGCTCCGCGAGATGGAGCAATTACACGCCAAAACCATGGAGCAGATTACCAAAGAGGAGGAACAAACTGCGCGCTACTCTCTCCCTGAATGGCAGCAGGCGCAACTGAAGATAGTCGATGCATTTCAGGATCGAGTCAGGGAGATAGAGACGGCTGAAAAACAGCAGAACGTATTACTTAATGCGTCTATGCAGGCGGATTCGCAAAACTCCGCGATATACAAACAGGCTGAGGTGATGGCCGCACAGGACGCCGATGCAAAAATGCTGGCCGCTCGGCAGCAGATGAATGCGCAGATGCAGCAAAGCGACCAGGAAACCCGCGACAAGCTGGCTAGTGGTTTGCAAAGTCTTTTTGAGCATCCCGAGAAATTCTTTGAAGATCGGGCGATGAAAACCGCCTTCCAGATGATGGCCAATCAGATGATGCCGATGATGGAGGGCGGTGGTCCGCTGGGCGGCGCCATGCAATATATGTTCGGCATGGGTCCGGGGATGAGCACCAGCCGCAACCCGCTCACCGACATGAATTCCGTACTCGGCCACGGCCACGGTCACGGCGCGGCGGGAATGTCGGGGACAAGCACTCAATCAATGGCGCAGTTCTCGCAGGGCAGCAGCTTGATCCAGTCAAGCGGCGAGACGTTTCAGCAGGCCGTGAGTCAGTTCCAATCCGCTGTGAGCCGCCCTCGGTGGCGCGGGGATGCCTGGCGCAGGCGCTGGAGCGGGCGCGGCGGGTATTCCGGGTGCGGGGATGGCTAGCGGATCAAACACTGGCGCGGGCGCTGCTGGGGGCACTGGCGGGGCTTCCGATCCATTTGGCGCTGCTACAGGCCTCGCCAGCGCGGCACGCTCGGCAATTACGCCCGCGCTGGGGACGCCAGGGATGGGCGGCGCTGGATACGGCAGTAGTAGCTCTGCCGACTCATCCTGGGGCGGTTTTCCCTATGCATCGGACGCCAGCGACCAAACCGGCTGGGCTACGCAGTTACCGCCTTCAGAGCCTCCGCTGGGGATGCCTGCCGGTGGTTTTCCTGCCACGGGGACCGACACCTCTACCTATGGGACCGTCGATGCTTCAACTTTGACGGGAACGGGATCAAGCTCGTCGCTTTCGAATATGCCGCCGGGAATCTTTCCTGGCCAGATGCCCAGCGCTCAGCAAATGATGGGCGCGGGCACTGGTCTGCTGACCGGCGCTGTCGGCACTTACTCTGCTTTCGAAAATTCAAACCCCATGGCAGGCGCTATGAGTGGCCTGTCGGCCGGGATGTCAGTCGGATCATTATTTGGGCCAGTCGGCGCGGGCATCGGTGCGGTGCTGGGCGGCATCGCCGGCATGTTCGCGGGCATCTTCGGCGACCAGGGCAAAGCAAAAGCCGAGGCTCTCGACGTAAATACCATTCAGCCGGCAATTAAAGCCGATATGCAGGAGTACGAATCGGGCGCAACGGGCTACGAATCGATCTCTTCCACCATGACAAACATGCTGATCTCCGCGCAAACGCAGACCAACACATGGGGCAGCGGAGCGCGGAGCTACTTCAAATCGAATATTGAGCCGGAGATCGACACTGTTCTTTCGCAACTGCAAAAGCAGCAGGCGGCCGGCCGCAACGGCATCACCTTTGGCGCGGCGCAGTACCACAGCGGCGGATGGGTGGGAGACTTCGGCGACCTGGCCACTGGTCCTAATGAAGGGTTTGCCAAGCTACTGGCGCAGGAGTTCGTGGTCAACCCCACAGCGGCAGCCGCGCACGCGCCGATTCTTTCAGCGATGAACAGCGGCGTTAATTTTGGATATTCCTCGACGGTGCAACCGCGTATGCCGGCCAGCTCCTCGGGCGGTGGTGGCGCAACCATCAATATCCAGGCGATGGATGCAAAGAGCGTGGCGGCGTGGGCGAGGTCTGGCGGAGGCCGCCTGTTGGTGGCTGCAACAAATCAGGCGCAGGGCCAGTACAGCGGAATAGGGAGAGGATAGACAAATGGCGCAACAACCTCAGTTGGGAAATCAATGGTTGCGGGTATTCCGCACTGGGAACTACGACGGGAAGACTTACACGTCCGCAGATTTGGACGAAATGATTGCCGAATACGAAAAAAGGCAAGATGCGGAAAAAGCGACGGTTGGATTGGGCGTCGCGTCTGAACAAAAGCCGGAAGTGTTGGGCAAGATTGATGCGCTCCGGCGAGTTGGAGACTCTGTCGAAGGCAAATTTTCCGGTATTGATCCATGGGTTGAGCATCTCTATAACCAGGGGGTTTTCTCGAAGAGATCTGTTCATGTGAAACGCTCCCCGGAGGGGCTTTCTCTACAGCGCGTTGGTTTGATTCATCCCACCTTTAGGAATGGGGGTTGGCATGATGAAGGAACTCCGTCTCTGGACGATTTAATGCAGGCGCACTCAAAACCAACGGACGTTATTTTTGGGGAGAAAATGACAACTACCTCAGAGCATAGGTTTGTTGCACCCGAGGCACGCTTCCAATCAGGTTCGCGCGCTGGTGACGCAATTGCACAGATGAAAGCGAGCGGGAATTGGATAGGTGATTTTGACCACTTTCAATTCCCACTGATGTTTGCCGAGTTGGATGGGACAACACTCGACAATGTGGTCTCGTTTTTGGAGCGGCTGATGAAGGAATGCGATCCCGGATCGGCGCTTCTAAGTAAGCGCGCACAGTATTGGGCGTATACCCACAACGTGAGCTTTGGTGAAGGTCTCTCACAAGTGTTGCAGTTATCGCCCACCGGAGACAGGCTGACAGATGCGGCCAACGCGCGCAAGACTGAAAAGAACATTACCTTCGGTGATGCGCTCTTCCAGGTGGCAGAGGAGCATCCGGAATTGACCCAGCCGCGCGGCCGATAAAAAACAGGCGGCGACTGTTTCCGCGAGAGGATGTTATGGCGATCGTTGCATCCGAAATGAGTTCCAAGGACGACCGATATATTTCACCTGCGAGAGCATCCCAGATATTAAGCCGCGCACTTGGCCATGGCTATTCGCGGCAGTCAATTGTGAGGCTTTTGGAGAGTGGAACTTTGGTGGGGCACCAGATGACGCCCCGTGGTAGATGGTGGATTCTGAGCAGCTCATTGAGAGTCTATATTCAGGAGATTTTGGGTTGTAGCGATGGTATGGGTAGTATTGCTCAATTAGTAACTATTGGGCAAGATTTGCGGCGGCGGATGTAGTAGTTTTCTATATCCGCCTTATGTATTCGGCGATGGACTGGTTTAGGTCTCTAGGCGGTCGCATTTTTGTGTGCAAAATAAGCTTGGTTTTTGTGACCAAATAGCGCCTGTACGTTTGGGCCAAATAATTTCTGCAGCTACAAAATGTCTAGTCTTGAAAGAGAGGTTTTTGGGATGCATCTTTTACTGCTGGCGGCGAGAACAGGCATATTTGCGGAAGGCTGGTTTTTGGGCCGTGTGCTGGACGAGTGGGTCGGCGATTCTCAGGAGTTCATCCGCACCAAACTGCCGCACTTGGTGGTGGTTGCGGTTATCGCTGTATTGCTGATCTGGCTGCTGCGGCTCATCACCTCCCATATGACGCGCCTTGCCGAGCGGCATTCCACTGGCGCGGGACACACCGCGCAGGTAAAGACGCTGGCCGGGGTTATCCGCACCACGGGACTGGCCGTCATCTGTCTAATCACAGGGCTGCAGTTCCTTGACGCACTGGGCCTGAATCTTGCGCCCCTGCTGGCCTCGGCCGGGATAGCCGGAATCGCCATCGGCCTGGCCGCGCAGAACATTGTGAAAGATATGCTGAACGGCGTTCTCATCCTGCTTGAAGACCAGTTCGATGTGGGAGATACGGTGCGCATGGCCGGGGTGTCCGGAACCGTGGAATCGATGACGTTGCGCAAGACCAGTGTCCGCGACGCGGATGGCACTCTCTACATCATTCCCAACTCACAAATCACAACTGTAGCCAACCTGAGCATCGGCTACTCCGTGGCCACCGTGAATGTAAGTGTGGATTTCTCGGCCAATCCCGACGTTGTAATCAAGCTGCTGAAGAGCATCGCCATGGAGGTCCGCAATAGCGAACAGTTCCGTGCGGTTTTTATCGCCGACCCGCAGGTGCTGGGCGTGGATGCGGTCAAAGGTTCCGAGGTTATCTTTCCCGTGGTTTTCAAGACGCTGGCAACCAAACAATACGACCCGGTGCGCGAATTCCGCCGCCGCGTCCGCCTGGCCCTTGAAGTGAACCACCTGCTCCCGGGCGACCCCAACCGGGTTTTCAATACCGTCATGAGCGACGCCGCATGCGGACCCAGGCGGCAAGCCCCTGATGCCGCGCCGGAAAGCGACCCCACCCTGCTCAAGCCGCAGGAAAGCAATCCCTTCACCGGCCAGTAGGATCTTGTTTTTTCATTTCGTGACGCTCCGCAGCAAAAACCCGTCCGAATGGATTTCAATCCGGGTCTTCCAACGCCTCCATCAGCGCCTCGGCATCGGTGATGGGAGGCAGGCAGGTGCGCCCGCGGCATACCAGCGCCCAGACCTCGGCTCCGGCGGGCGCGGGAACCTGAAGCAGCGTTTCTTCGAGCGCCTCGGGAACACCTCCGGGAACAAGCCGGAATGGAGCGATGCGCATCACAGTCCGCATCACTGACTTGTTGATAGCGAAGCGAGCCACGGCTAATGATTCAAGACGCGCTGCCTCAGGGCCTGAACCCACAACCACCACCTGCACCGGATCAAGCAGCATCCGCTCCAGCGCCAGCCCGTAGCTGCCTGCGTAAAGGCCGAAGTGCTCAACAATGCCGGCGAAGGAGCCGAGTGTATCTTCGGCAATCTCGCGATACTCCTTGCGTCCGCTGAGAGCCTCAAGGCGCAGCAGGGCCGAGGCTGCGGTGGGATTGCCAGCCGGCGTGGGCGAATCCTGCAAGGGCTTGCGCCGCGCTGACAATGCTCCCAGGGTCGCTGCGCCGTCCTTTGGTTCGGCGGCATCAAAGAATGCTCCAGCAGTCCGGTCATAAAAGCGGTCGATCATGGCGTCGGCCAGAAAAACGCCCGCATGGTAATAATTCATCTTCCCGCTAGCCAACCAGGCATCAACGCAGGCGTGTACTGTAAAGGCGTAATCGTCGAGAGTACCGGGCACAATCTCTGGCGAGGACCCGATCGCCGCCATAAGCGATCACATGGTTCAGCGTTGCTGCTCCGTCCCAGGCCTGTTCGAGAAGCCGGTTGAGCGTGAGTAGCGCAAAATCCCGCGCTGAGTCCATGCGCAGCACCCGCGCCGTCTCCAGATAAGCCGTGATCGCCATCGCGTTCCAGCCGGTATAAAGCGTTTGGTCGATAAAAGGCGTTGGACGTTCTGCGCGCGCCGCGAGCAGCTTGCTCCGCGCAGAGTCGGCAGCGCGCGCAGATGCTCCGCAGCCTGACCGGTTTGCGGCAGCCATCTCCTCGAGCGTTTGTTTCACGTGAAGCACATTCTTGGCCGGGTTGTGGTGCATGTCGCCCAGCTCGCCAATATCCCAGTAGCTTGAGGCAAATTGCAACTCGTCGGGCTCGAGCACGGCGCGCGCCTCGTCCAGCGTCCAGGTAAAGTAATCGCCGTCGTCGTCGAGGCTGATATCGGCATCCTGCGATGCGTAGAAGCCGCCGCGCTCGCGGTCGGTCATGGTTGAGTCAAGCCAGGCGACGATCTCCTGCGCCGTTCCGAGAAAATCTTCGCGCACAAAGCTCTGGAAACCGTGCACGTAGTTGCGCAGCAGTTCGGTATTGTCGTAGAGCATCTTCTCGAAGTGAGGAACCACCCAGCGCTCGTCAACGCTGTAGCGATGAAAGCCGCCGGCCAACTGGTCGTAGACGCCGCCGCGGGCCATCTTTTCGAGAGTGATGGTGAAGGCATCGCGGGCCTGATCGTTGTCGCGGCTCATGGCCACTTCCAGCAGCAGATCGAGTACAGCGGGATGGGGAAACTTGGGCTGCGAGCCGAAGCCGCCGTTGCGCGGATCGAACTGGCAAGCGCCGAGCCGGCAATCTTGTCCACCAGGGCCAGCGTCAGCTCGCCGCCGCGGCCGGAGAAGCTCTCGTTGTGCTCGATGGCGGCCATCACGCTGGCGGCGGTTTCGAGCGCTTCATCACGCCGCTCGTGCCACACCTGGGCCATGGTCAGCAGCACCCGCCCGAAGCCGGGCCGTCCGTAGCGGTCGTCGGGCGGAAAATAAGTGCCGCCAAAGTAGGGCCGGCCGTCGGGAGTGAGAAATGCGGTGAGCGGCCAGCCGCCCTGTCCGCTGATGGCCGAAACCGCAGCCTGGTAGCGCGCGTCCACGTCGGGCCGCTCGTCGCGATCGACCTTTACGGCGACAAAATGCTCGGTTGATGAGCGCGGCGATCTCCGGGTCTTCGTAGGACTCGCGATCCATCACGTGGCACCAGTGGCACCATACCGCGCCAATGTCCAGCAGCATGGGCTTATCTTCAGCCTGGGCGCGAGCAAATGCGGCCTCGCCCCATGGATGCCATTTCACCGGCTGATGCCGCGCCGAGCGCAGGTAAGAGGAGGCTGCGTGTTCAAGCAGATTGGTGTCATCGGGCGCTGGGGAAACGTCCTTGTCCATGGGCTGAGAATACATGGGCTATGGCGGAGGGGGCCAGCACTACTGAAGTTGTACATTACTCCGTCAGCCTTCCAAAACAACCGCGGCCGATCCCGGAGCCAGTTCAAGCTTGCCCGGCCACGGCTTTGGTTCGGGCTGCTCGGGAGTGACCAAATTCAACTCCGCCGTCTTGGCCTGATCGAGAGCAACCTCGCAAATAATGGCATCGATATCGCTCATGTTGGCCATGGCTACGGCGCGACGGCCATCCTTGCGCCGGAAAACAGAATATGTGCTCAGCGGTGAGCCGCCCGCAGTTACCTGGGCGCCAAGCGTATCGCGGAACTCCGCATCCCAGACCCACTCGCTTGTATCTGCGCCGCAGATCGTCCACTGATTGCCCATAGGTGAGCGAAACCGGCATCTCGCTCAACTCGCCATGAAAGTCGCGCGGCTCATAACTCATCACGAAGCGGTAGAGCAGGCAGGCATTAATCATCTGCCGGTCGTTATCCCCGGTAACTGCCACCGACATAGGCGCAAACGGAGCGATATATCTGCCATAGGGAACATAACCGGCGCCGATGCGGAAGTAAGACATGTTATAGGTTTGCAGTTCGAGATCGTAGGGCGATTCACCCGCGAAGACAAAATGCTCGGGATCGATGATGGTACGGAATCCTTCAATGAGCGGCACATCGCCTGAAAAAACGGCGCCCGGCATTGGATGGCCGTGGGTTTGCGAGAAGCAGTAAAGGCTCATGTGCCAGAAGCACTCGTCGTAAAGAATGCCGCTTGCGCCTAACTCGACGCTCTTGCGGAACTCCTCAAGCGCGCGCTTTCTCCACGTTGGGCTTGCCTGGCACATTCCCACTCCGTGCCTGGCATTGATGCCGGCGATCTGGGTAGGCGTGTCGTACTTATAGCCATTGAACTGGTAGGGGGTTCCGTACGGATCTACCGCGGCAAACTGGCGAAACTGGCTGTTGTAGTCAGGCGCTGTCACGTCGGCCCATGCGTATTTGTTGAAGAGAACAATCTCAACGCCCATCGCTTTACTGGCCGCGATGGCGTCTTTGAACTCCTGCGCCGTGCCCAGCCGGGGATCGGTATCGTGCAGCGGAAAGTCGCGGTCCTGGCCGCCAATCTGCCATCCAGTCAATTGGATCGCCTTCACTCCCCAACGCTTGCACGCCTCCGCATACTTGACCAGATCCTTATAGGGAAAGGTGAGCCTGTCTTCAGACGAGTTGATCTGGATCTGCTGCCATGAGTGCACGTCCTGCACCCACGCGGGCATCGTGGGCGGCTTCAACCACGAGTCACGCCAGGTTTTGTAAATGTCCGCGCCCTTATGCCAGTCGCCGCTGAAGGGTTCGAGCACCAGGGCCTCGGAGCGCTGGCTGTCGCCGGGTTGGATGAAACACAGGTGATTGGGGTCGATGCCGACAGTTGAATCGCCGGATTTGCCTGCAGGGTCGATATCGCTGGAATTAAACGAATCGACGAAGGCTGGGGCCAGAAAGAAGCAGATTTGCACCACATGTTTCTGGCCCTGATCGTGGTAGCCCACATAGACTCCACGGCTATCGCTCAGCAGAAGGCAGAACTGAGAATCAGTGCCGAGATTGCGCAACTGGGCCGGCGTATCGTACCCGAAGTAGCCAACCTCGTTTCCAAAAATAGGCCAGAGACTGTTGGAACCCATGCCGGTGTAATCCCAGGTCACCTGCCGCATGCGCTTGTCGCCGGCTGGAGGCTTGAGACCCTTCAGGCGCGGATAAGTGTAGCTCTCAATCACTGCCGTGCTGCCGTTGCGAATCTCATAACTGAGGTGAACACCCGTACCTTCAAGCCGGACCGTCTCTTTGACTTCAATATCCAGCTTGCCCATCCGGTCGCTTTCAAAGCCGTTCCAGGTGATTGTCGCGTGTGTGCCGTCGGACTCAATCCGTGGCTTGCCTGCGTGGCGCTCGGTGAGGTAGTGAAAACGATGCTCCGGCGCCGGAACGTGTAGCCGCATTCCCGCACCTTGCATCTTCCACGCCTTGTCCTTCGATTCCAATTTATCCACGCAGCCGGTTTCCCGATTGATGGCGATCAGCATGTGATCGTTTTCAAGTACAAGCAAATCGGGAGTGACTGCAAAGGCGCTTGCCGTCGCTGCATTAACCATCAGTCCCGAAGCGCCAGCGGTGAGCGCGGTGCCAATGAAATTGCGACGTGAAATAGCCATTAGAAAACCCTTTCATTCTCACAGATAGGTCGACTAAGTATCCTGCTCAATTAGGCAATTTGTCTAATTGCAGTAAATATTACGCAAGCAGCTGTTTCGCAACCTTGATATACAACTCCACAGCTTCAAGCAATTCCTTCTTGGCCAGCTTTTCATGAGGCGTGTGAGCTACATGGATTGAGCCGGGACCGAGTAGCAGCGGCTCACCCCAGTTGCTCAACTGCGGTATATCGGTAGAGAACTTGGCAACCATCGTCGGCAGGCCTTCAACGGCGCGCAGACGGACGAAGGGCGTGTCGAGAGTAAATTCCACCTCGGCCAGATCGCCCGCAACCTCCTTCAGTGCGGCGCGCACCTCGGCCGAGTCGGTAACCGTACGCACCAGCACCTGCGCTTCAGCCTTGTCGGCGATGACGTTAGGCGCGTGGCCGCCATGAATCTGGCCAATATTCAGCGTGCTGGGTCCAATACCCTCAAGCGTCGGCAACGGAAGAGCCAGCAGTTTCGCCAGCACCTCAACCAGCTTGTGAACGGCGCTCTCGCCCAGTTCGGGATAGGCGGAGTGGGCCATCTTGCCGGTTGATTTGAAGGCCGCGCGCAAAGCTCCCTTCGAAGCCAGGGCGATGCGATTATCAGTGGGCTCGCCGT
Source organism: uncultured Acidobacteriaceae bacterium (assembly GCA_963780975.1). Classification (GTDB taxonomy): domain Bacteria; phylum Acidobacteriota; class Terriglobia; order Terriglobales; family Acidobacteriaceae; genus Telmatobacter. The sequence goes on along the minus strand of CAWAEU010000031.1, from coordinate 83,900 downwards.
TGATGAGAAAACGGCTTCCCTTGGGCATCAGATTGGCAGCTCTTGCGCCGGCCGAATCGCGCTCTTCGCCGCTTACAAACAGCAACCCAATCTGAAACCCAGCTGTCCGCAGCGCCTCGGCGGCAGCCACCTGGGCTGCGATGATCCCCTTGGCGTCGGATACGCCGCGGCCGTACATAAATTCCGAGTCCTCGCTGAAAGGAATGTAGGGCGGAACAGTATCCATATGGGTTGAAAAGACCAGGTCGGGTTTCTGGCCGGCCATGCCTGCGTAGACGTTCCAGCGCGGTCCGCCACCGGAGTTCTCCGCAGGCTGTTCGACGGGAGTCTTTTCGACAGCCCAGCCGCGGCGCTCTAGAAATTCAGCCAAAAAATCGCCCACAGCTCCCTCGTGGTAGGTTGTGGACTCGATTTCGCACAACTGGCGCGTAAACCTAATGGGATTAAAAGGAGCAGAAGAATCAACAGAATTTGCTTGCTGACGATTGGACATGATGATGCAAGAATACCGCACCAGGTGATTGCTCATCTCGATTCAGACCGATTTGCCTCATCTTCGTGCCAGCAGGGTTGACGGGAAAAAGCAAACCTTCCGCCAGCGCGTAAAATAATGAGTGGAATGACCATAGCGAGCGCACCCGTCCAACCTTGTTCAACTATGGAAAGCCAGAGCCCGCCGACGGCCAGAATACGCAGCATTGACCTGTTCGGTCCCGCCGGCCGTCTCGAAGCGCTCTTGAATCAGGGCGCGCCCGATGCTCCGTTTGCTGCACTTGTATGTCATCCTCATCCACTGGCCGGCGGCACGATGCACAACAAGGTGGTCTACCACGCCATGAAGGCCCTGAACGATCCGGAGTGGGGGCTCGCGCTGCCGGTTTTGCGCTTCAATTTTCGCGGCACGGGCCTGAGCCAGGGCGCACACGACGGCAATGCGGAGACTGGCGATGTGCTAGCGGCGATGAACTGGCTTGAGAATGAATACCAGCGCCCGTTGGTGGTAGTGGGTTTCAGCTTTGGGGCGATGATGGCGCTCGAAGCCTGTTGCGGCCAATCCGGAACCAGGGTAAATGTTGGTGCGTTGGCCGCCATCGGACTGCCTACGCATACTGATGGCCACGATCTTCACTATCCCTTCCTTGCAGATTGCTCCATTCCTAAACTTTTTCTCAGCGGAGACCGCGACCAGTTCGCTCCCGCCGCACAGTTGGTGCAGGTGGCCGCATCTGCCGCAGAACCCAAACGGCTGCTGCTCCTGCCTGGCGCCGATCACTTTTTTAACGGTCACCTTGAGCCCATGCAGCAAGCGCTCAGCGGCTGGCTGAAGGAGCAATTGCCATGACCCCGGTCAGCGATATCGTCCTGGATACTCTCCACGCCAAGGCTACTGAGATCTTCAAAGGAGCTGTGAAGGCCTGCAACATCGAATCGGCATTCGACCGGCGCATTCGCTTTGAGGGCAATACGCTGCATCGGATTATCCCCGACGGCAGCGGTCCGGCGTCAATCGATCTCTCCAGTTACAAGCGCATCTTCGTGATTGCTTTGGGCAAGGCCGCTGCACCTATGCTGGAGACTTTGCTTGACCGCATGAAGCGCCGCAAGGGGCTGCGCGGTATCTGTTGTACGAATCAGCTGCCTAAATCCCGCAACTGGCGCATTCGCTATTTTGAGGGTGGCCACCCGGTGCCCAACGAGGACTCCTTCGCCGCGGCCCGGGCCGCACTGGCACTGGTGAAGAAGGCGAAAAAAGACACTCTGATATTTTTCCTCATCTCCGGCGGAGGGTCGGCGATGTTCGATCTGCCGCTTGACCCGCAGATCACCCTCGACGACACCATCGCCTTCCATCAGGTACTACTTGGTTCGGGAGCTCCGATCAGCGAGGTCAACACGCTGCGCAAGCACTTTTCCGCTGTGAAGGGCGGGCGGTTGGCTATAGCCGCGCCGGAGGCAGCCAAGGTGAGCCTGCTGCTGCCCGATGTGCCCCTGCGCTCTCTGGACGCGCTTTCTTCCGGACCTACGTCGCCGGATCACTCCACTGTGGCAGAGGCGCGCGATCTGCTGGCCAAATACGATCTGTCTCAAAAACTTCCCCCCTCTGTCCGCTCTTTCTTTGAGCGCAAAGATCTGCCCGAGTCACCTGGAAATAAGGGTTGGCGTCCGCCTTTTTTGCCGCGCATGCCGTGGACTGAAGCCGTTCTAGCGCGACGCGTGACCGCTGCAGCCTCCATGAGCGGTGAGGACGAGGCATTTCGCGATTCGGTCTTTGAGATTTTGCTCTCCAGCCACGACCTGGTGGAGAACGCTCGCGCCCTGGCCGAGAAGGCCGGCTACTTTACCGCGGTGGATAACAGCTGCGACGACTGGGACTATGCCGACGCCTCCCGCTATCTTCTGGAGCGCTTCCACGCGTTGCGCGCGGCCCACCCGCGGCTGTGCCTGATCTCTGTCGGCGAGGTAACAGTAACCATCGACCGCACCCCCGGCGCCGGAGGCCGCAACCAGCAGTTTGTCATGGCATGCGCGCTGGAACTGGAGAACTATCCTGGCGAAAGACTGACCGTGCTAAGCGCCGGCTCCGACGGCATCGACGGCAACACGCAGGTGGCCGGAGCTATCGCCGACCCAACGACTGTAGCCCGCGCCCATACCTTCGGATTTCACCTGAAGTCATCCCTGGCCGCATTCGACGCCTGTCCCATGTTCATGGCCCTGGGTGATGCTGTCGTCACCGGACCCACCGGCCACAACCTGCGCGATCTGCGCCTGCTGATTGCCGAAAAAGCTTAGGGCCGGTCAACTGCCGACTTGAGTTTTTATTCTCGACCGGCCGCGTAACGATCTGTTTGCTTCAAACCAACTGCCAGGGTGCGCGATAAGGGCGCGACAGCAATTCGCTGGCGGCGCTATCGTTGATGATCTTCTCCTGCGCCACATCCCATTGAATCTTGCGTCCCACCAGCATGGAAATCAGCCCGAGATGGCCGGGAATCGTGGAGTGATGCGCCGTCGCGGCGGGCGTGATGGTAGGCTGGCGCGATTTGACGCAGTCAAGAAAGTTGCGCTGGTGGCCGTGGGACTCATAAAGCTTTACCTTGCGAAGCTCCTCGGGGAGCGAATCTCCCTTGAGCCATTCGGGATTCGACGCATCAAATCCGCTGCGATCAACCCAAACCCAGCCATCAGTCCCAATCCATTTCGTTCCCATCACGATTTCCGAATGGCCGCCGGCAATGGTGATTCCTACGTCAACCGGATAATGCGTGACTTCTTTGCGATATTTACATTCGACCATGTATGTGGTTGCCGTGTTCCAAACGGCATTGGCCGGCGGAAAATCGCCGTGGCCTTCAATCTCCGACGGGCCGGTCGTGTCGAATCCCAGTCCCCAGTGCGCGATATCGCCGTGGTGGCCGAGCCAATCGAGCAACTGGCCACCGCCGGTATTGTAGTTCCAGCGCCAATTCTGGTAAACGCGCGCATCGATATAGGGTTCCATTCGCGACGGGCCAATCCACATGTCATAGTCCAGTTCCGGTGGGGGTTGGGTAACGGCCAGGTCCCATGCAGGAGTTCCGGGCACGATTTCGGCCGGACTGTCGATCTTGTTGGGCAGCGATGCAAGCCTCTTCATGAGCGCGGGAACTGTGCCGGGAAAATCGTGGTGACCCGGAGGCAGGCCCACTTCGACGCGCACTACATTTCCAATAAGCCCATTGCGAACAATCTCCGCCGCCTTGTGAAATTTGGGCAGCGACCGCTGCCAGGAACCAGTTTGCCAGATGATTTTGTTCGCCTGAACTGCTTTTACGATTGCCTGCTGCTCCGCGATAGTGCGCGCCAGCGGCTTCTCGCCATAAATATCCTTCTTCCGTTTTGCGGCTTCAGTGGCGATCAGCGCATGCCAGTGATCAGGCACCGCGATCATGATGGCGTCAATATCGTCGCGCGCCAACATTTCGCGATAGTCGTGATACGCCTTGCAGTCCTTGTTTCCATATTTGGTGTTGACGGTGTCCACGGCCTCCTGCAGATGATCTTTATGCAGGTCGCAGGCTGCTACCACCTGGCAATCGTTCTCCGCTAAAAATGCCTTGGTATTGCCGGGGCCCATCATGCCCCAGCCAATAACCCCCATAGTGATGCGATTGGAAGCAGAAGTGCGGCTGCCCCATGCATGCGTGGGCATGATCGCCGCGGCTCCTGCTACCTTGAGAAAATCGCGCCGGTTTAACTGCGAAAGCGGGCTTGAATCTGATTGCCGTTTTTTCATCATCGTCTCCGAGGTTTATCTTTTATGCGTCAACCACTGCATACATTCGTGCTGAACTCGAGCCTTGAAATCAATAGAAATTGTTGCACACGAAGATTAGCACGCGCAGCGAAAGCTAAGTGCTGGCCTCATTGAGGTCTAAGGCCCTTTTATTGCGCGAGCCAGCCGCCGTCCACCGGAATGGACGCACCAGTGAGGTTGCTTGCCGCTTCAGTCGAAAGAAAGACTGCGAGCGCGCCGATCTGCTCCACCGTCGTGAAAACCCCGGAGGGCTGTTTCTCTGCCAGAAGGTCTCGCGTGGCGCGCTCTAGATCGATACCGCCTGCTTTTGCCCTGGCTTCAATCTGGCGCTGAACAAGAGGCGTGAGCACCCAGCCCGGACAGATTGCATTGCACGTGATGTTTTGGCCGGCAGTTTCCAGAGCTACAACCTTTGTGAGTCCGACCAGCCCATGCTTCGCGGCTACATATGCAGACTTATCTGGGGATGCGACCAATCCGTGTGTCGAGGCGATATTGATCAGGCGTCCCCACCCGCGGCGCCGCATCGAGGTCAAAACCGCACGGATGGTATGAAAAGCCGCGGAGAGGTTCAGTGCCATGATGGCGTCCCAGCGGTCAACGGGAAAGCTCTCAATCGGAGAGACATATTGGATTCCGGCATTGTTGACCAAAATGTCCACGCAGCCCATTCGTGCTTCCGCATCCTCAATCAGGCCAACGCACTCGCTCGGCTGCGACAGGTCTGCTCCGTTGTAGAGGCATCTTACGTTATACGTTGCAGCGAGATCGACCCGTTGTTTCTCGATGGCATCCCTATCGCCAAAACCATTCAGCATGACGGAACAGCCTTCTGCAGCAAGCGCTTTGGCAATGCTCAATCCAATCCCACTTGTCGAGCCTGTTACAAGAGCCACGCGGTCTGTCAGCATGGTATCCATTTTAGGCGATATGGGCAGTCGTCTCGCCAGTCACGAATAGGTCTGACCTTGGATGCAATTAGAACCTAATACTTTATTGATGTGTGAGTACGGCGCCGTTGCGCATGGCCTCAATCTCGTCATGCGTCTGGTCGGCGGCGGTACGGCGGTCGGAATATATATGCGGCTCGCCAAAGGTGACTTCAGCATAGAAGCCGGGTGTGCCCAGCGCCTTCATGAGATGAGGAAAGAACTCTTCGTCGCCATACCAGCATAGTTCCCGCTCCTCAACGCCACCGTCGATCACATAACGGACACAGGCAGTGGTGATGGGCACTCCAAGTGAAGTGGCTGGATCAATGAGCCGGGAGTGAAAGCGCAGAACCTGTCTGCCGTCGGTACTGGTACCCTCGGGAAAAAGCAGCACCGGAATCGGAATGGTGAGTTTGAGCCGCTCGGTCATCTGTTCGGCCACTGACATGGCGCTGGCCAGGCTGGAGCGGTCGACAAAAATGGTTCCGCCGCTGCGCGCCGCCTTGCCGAAGATGGGCCAGCCATCAATCTCCACTTTGGCGACAAAAAAGCAAGGCATGGCCGCAGAGAGGATGAGGATATCAAGATAGCTGAGATGGTTTGAAACTACCAGGCCGTGGGTTGGCGGCTGGCCTTCAACCCGGTAATGAATACCCAGGGCAGTCAGAATCAAGCGTGCCGACTGCTGCACCCACAATGCTCGGCGCTCCAGGGTGAGCGGTCCGCGCAGATGGAGAAGCCAGTAGCGAATGATGACCAGGGCGAGAGAAAATGCCAGCGCCACAGCACGCCGGAACCGGAGAAGGCTCATTGAATGAGTGGGGCCAGGAAGCGATGGCGCGCCGAAGGCGAGACCAATTTGAGATCGAGCAGAGTCAGGAAATCGATGGTGCCAAACTCCCGGTCCCAGGCAGGCGGACCGCCAATGCGGGCGCCGATAGCGAGGTAGGTTTTCAAAAGCTTGGGAACCTTGACCGGAGTTGAAGTTTGAGATGGCAATGATTGATCTTCTTGCTGGGCCAGCTGCTGTGCATACCGGCCTTCTTGCTCGGCGGGGCAGGCATATGCAGTGGTCGGCTCGGTTTCAAACTCCGGTGAAACCCTGTATTGCTCAAGCTGGCGATACAACTGCCAACCCTCCGCCGGGTCTTTGGAGTTCAATGAAGAGCAGCCGATCAGGTAACGCAGCCCCATGTCGGTAGCATACTGCGCGATACCCCTCCATAACAACATCAGTACATCAGGCGTGCGGTGTTCACGATCAATGGAGGCGCGGCCCAGTTCCAGAATGCCGACCCGCAGCGGCTCATAGGGAGCAAAACTGAATTCCTGCTCAGAGTAGTAGCCCAGGTTGCGCTCGGCAGTGGTTCCGGACTGCATCCGGTAGGTGCCCACGATGCGTCGGGCAGGATTGTCTTCCTGCTTATCCTCCACAAGAAGATGCTCGCAGATGGGGTCGAACTGGTCGGTATCCAATCCTGTTTGGTAGGAACTCTCCAACCCCTCGCCCAATTCAATATTGAAGACCTTGAAGCGCAACCGGCAAGCGGCATCGCGATCTTCAGCGGACTCGGCAAGCCGTACCCTGTAACGGCCCACCTCGGCGTGAATTCGGGGCTTGGCAGGAACATCAGGCAGGGATGGAGCAAGTGTAGGTAAGGACATCTCCACCAGAGTGGTGGAACCAGAGGCTAAATTGAGCGGAACTGTATTTCTTGCTTGATCTATCACGGTAGTAGTATCCGCCGCGGATTGTAAGAGGACTGTGAAGCGAATGCGAATGCTGTGCAAATATCTTATTCAATCTGTTACCTGGCAGTAACAAAAGAAATTTTCAGTTCGTGTAGACCCGCACGTAGTCCACCAGCATCTCGGCTGGGAACGGAGTGGTGGCGTCGGGGTTACCCGGCCATTCGCCGCCAATGGCCAAATCGAGAAGGATGAAGTTGCTCTGCCCGGAGTCGAAGGGCCATACCTCTCCTGTCAGCCCTTTAATGCTGTCGGGCGTATAGGTGACGTAAGGATGCGTGGGATCGTCGACGTAATACGCGATGCTTCCCTTTGACCAAATCATGCCGTAGGTGTGCCAACCGGCTGCCGTTTGCCCGCCGGGGTAGTTGTAGACTGCTCCCAGATTGGGGCCGATGAAGCCTGGACCATGAATCGATCCCTGATTCCAATCGGGGGACTTGGCTGCGTTGGTCCGCTCCAGCACATCCATCTCGCCGCAAGTCGGCCAATTGACGGTGACGATGTTGTTGCCCATCAGCCAGACTGCAGGCCACATGCCCTGCGCCTCCGGCACCAGAGCACGTGCTTCAAAACGGCCGTATTGGAAACTGAACAATCCCTGGGTTTTCAGTTGCGCCGATGTGTAGACCCCAGTTGAAGGCTGCTCGGCAACGATGTGAAGATAACCGTCTGCCCCCACATAGGTATTCGGTTGGCTGGTGCTGCACGGTGACTTAGTCGAGCCCCATGCGCAGTTGACCTCTACCTCTTTGTTGCCATTGGTGTTCGTATCGTAGGTCCAGATCCTTGGATCGGGCTGCGCGTTTGCGCCTGTGGAGTTGGCGAACTCATCTGACCAAACCAGCGTTCCTGAAGGAATGATTGTTACAAACTTCCTGCTGGCGATTTTGCTGGTTACGAATCCGTCAGCCGTGACGATGGCCTTGACGGTGAGCTTAGAGGCGACGAGGAATGGCGTCCGGTAGATCGGCGAAGATGCACCCGGTGTGGAACCGTCCACGGTGTAGTAGATGGTGGCCCCAGGCGTGGTTGAGGCCAGCGTTACAATCACGGCTCCGTTTTGAGCGGGCGTGGATGCAATGATGGGGTCAGGCGCACGTACTGGCAATGCGACCGCGCTCGACCCAGCCCCGAATCCCAACGTCAAAACACATAACAAAAAAGACGCTGCCTTCATTACTCACCTGCCTCAAATCAAATTGCGAGAGATGAGTACGATGCCCATCCCGGAGCATCAATGAAAGCACCGAAAGAAGCGAAGCGTCAACTAAAATAAAGATAATGAATGAAATATGAGTGCAGAAGAGTCTTCGGTCCGAATTCTTGGCGAACCAGGAATCCTATCCCGCAGGGTCGTAGTTCAGGTTTTGGCCGAGCCAGCGCTCGACCTCCGGCACGCTCATTCCTTTGCGTTGCGCATAGTCGGCCACCTGATCGCGGTCGATCTTGCCGAGCGAGAAATAACGCGACTCCGGATGCGCGAAGTAGAGCCCGCTCACACTTGAGCCGGGCCACATGGCAAATGACTCGGTAATCAACATTCCAGTGTTGGCCTCGACATTGAGCAAATGCCAGAGCGCGCCTTTTTCCGTGTGATCGGGACACGCTGGGTAACCCGCTGCCGGGCGGATGCCGCGATATTTCTCGTGGATCAGCTCGTCGATGTTCAGGTTTTCTTCGCGGCCATAACCCCACTCGTCGCGCACCCGCTTGTGCAGGCATTCGGCGAAGGCTTCCGCAAGGCGGTCGGCAATGGCCTCCGCCATGATGGCGTTATAGTCGTCCTGCTCGGCGCGGAAATTGTCGCAAAGCTCCTTCAGTCCAATCCCACTGGTTACCGCGAAAGCGCCGATATGATCAGGCTGCCCCGTCACCTTCGGCGCGATAAAGTCAGACAGTGAACGGCACGGCTCGTTCCCTTCCCTGTTTGCCTGTTGTCGGAGGAAGTGAAATCGCGTGAGCGTCTTATTGCGCTCGCCGTCGGTGTACAATTCCACGTCATCGCCTATTGCGCTGGCAGGAAAGAAACCGTAAACGCCGCGTGCGGTGATCAGCTTCTTCTCAATGATTCTATCCAGCAGTGCATTGGCCTCGGCAAAGATCTGCCGCGCCTGTGCGCCTTGTTCCGGGTGATCGAAGATGCGGGGATAAACGCCCTTCAATTCCCATGCGTGGAAGAACGGCGTCCAATCAATAAATTCGCGCAACGCCGCCAATGGAAAATCATTCAGCACGCGCACGCCGGTGAACTCCGGCACGGGCAAATCTCCGGCGCGCCATTCAATCGGCGTCCGTCTACTGCGAGCAGTCTCAAGCGAAACAACCTGCTGGCGCGGAGCGGAGTAAGCCTTGCGAAGTGCTTCATCGGCAACGCGATGCTCAGCCACGAATGCTTCCCTGCCTTCGTCACTCAGCAAACTCGTGGTCACGGGCACAGCGCGGCTGGCATCGAGCACGTGCACCACCGGCTCACTGTAGTGGGGCGCAATTTTCACCGCCGTATGCGCGCGGCTTGTGGTTGCCCCGCCAATGAGCAGCGGGAGTTTGAAGCCCTGGCGCTCCATCTCCTTGGCCACATGCACCATTTCGTCGAGAGACGGCGTAATCAGGCCACTCAGGCCGATCATGTCAGCCTTCTCCGCCTTCGCGCGTTCGAGGATTTTTTCACAGGAGACCATCACTCCCAGATCGACGATGTCGTAGTTATTGCAGGCCAGCACCACGCCCACGATGTTCTTGCCGATATCGTGAACATCCCCTTTGACGGTTGCCAGCAAAATTTTCCCCTGCGCCTTGACCACCTCGCCGGCCGCAACCATCGCCTCTTTCTCGGCCTCCATGAACGGCGTGAGGTGCGCAACGGCTTTCTTCATTACACGGGCAGACTTCACCACCTGCGGCAGAAACATCTTGCCGGCTCCGAAGAGATCGCCTACCACGCTCATGCCGTCCATCAGCGGGCCTTCAATCACCAATAGCGGACGCCCAAGCTTGATGCGCGCCTCTTCGGCATCAATCTCGATATACGCGTCAATGCCTTTCACCAGCGCGTGAGTTAGCCGTTCCTCCACCGTGCCGTTGCGCCATTCCTCGGCTTTCTTTTCGCTCACTTGAGCGCCGGCGCCCTTCAGCGCTTCGCCGAACTCGACCAGCCGCTCCGTCGCATCGGGCCGGCGATTCAGTAGCACATCTTCCACCAGCACCTTCAGCTCCGGCTCAATCTCCTCGTACACTTCGAGCATTCCGGCGTTGACAATGCCCATATCCATGCCCGCCGCGATGGGTGAAAGAGAAACGCCGAGTGCATGGCTTCCCTGACTTTATTATTGCCGCGAAAGCTGAAGGAGATATTTGAAACGCCGCCGCTGACTTTTGCGTGCGGCAGATTGGCCTTGATCCAGCGCGTGGCGTTCAGGAAGTCGACGGCGTAATTGTTGTGCTCCTCCATTCCGGTGGCCACGGTGAGGATATTCGGATCGAAGATGATGTCCTCGGGCGGAAAGCCGACCTCGTTCACAAGTATTTTGTAAGCCCGCTCGCTGATGCGGATCTTCTCTTCGTAAGTCGCGGCCTGCCCGTGCTCGTCAAAGGCCATCACCACCGCTGCCGCTCCATACTTCAGTACAGTCGCGGCATTGCTGCGAAATTTTTCTTCGCCTTCCTTCAGCGAGATCGAGTTCACAATGCCTTTGCCCTGCAAACATTTGAGCCCCGCCTCAATTACCTCCCACTTCGACGAGTCCACCATGAAGGGAACTTTGGCGACCTCAGGCTCGCTGGCCAGCAATTGCAGATAACGTGACATGGCCGCCACGCCATCGATCATCCCCTCGTCCATGCAGATGTCGAGAATGTTGGCGCCGTTCTCCACCTGCTGCCGGGCTACGCTCACCGCTTCCTCAAATTTGCCTGCTTTCACCAGGCGGGCGAACTGCGGCGACCCGGCCACATTGGTCCGCTCGCCAATCATGATGAAGACGCCCTGCTGCTGTGTGAATGGCTGCGATCCGGATAAGCGGAGCGGCTTGGTCTCGATCATGCCGCGACCTCGATCCGGGCGAACTTTCGCGGAGGCAGGCCTTCGAGTGCTTTGGCAATCGCCGCGATGTGCTCAGGCCGATTGCCGCAGCAGCCGCCGGCAATATTGATCAGTCCCGCGCGCGCAAACTCGCCCAGGTATCGCGCCATATCCTCCGGCCCCAGGTCGAACCCGGTTCCCGAAAACGGATTCGGTAAACCGGCATTCGGATAACAGGAGATAGCCACGTCAGCCTTTTCAGACAACTCGCTCAGAAACGGATACATAAGATCGGGGCCGAGAGAGCAGTTGAGCCCCACCGAGAACGGCTTCACATGCTTCACCGCATTCCAGAAGGCCTCAGTGGTCTGCGCGGAGATCAGCGTTTCGCCGCCACGTCCCACGGCCGCTGAGATCATCACAGGCAACTCCTTGCCATCCTCATCGAAAACTTCGCGGATGCCAACCAGCGCCGCCTTTGCGTTCAGTGAGTCGAAGATCGTCTCTACCAGCAGCAGGTCAACGCCGCCTGCGATCAGGGCGCGCACCTGTTGCTTGTAGGCGGTTTTCACCTGGTCGAAGGTGACAACGCGGAATCCGGCATCATCGGCATCGGGCGAGTTCGAAAGCGACACAGTCATGGGGCCGATCGCACCGGCGACAAACCGTTGACGCCCCGTTTCTTTGCCCACGCGATCGGCCAGTTCCCTGCACTGACGCGCCGAAGTCTCATTGATCTCCCAGGCCAGTTTGTTGAAGAATGGGTCTTCGATCACCTTCTGGTAGAACGCCGGATCTTTGCGTCCGCCGTGGTCGCGCGGATCGTCAACAAAAAATTCGCTCTGCGTGATGCTGGTGGCGCCGAAGGTGTTGGTCTCGATAATGTCCGCCCCGGCCTCAAGAAACCGGCGATGGATGTCGCAGATCATCGCTGGCTGCGTCAGCGAGAACAGGTCGCCGTTGTTCAGCAGGTCTTTCTTCGAATCTTTGAAGCGCTCTCCGCGAATATCCGCTTCCTTCATTCCGTAGGTGCGAATCGTCGTGCCCATCGCCCCATCAATAATGGCGATACGGCTCTCGAGGATTTTTTGTAGAGGATGTTGGTTAGCAGTAGTCATTTCGCTCCCATGCACTGTTATCGACCGGCACGCGCCGCTTTAGATCTGAATAAACCTGACAATTTGCTCCTGAACCCATCGGTCGCCGGGAAAAAAGGGAAAGCGGCCTACCTTCTAGCATATACGGTTCTGGATTATGTTTTTCTCAGCCGTCTCAGCCGGCATTTTCCTCTCTTGATTCCGGCCAAAAACAGAGATCCGGATCGCTGCGCGACCCGGATCTCTCCAGTTAAGAACCAACCTGGGATTCAACTATTGCTTCGAGCCCGTCGATCAGGCTCCAGTATTCGGTTGGGCTGCACCCTGCGGTGAACCGCCATCGCAACATTTCTTGCCGCAGCTATTGTGGCTGCATTTTGTGCCGCAATCTTTGCCGCAGCATTTGTCGCCACAGCCGTTTTGGCAGCATTTTGCACCATTGCTCATATTGCAGCATTTATTTCCGCAACTCTTGGCAGTGCATTTGTCTCCGCATTTGCCGGCAGCATGCGCCGACATCTGGCAGTGAGGGCCCATCTTGTTTGAAGGCGTCTCAACCCCGTTCAGTGCCAATTGCTCGTGAACCTGCGCCAGTTCCTCCAGCTTTTGGGCTTCTGCCTTGAGGCGCTGTGCCTGGTATTCGCAGTGGTTCACTGTTCCGGTTGAGAACTTTGACGAGCTAGTGGCCGGGTTCTGCTTATATTCGGCGGCCATCTGTTGGTGCAGGTTTGACTGGGCCAGATCGACCTGCGCCTCTGCCTTGTAGTACTCGGCAATGCGGTTATGATCGGCCGGGGTCTTTGCGGTTTCGGTCAGAGTAGTCAGCTGCTGCTTGCTGAGCTTCTCAAGCTTCGGCTGTGGCTGCGTTGCCTGGGCAAATGCCACGGCAGTGAATGCGAGAACGTACGACAGACATGCGATTGTGCGTTTCATTGAAATCTCCTTGACGTTGAAAATGTTGACCACAAATCTAGCCGCAAGGCGATGAAATACCTTGAGACTGCTTCGTTTGCGTAAACGTCAGGAGCGGTTTAGATCCGAAAGACCTGGAAGAGTATGTACCGGGCCGGTGCGGCTGTTGCAGAACTACCGGGTGGGGCAGCAACAATGATCGTCGCCTGATCTGTGACTGCCTCGGGTACCAATGCAAAATCCGCGGTTCTGAGGGCCTTCTGCTTTAACCCGGTTGCCGTGGGGACAATGCCCTGCAGGAAGGCGTTGTGGCAGCAGTTCATGTCACAGCCGGTGCCGGCCATCTGCATGGGCACCTGGCAATCCATGCCCATCTGGCTCATCGACATGCCGCAGTCGGGCGCGCAGGACGCGTTCGCTGGAATCCCCATGGCGCACGTTACTCCGGCAAGGGCGGGTTGGGCTGCGAGCGACGCTACCACGGCCAAAGCAACGATTTGGAGGAACCTTTTCATCAGCTTGAGCAAGATTATACCCGGCCGAATGTCCGGTCTGTGAGTTGAATCACAACCGTATGACGTACGGAATGACTGAAAGATAGGCGGCAAAGGAAAATTTCGGTCCCTATTTCGCTGCCGTCAGCGCTTCAACCGGCACCAGCATATCTTCCTTGCGCATCACCAGGTTGGTGGCGTTCAGCGTAGCCAGTTCGAAGCCGTGGCCGTGGGTGATGGCGTCTGTCGGGCAGGCTTCAACGCAGTAGCCGCAGAAGATGCAGCGGTTGTAGTCGATGTTGTAGACCTTGGCGTAACGCTCGGAGGAGGAGATGCGCTGCTCCTCGGTATTGTCGGCGGCCTCAATGAAGATGCAGTTGGCGGGGCAGGCGGCGGCGCACAGGAAACAGGCTACGCACTTCTCCAGGCCGTTCTCGTCGCGCTGCAGCACGTGGGCGCCGCGGTAGCGCTGCTCAAGCACCGCTCCGCGCAGGGGGCCAGCGCCGTCAGGGTAGTTCTCCACCTGCGAGGGCTCAAGAATCTCCCTGAAGGTGATGCTCATGCCCTTGGCAATGGCGGCTATGTTGCCCACGATCGACATAAGGCCAGTATACGATGGACTGCGCTAATGCCGCGCGCCGGGAGGCTGGGACTGGCCGTGGTTGTTGGCTGGCGGCGTGGTGACGGGCTTGCGCTCGTAGCGCGGTTTTACGATCTGCTGGCACAAGGGCGAGTCCTGCCCGAGGGCCAGCCCCGGAACCGTGTCTTGAGAGCCGCAGAGGCGCTGCTTCATGGCGTCGGCTTCTTTGCCGCTCAGCAGGCGGGTGCGCTCCAGGTTGCTGAAGGAATCGAGGTCGTAGCGGTAGACATAATCCTCAGGCTTCTTCTGCTTGCCACGGTCAATATGGTTCCATGTGCCAACCAGCGCTACTCCGTTGGGGTCGGCCATCACGGCGTAGACCTGAGTCAGGCCCACGTTCTGGGCTAGGCTGGCGCTCCACAGCGGCACGCCCTGGCCGCCGTGCAGCCAGCGAGCCGACCACATGTGGTGCTGCATGTCGTAGTAAAAGGACGTGAAATAGGTTTGCGCGGCGCAATCGCGGCAATTGTCATAGAGCGCGGCCAACTCCTCCGGCATGCCGTCGGCAAAGTGCATCTTGTCGAGCCAGCGCAGGTTCACTCCCTTGAGCAGGGGCGCAACCACATGGCTGGTGAGCGATACGCTCCACACGGTGAAGGTGTCGGCGTTGGCCGGCGACTGCGGCGCGGGCCTGAGCGTGGTGACCACCAGCGCCGCGTCGTACTGAACGCCGATCTCGCGAATCGCCGTCCAATCTTCCACGGCCAGCGAGCGCGTGACCCAGACGATAATGTCCTGGTCCTTTTGCGAGTGGAAGTCCATCCAGCGAAAGGGATCCTGCTGGGAAAATGAGGGCGTTGCCACGGTCAGCATTGCCGCGATCAAACCACAGAAGAGACGAGGGAAAACAACCCGCATGAATCTAGATATAGCAGAGTGGTGTGGAGGCTAGGCGCATATTTCCAGGGAACGAAATTAAGGGCTTGGTGCACCTAGCATTGCTATCTCTAGTATGTAGACCTTTAGATAGCATATTTCTATTGTATGGAGTAATGGCTAAGCGACCACTTCCCGTACGTTTTGGCGAGTTGATCCGACGGCATCGGCATAAGGCAAAGCTATCCCAAGAGGAACTGGCAGATATTTGTGAAATTCACCGTACATACGTCGGCTTCATTGAGCGCGGCGAAAAGACGGTCACCATCGAAACTGCCAATAAGTTGGCCCTCGCCCTCGACTTGAATCTGAGCGAACTTTTTCGGGAGCTAGAAATTGCTGACAAAGGCTAAATGCTCAGTAATCCGCTCCAGACTGCTCCGCAATCCTGAGCGAATTATCTCAATAGAAAAAAAGTACATGACTTTTCTCGTGGATATTGCCTTGCGAGCAGCTAATGATATGTACACCGATTTTGGAAGGGCGAATGACCTTTTGCCTTTTTGGCGAGACTATCCTCCTCGACAGCGAGGAAGGTCGCCGAAAGGTACTTCAATTCCGTGGAGTGAGGTAGGAGGAAAATCTCTCAGTTCAAATCTGATCCGAGCGATCTCGAAGGCTGAACCTAACATCTCTTTTCCAGGCCTGCCTTTTGGCGGAGACGTTCGATTTGCAACTAATGACTCAATTATCCATTTCGACGTGAAAATGACTGGGCCAAATGATAATCCAGATGAAATCGTTGCCCCGCCACAGCAAATTTCAGGTGATGGCGGACTTTGGGGAACTGGCCTGATGAATAATTCATTCCTTGTGAAGGGTGAGCGGAGAAGCATCACGTTTCAGCCGAAATTGCCGCCGTTCTATGTGCTTGAGGGAACAGAACGACTATGCCTTACCTACTTCCTGAAAGTGGTGTACACGGTTACTGGCATTGGAGTGCAGCCATTGCACTACCTTGAAGTTGCATGTGTACCCAATGGTTTACTTCTATTCGATGGGCCGAAATACGCAACGACGCCTGGTTTGCTCATCCCAGGGAAAGACACTCAGATTACACCCGAAAATGTAAAGCGGACACGTGTTCGTTTGGCTCCGCTAGCAAGTCTCAACGGACAATGGAGATGCCAAAAGATCGTTTCTGAAAATGACACGTGGAAAGTGGTGACGCGCGTTTAAGCTGGCTATGCCTCCCGCAAGAACGTTAGTTGTTCGCTCTTGGGTGAGGGACTTCTTAGTTTACCGTTCGAATCAGTAGTTTTCGATTTGTGAAAGAGAACATTCCTGGGCCCTGCTGCCGCTGCGGCCCTGCTGGCTAGTGCGGCATATCGTGGTTCACGTTCAATACCAATGTAATTCCGTTCTTCCTCGATTGCGGCAACTGCCGTTGTTCCGCTCCCCATAAAGCAATCCAAAACTGTCTCTCCGGGGTCTGTTAACAGCCTGATAACCCGTCTTGGGAGTTCTATCGGAAATTTTGCCTCATGATCGTCATTGGCTCGGACAGAAGGAAATTTCCAAACCGCGCGGTATCCCCACTCACGCCATTCTTCTGGTTCTAGGCGACCTCGATCTATCACTGTTTCGCCAGGCTTCCAGAAAAAATACAGGTACTCAAATTCATCAACTGCTCGGTAGGAGAGGGTCGCCCATTTTGAATTTTCCCATGCGGCATCCTTCACCCATACACGGCGATCATAAAGATAAAGGCCCGCATCTGATCCCGCTTGTTCAATAATCCCGCCAACAAGGTGAACTCGCGTTTGAGTGTTGTATTTCCCACCGCGGATATTGTTCCCATTCAATCTACGGTCAATCGTCTGTTCGCTAGTGCCGAGAAACTCTGCAAGCTGATATCGGTTGTGCGTGGGGTGGGCAGCTTTCGCGGCCAGAACGTCCTGTCGACTAATGGTGGAACGCTGCCGGCTAATGTTCGGCGCCTGTATTCTTGGCATAGACTCGTCGGGAAAACACAAAATGTCGGCGATATTCACGACTAGAAACCCACCTGGCTTCAAAATTGGGTAATGACTCGCAATTACCGTTCGCAGCAACGCTATCCAATCTTCATAAGTCAGGTACTCTTCGTATTGCTTGCCGAGGAAATAAGGTGGAGACCATACACTGCATGCGATGGAATTGGGCGTTATCTCGGGAAGCAGCTCCCGCGAGTCGCCTAGATGAATCTGGTTAATAGCTAAAGCCATGATCGAAAAATTCTCTTTTCCTCTTTCTGTCCGGCTACCTAGAGACAGTATATGGCGATAGTGAACGCAAGTATACAAATTTCACTATCGTGCCTGTTACTCTGGGTCCCGTTCTGGTACCTTATTCGAACACGGAAAGTTGCGAACCCCCAGTTCACTCTTTGCGAAATAGAAATGATTCCATTTCCATGAATCATTCACAGCCCCAGCTTCGCCCACATCGCGTCGATCTTCGCTTTGGTTGCGCGGTCCATTTCGATCATTGCGGGCCAGGGGCGGTCGAAGCCTTCGGCTTTCCATTTGCGCGTGGCGTCTACGCCCATCTTTGAACCGTAGTTGGGCAGGCGCGAGGAGTGGTCGAGTGAATCGATGGGGCCTAGCATGAATTGAATATCGCGTTCGGGGTCGATATTGTTGGCTACGCGCAGCACTACCTCGGCAACGTTCTGCACGTCGCAGTCCTCGTCCACTACGACGATGCACTTGGTGAACATCGCTTGCCCCAGCGACCAGATGGCGTTCATCACTTTGCGGGCGTGGCCGGGATAACTTTTGCGGATGGAAACCAGCATCAGGTTGTGGAAGACCGCTTCGACGGGGAGATGAATGTCTACGATCTCGGGAATGGTCATCTTCATGGCGGGCAGGAAGATGCGCTCCACGGCCTTGCCCATCCACGCGTCTTCCATGGGCGGCTTGCCTACGATTGTTGCGGCGTAGATGGGATCTTTGCGGTGAGTGATGCAGGTGAGGTGGAAGACTGGGTAATCGTCGGTGAGTGTGTAGAAGCCGGTGTGGTCGCCGAAAGGGCCTTCGCTGCGCAGCTCGCCTAGCTCGACGTAGCCTTCGAGCACGATCTCGGCGTGGGCTGGGACTTCAAGATCGACGGTTTCGCATTTCACGATCTCCACCGGCTTGCCGCGCAGGAAACCGGCGATTAGGTATTCTTCCACTTCAGGTGGGGCGGGAACGATGGCGGCAAAGGTTGTGGCGGGATCGGTGCCGATGGCTACGGCTACTTCAAGCCGCGAGCCTTTCAGATTGCCCATGGCTACCTGCGGCAGGCCGCCGATGGGGCCGTCGGGAATGGAGACTGCGCCTCCGGCTGACTCGGCCATTGCTGCGACGCGCGCCGTGCTGGGATCGGCGTCGGCGGCGGCAGAGGCCGCCGCGCGCAACGCCTCACGATAGTGCTCAGCGGCTACCTTCTGCCGCTGCCAGTGCATGCCTGCGGTCTGGCCGTCATAGACCTGCATGCGGTACATGCCGATATTGCGCTTGCCGGTGCGCGGGTCGCGGGTGACGACACAGGGCAGAGTGATGAAGCGGCCTCCGTCGTGCGGCCAGCACTTGAGAATCGGAAAATCATTAAGGTCGATGTTCTCTTTGACGATGACTTCTTTCGAGCGGGCTTCTTTGGCGCTTACGGTCTTGGGAAATGCGCTGGTGAGCGCGCCCAGTTGCGGCAGCATCTTGAGTTTGTCAAGCAGGCCTTCGGGAGCCTTCACGTTCATCAGCCCTTTGATCCGTTCAGCAATCTCATCCAGCCGCTCGACGCCGAGGGACATCGCCATGCGCCGATCGCTGCCGAATTGATTGATGAAGACTTTGTGGCCGGGATGGCCTTTCACGTTTTCAAAAGCAGAGCCGGACCGCCGGCTATTCCCGCCTCCGCGCCTTTCCGGACGCGCCATCTTTGTTACGCGGTCAGTGATCTCGGTGATCTCAAGCTCCGGCGAAACTTCTTCGCTGATGCGCCGGAGTTCGCCTGCTTTTTCCAGTGCTTTGATCCAGTCGCGCAGATCGTCGTAGGCCAAGGGTTTGCTCCCGTGCGGTGAATGCCGCGCTCAACACTTTAGCTTAATCGGTTGGGTTGCGTTGAAACGCGCGAGTTGGTGGTTGGGCGGTGGGTTAGTTTGGAAAATCAATCCCTCAGGGGCTAAAGCCCAGATTATTTTGCCGAATTTATGTACGGGCTGAAGCCCGTACCCTTCATTGCTTTTGAACCGCATGGTTTGGCGTGGGGAGCTACGGTTTCATGTGTTTGGATGACGAGATTGAACAAATTCGAACAGAAAATTACAGAATTTTACCGATTTTGCGCATTTTGGAACGTCCAATTTCGGATAATTATCTTTTGTAATCAACCACTTACGTACGAAAAAAGGCGAACAAAAAGAGTAGATCACACCGGGGGGGTGGTTTGCGAGTGAGAATTGCCCCGAAAGACCGATCAGGGCCTATTGAATAGTGCTCTGAATTCACGATAGCAGGATGATGGAAATAATCTGCAAAGTTGGAGGCGGCGTGTTATTCCACCCGACATGCGGTGCAATCGCATGAATAAGATCTTGTGAGACAGAAGAGGTTCACCGCGTCCCTATAGGACGCGTAACTTTATTTGTGCCCTGTCCCCGGATTTCACCCCCACCCCAGCGACGAAGACCTGTCGCCGGGGACCCCGAGATCCGGGGCTATTTTCACTTCCTCCCTCTGGGAGGAGGGCTGTGCCGGGCGTTCAGGGTTGTGCCGGTAGAGCTGGCGGCACGGCGTCGAGCGGGAAGCCCAGACGCTTCCACTCGTCGTAGCCGCCGCGCAGGGGGCGGACGCGCTCAATGCCCAGCTTGTGGAGGGTCATGGCGGTTTTGGCGGCTGTTGCCTCGCTGGGGCAAGTGCAGAAGAGCACGATGTCGCGGTCGCGGGGGATCTCGCTGCGGCGCGCGGCCAGATCGTCGGGCGAGAAATGGATGGCTCCGGGAAGCGTGAAGGGATCGGGGACCAGCTCCATGGGATGGCGGAGGTCGATGATGTAGACCTGCTCGCCGGCGTCGAGTTGCTTCTTCAGCTCCTCGGGCTCAAGGCGCGAGGCGATGAGCTTTTTGAGGATGGCGCGGCGGCGGTAGACCCGAGCCAGGAAGAAGCCGAGGATGCCGAGCAGCAGCAGCGCGCCGGAGAAGCGGCCGGCCCAGTTGAGCAGGCTGGGATTGCGGCGGAGCAGGTCGCCAAAGAAGCGGCCGATGGCCAGCAACGCGCCAATCCATAGCATGCCGCCGATGGCGTCATAGAAAAGAAACTGCCAATAGCCCATGCCGTATTGCCCGGCGACGGGCGCAGCCAGCAGTGGCCAGGCCGGGGATGAACTTGGCAAAGAGGAGCGTGACCCTGCGACGGCGGCCGAATGAGTCCTGTGTGCGGCGGACGCAGACGGTGGGCTCCAGGATAGCTTGCAGAGCAGGCGCAGCACCTGATGACCATAGCGGCGGCCAACATGAAACCAGGCGCTATCGGCCATGAGCGCGGCGACGAGGGCGGCAAGAAACGCCAGCGGAAAACTGAGTTGGCCCTCGGCCGAGAGCGCTCCGGCGGCAAGCAGCACGGGCGTGGCGGGCAGCGGAATGCCCAGTTGCTCAACCAGAATCCAGGCGAAGAGCAGGAGGTAACCGTAGGTCAACAAGATGTGAGTCGGCAGTTCCATGATGGAGCCCTGATTTCGCGTGCCGGGGAATGGGACCGTCTCAACTCGTCTGCCAGCCGAACGGCGGCGAGATGCAGGGGAAGGTCTGATTCTATCAGATGAATTGAGGCGAAATTCGGTGCATACAGTGGAGAATTGGCAGGGATGGTGAATAAAAAAGCCGCCCGGAGGCGGCCTTTTTATTCGATGGTCGAATTTGTGGCGACGCTATTACTGAGCGGGCGATTCTGTGGGCGGCTGCGATGCGGTAGCCGGCGCTACGGTGGCTGGCGAAACTGAGGCTGCGTCCTGCGGGCCTCTTGGCCTGCGAAGTAGTTGTGGTTCCAGAGATTCTTGTAGAACTCGCCGGTCATCTCCGCTGCGCGAGGGCCGAACGTGGGCCGGCCGCCTTCAAGGAAGAAGACCGTGACCAGGCTGCCCTGGGGTGAGTCAGAGTAAGAAGCGAACCAGCCGAAGCGGGTTCCCTTGTCGGAGCAGGTTCCGGTTTTGCCGAAGACGGGCAGCTCGTGGAAGTTGGTGCGCAGGCTGCGAGCGGTTCCATACTCGACCGCGCCGGCCATGCCGTCCTGCAGGTCGGGAAGGTACTTGGCGATGTCGAGGGTGCGCTTGACCTTGGGCTCAAGCTTGGCAGCTTCGTCGGCTGTGGTGGGATGCTGGAGATAGTAGAGGGTTCCACCGTTGGCGATGGCGGCTACAAACGCGCCCAGTTGCAGCGGGGTGAGCGAGACGCCCTGGCCGAAGCTGCACATGCGGCCTACTCCACCCTCTGCTGCGGGCAATTCCTTGTCGGGATATTCGCCGAGCTGTTCGCCTTCGATGTTGTAGCCGGCCAGCTCGCCGAGGCCGAACAGGTTGGCGTAGTGGCGAACGCGCTCAAAGCCCAGTTCGCGGCCCAGTTCTTCAAAGTAGAGGTTGTTGCTCTTGGCCAGCGCCTGGGTCATGTTCATGCGGAAGCCGGCAAGCTGCACCGGCGTATCGCGCGTGACCAGGCCCTCAGAGAGCGCGGCCAGGGCCACGGTGAGCTTGATGGTCGAGCAGGGCTCCGCGCCCGGCGAGAGCGCCAGCTTCTGGTTGACCATGGCCAGAATGCGGCCGTTGGAGGGATCGATGACCACGGCGGTGCCGTTCATGTCGCCCAGGGCGTCGATGGCTGCCTGGCGGACGACGGGATCTTCGCCGGCTGTTACGTCGCCGGCGAAGATGTCGCCCTGGCAAACGAGCTGGCGGTGAAGCGCTCGTAGTAGCGATGGCGGCGTGAGGTGAGAGATACTCGCCGGACACCATGGCTTTGCAGCGTGCGGTCGCTGAGCTTCCTGTGCGCGCCTGCGTCTCGTGCCGCTGCGCGTGAGCGCTGGGATGGCTGCCGGCTGTTTGGGCTGCCGGAGTTGCTTGGGCGTGTGTAGCTGCTGGGATGAGCGGTGGTGCGCCGGCGAATGTGCTCGCGGCATGATGGCTGCAGCATGATGGGCTGTTTCAGATGTGGCCCTTGGCCTTGGCGTGATGAAGCGTTGTGCGGAGCGATCAAAGCGCCGCAGCGCCGGCGGAGCTAACCCCGCAGACCAGGTCAAGAAATCCAAGGCACAATGCGAGAAATCTTCATCCACTGAATTCCTCTCAACCCTGGATTCTGTGCCGTTCGATCTGCCCTTTGGGGCAAGCACTTCTTGCTGAAATTCCTTATGCCCGGATCCCTTGCGCTTCTCGGAGCTGCTCTAGTCTTGATCGGCCCGCGTAGTTTAGGGCTCCGTCGTAACTTGTTGCAGATGTACCAGAATTGCTACGAATTGACCCCTTAAGAACGACTTCCGCTTTCAGATGACAGAAACTGTGCTTCTTGATAGAGCCTTTTTAGATACTATACAACATATTGCATTCGAACTGCAGAACTCAGCCCTAAAGTTGCGGCATGGCCACTCTAGAACCGCAACCGACGCATAAACGCCGGCGCATGTCGAGGTCAAGTTCCCGCTCCGCTTCGTCCGGCTCGTGAAGGCGAATGCCGGCTGCGGTTGAGCGGCGTTTTCTCCATCGCGACTGGCGCGCGCATGCCGTGCCAAGTCCGGGGCATAGTCCCTGGGCAGCGGAGTGTAGCGCCGGCTCTTCGGCCATCTCATCAAAGCGCGGCTTGGCGGCCGGCTCGGCCGCGGATTCGTTCCGTCTCAAGCTCCGTGGCATCTCCATGTCGGTTAGGGCTTGCCTGCGGCGGCAACGTTACGGTGGTGGCCACAGCGGGCGCTGAGGAGGAGAAGAAGAAGGCCCGTCAGCCGTCTCGTCGGCCTTCTTCCTCGTCCTCGCTCATAAAGCGCGCCGGCGCGGAGCGGCGGCGTGCCGGGGCCGACGCCGGCAGCCGGTTCGTCAAACCAGTTGTCCGGCGTCACCACGGCACTGAAACCGGGCACTGAAACCACCGGCGCTTCTTCCACGCTGAACATGCGCGCGCGGCGCTCGGGCATCTGGTCGCGGAAGCCGGTGGCGATGACGGTGATCTTGACCTCGTCGCCCATCTTCTCGTCGAGCACGGCGCCGAAGATGATGTTGGCGTCTTCGTGGGCGGCGGACTGGATGAGGGACGATGCCTCGTTGACCTCAGAGAGCTTGAGCGAACTGGAGCCGGTGATGTTGATGAGGATGCCGCGCGCGCCGTCGATGGCGCCGGCCTCAAGCAGCGGCGAGGCCATGGCCGCCTGCGCCGCTTCAACTGCGCGATTGGGACCGGAGCGGACGGCGGTGCCCATGACCGCGTGGCCCATGCCGGCCATGGTGGTTTTTACGTCGGCAAAGTCGCGGTTGATGATGCCGGGGATGGTGATGATGTCGCTGATGCCCTGCACGCCCTGGCGCAGCACGTCGTCGGCGATGCGGAAGCTCTCAAAGAAGCCGGCGTCCTTGGCCACGGCCAGCAGCTTTTCGTTGGGGATCACGATCATGGTGTCAACGCTCTCGAGCAGCTCCTTCAGGCCGCGCTCGGCCTGCTGCAGGCGGCGCTTGCCTTCAAAGGCAAAGGGACGGGTGACTACGGCGACGGTGAGGATGCCCATTTCGCTGGCCAGCGAAGCTATCACCGGCGCGGCGCCGGTGCCGGTGCCGCCGCCCAGGCCGGCGGTGACAAACACCATGTCCGCGCCTTCGAGAGCCTCGATGATCTTCTCTGAGTCTTCGAGAGCGGCGCGGCGGCCCACGTCGGGGTTTGCGCCCGCGCCCAGGCCGGAGGTGAGCCGGACGCCGAGCTGGAGCTTGACCGGAGCCTGCGAGAGCTTGAGCGCCTGCACGTCGGTGTTGGCGGCGATGAACTCCACGCCTTCCATGTGGGCCTGGATCATGCGGTTGACGGCGTTGCCGCCGCCGCCGCCCACGCCGATTACCTTGATGCGCGCCCCGCGCAAGGGCTCCTCGTGATATTGAATGCGCATTTCTCCGGCGGCATTTTTCTCGGGGTTCCATGGGCATCAGGTCTCCTGTCTTTAATTCACGTCAGTAACTGGCTGCGAAACATGGCGCGCAACTTGGAGCGCAAACTGTTGTTTTCAGCCGGGCGGATGCCCCGGGTGCGATGAGTATACAAAAGCATGCCTATGGCAGTGGAAAACCCGGGATGGACCAGTTCGCCGGGCATATTTGAGAGACGCACGGGCATACCCGTCCGCGCAGGAACCCGCAACTGGCTCTCGGTTACGTCCAACATGCCGGGCAACATGGCTCCGCCGCCGGTGAGCACGCATCCGGCGCCCAGCATATTCTCCACGCGACCCGCCGGTTGCCCTGGCGCAGGCTTTCCTTAACGAAATAGAGGAGTTCGCATGCGCGAGGCGCCAGAATCTCGGCAATGGTGCGCAGGTGGCAGCACGCTGCGGCTGGGGATTGGCTATATCAATTCCGCGTCCTGGGGCACGGCCGTCACCACGGCGTTGCCGTAACGGCGCTTCAGCTCCTCGGCCTGGGCCACAGGCATCTGCAGCCTAACCGCCAGATCGTTGGTAAAGTGGGCTCCGCCGATGGGAACCGAAGCTGTGTGGGCCACCGCGCCCTCAAAGAAGACCACCAGGTCGCTGGAATGTGCGCCGATGTCGAGCAGGCAAACGCCCAGCTCCCGCTCGTCGGCAAGAGCGTGGCCTCAGCGGCGGCAATCGACTCGAGCACCGCCTCGGTCACTTCAAGCCCGGCGCGGTTGGCGCAGGTGACCGTGCTTTGCAGAGCGCTGCCGGAGCAGGTGGCGATGTGCAGATCCAGCTCCAAGCCGCGCGCCCACCATGCCCACGGGATCGAAGATGCCCGGTTGGCCGTCGAGGATGAACTGGCGGCGGCAGCAGATGGAGAATTTCACGATCCGGAGGCCGATCGAAGGCGCGCGCCCGATCGATGGCGCTGCGAATGTCTTCGCGGTTGATCTCGCGCATGCGATTGCCGAGATCAAAACCGCCGCGGGTATTGAGGCCGCGAATATGCGGCCCGCCTACGCCCACGACGCACTCGTCGATATTGGCGCCAGCCACACGCTCGGCCTGCTCGCTGGCCGCTTTGCACGGCTTTGGCCGCCGGAGCCAGTTCGCTGATGAGCCCCTTGCGCATGCCGGCCGACTCCACCACGCCGTGGCCGCGATAACGCAATGCGCCTTCATTGAGATCCGCCGCCAGAACACGCGTCCAGGCGCTGCCGATGTCGAGCACCACGATCAGGTTTTCCTGCTTCTGGCTCATGCGCTCACTGGCCCTGCTGCCATGGCCGCGGCCGGATGCGTCCGGCTGCGGCTGGAGAGTGCGAGCAGGCTTGCTGCCTGCTCTGCGTTGATTGCGTCTCGCTTGCACGTCCGCGCGCTTCTCTTGTCTTTGCCGCGGCTTGTTCTTTTTCGCGGCGGCGTTGAATGGCTGCGGGCTTTGCGCTGTGGCTTCAGCTTCTTCGGCTTGACTGCCGGGTTGGCAGGCTGCCGGACCTTGTGCCGGCTTGCCGGCTTCGGCCTGCGGCTGGCTGTTCACAGTCGTTTCCGAAGCGCCGATCGTCGGGATGCGGCCAGTGCTGCGTCCGCGCGCCTGGGGCCATTTCCAGAACCACTTGCTGGTCATAGCGCAAGATCCACCGCGGCAAGTTTTGGATATTGCTGCCGCCACTCCGCGATGTGCGCCTTGTATCGCTGGTAGCGCTCAAGGAAACGATCCTCGCCAAAATGAGCCAGAATGTCGTCGCCCTGCTCGGGCATGAGCACGCGCGCGTCTTCGGGATCGGTGAGGTCGATCTCGGAGATCTGCTCGGAGATAGTGCTGTCCGTTGGAGTCGAGATCGGCGATCAGGCGCACATAGACGGCCATGCGCGCCTTGCGGCAGCTGCCGGGTCGCCAGCCATCGATGCCCGGTCACCACCGGGAACGAGTAATGATGCTGGGCCATGAGGCCGCCGGCATGGAGCAGCAGAACTCCGTTGGCGTCAACGAGCCCGATCTGTTGACCTTGGCGTACAAAGGCCACCGGCTGCCGCTCCACAAGCTGAACGCGAATCTGGTCTGGGAGCAGACGCATGACCGTAGCGTGCTCTACCCATGGAATCGCTTCAAGTTGCTTGCGCCGGTCGCTGAGGTTGACAAAGAAAATATTGCGGCCGATGTCCTCGCCGAAGACGGGCAGCAACTGGGCGCGGCTCACCTCAGTCATGCCGGTGGCCTGGATATTGCTGGTGCCTGCAATGCGGAAGCGAGCGTCGCGCTGAAGAAATGTTTTCAGGAAAAAGATGCCGGAGGCCGTTCCGCCCAGGACGATGAGCACGCCGAGGCCGAGAAATACGCGACCGACGGTGCTGGCCGGACGCCACCAGCGCTTGCTGCGCCCTTCGTAGTTTCTGCCGCCGGTGTAGGGTGGGCCGTAGCTGTCAGGGTCGCCAAATCCAGCGGCATGCCAGTTGGGCGCGCCCGCGTGCGGACGCACCTTCCTCAACGCGCCGGTAGCGAGAGTCCGCGGGCGCTTCATCATCCCAGACCAGGGGACGGTTTTTGTTACTGCGTTGATTCGTCACGCCTGAGCAAGGTCGTGAGAGTCGCCAGATTCACTATAGACTGCGGCTTGATGGCTTTGGCTCATAGGAATAGTGGGGGAATCCGTAACGTTACGGGGCAGGAAGAGGGGCTGAAAATACGGGCGGCCAGGGAAGCGATGATGATTCATCGCTGCCCTGGCCGCTTTTGTTTGCTAACTTATCGCTGAGGCTGTTTTACTTCTTGACAGTCTGCTTGCCGCCAAACTGGAAGAAGACGCCGCCCAGCATAGCAAAATTATTGAAGCCTAAAGTCGTGCCGTCTGCGCTGTATTTGAACGCACATAACGGAACTGGGCCGAACGCCCCAGTTATGGCCAATATAGCAACTGGCTCCGCCGCCGAAGCTGATGGAATAGCCACTGTTACTTTGACTGCCTTCTCCAGTTATAGACTCGGTCGCTTTATCACCCCCAGCGGTAAAGACACCGTAGCCGACAACCTTCGATTTAGGATTCAAGTTGAAGCGCGCTCCGCCACCGTAAAACTGGTTATGAATGGTCACGCCTTCACCCGAATAAACCGGTACATAGCCATACTCGCCGATGATTGTGACCCAGGGAACGGGGCTGAAGCCGCCATTGGCGCCGTAAACTCCGTGATTGTTGCCGATAGGACAGTCAGAACTGTCACCGCACAGAGAATTTGCCTCGGTACTCCCCGTATAGTACAACCCAGCGTAGCCCGCGACGTCACCCGACCCGGCCAGCACCTGCGCCCGAGCTGGTAACGACGAGAGCAGGAATATAGAAACTGAGAAGCAGAGTCCAACAAGGGCATTCTTAACCAAAGTTTTCATGTGTTTTTCTCCATCCCTTCTGTTACCGGTGGTCGGAAGTTCCGTTCGGCTCTCCCGGTTTCGTTTGGTTACTTGCAGCTGTCAGTTCACTATCCAATCAAATTCATGCGCAACTCATCTGAACAGCCGCCACACACTGCTGTACACTACATAGCAATTGCCGTTCCATTCTGTTGACTTATTATTTTCAATCACTTACAGGAATCACGGAGCTTAATTTTTCCGTATTTATGAAGGTCTGGCCAGGAACTCTTCTAAATTTCATAGAAGCGAAGTGCGCGGACATGGATATTTGGAACCAACTTGGTAAACAGATTGGGTTTAAGCGACTTCCAGCGCCGTCAGAATCTGCGCAGTGAGCTGGCTCACGTTGCCTGCGCCGAGGGTCAGTACCAGGTCACCTTCGCTTGCTTCGGCGGCTACCAACCGAATGGCGGTTGCAAAATCCGGAGCGAATTCGACCTTCGGTCCCTGAATCCGGCTGGCCAGTCGCTCCGCCGTCACGCCGGGGATGGGTTCCTCGCTGGCGGCATAGATGGGCAGCACGATCACTGTGTCCGCATCTCTAAATGCCCCGCTGAACTCGTCCAAAAGATCAAGGGTTCTGGAGAACCGGTGGGGCTGAAAGACGACGATGATGCGCCGGTGGCCGCACTCGCGGGCCGCGGCAAGGGTGGCGCGAATCTCAGTGGGATGGTGGCCGTAGTCGTCAACCACCGTGACGCCGTGCGCCTGACCACGCTGCTGAAAGCGCCGGTCAACGCCGCGAAAATGGTTGAGGCCCTCGGCGATCTTCGCGGGCGTTACCTCGAGCTGATGGGCGATGGCAACGGCGGCGGTGGCGTTGAGCACGTTGTGGCGTCCGGGTACGTGCAGCTCAAATGGCCCCAGCGGTTCTTTGGCGGTGTGCACCATGAAGCGCGCGAAGCGGCCCTGGCCGGCCTCAAGAAACTCAAGGCGATAGTCGGCCTCCGCCGCAACTCCGTAAGTGAATACGCGACGGCGGGCGCGGGGCAGAATGGCGGCCAGCAGTGGATTATCAAGGCAGGCGGTGACCGCACCGTAAAACGGCACCTTATCCATGAAGGCCAGGTAGGCATTTTCCACGTCGGCCATGTCGTGGTAGCAGTCCATGTGCTCGCGGTCGAGATTGGTGACTACGGCAAGGATGGGCGAGAGCTTGAGAAATGTGCGGTCGCTCTCGTCGGCCTCGGCTACAAGGTATTGCGTCGTCCCCAGGCGGGCGTTCGAGCCCAGAGCGTCCACGCGGCCGCCTACTACAACCGTAGGATCCAGGCCACCGGCGGCGAGCACTGAGGCAACCATTGAAGTAGTCGTGGTTTTGCCGTGCATGCCGGCGATGGCAATGCCATATTTGAGGCGCATGAGCTCGGCTAGCATCTCAGCGCGCTGGATGACGGGAATCTTGCGCGAGTGGGCCCCGACGACTTCAGGATTGGATGAGGGTGACCGCCGAACTGGTGACCACCACCGTGGCCCCGGCTGCGTTTGCCGCATTGTGGCCTTCGTATATTGTTGCGCCAAGTTGGGCGAGACGGTCGGTGACCGGACCGCGGCGCAGATCGGAGCCGGAGACCTTCATCCCCATGCTGAGCAGGATTTCGGCAATGCCGCTCATGCCGATGCCGCCGATTCCGATGAAGTGAACGTGCTGTTGGGTGGTGAACATGGATGGTGAAATTCAACTGTAACAGGGTCAGTGGTCGGCGGTGAGTGAAGTAGTGAACAGGTGAATAAGTGAAGAAGTGAATCAACGAAGAAGTGCTACTCAGGCAGCGTGTAGTCCATGTCGTACGAGTGCTGGCCTTTATCGATATGAATGATGAAGGTGCCGGCGATACCTTTCAGTTCTCCTGTCCCCGAGCCCGGCACCACGAGTATTTGCATCTTCTGCCCGCTCTGATCCATGGTGGCAGAGTGCTGGAGCGCGAAGCTGCCATGCTTTCCATTGAGCGTGCCGGTGATGAGCTCGATGGCCACGTATCCGGCAGCGCCTAATTTGTAGTCGCCTCCGGATAACATTTCGCCTTTGCTGGTGGCTTCAAGATCGCCGTGAATCTGTTTATCGATGGAGAAGCGGCTGAGCCCTTCGGCCGGCCCAGGAGTAGTCGGCAGCATCTTCACGGTGAAGGTGCCGTGCGCATGGTGAGTCATTGGAGTCTCCTTTTGTTGAGCGTTTGCAAGCGGGGATAGCAACGCGAAGGCAATTATCAGAAAGGTCCGCAGCATAAACTGAATAGTACGATAACCTGAAACCATGCGCCAGACTGATGAATTTCTCGAGGTGCTTCGCGGCAACGGTCACGTTTGTGATGCTCAGGCTCGTCTTGTGCCAATGCAGGGCGGAGTATCGAGCGAGATTTATCTGGTGGAGGACGGCACGCGGAAGTTTGTGGTGAAGCGGGCGCTGGCCAAGCTGAAGGTGAAGGACGACTGGTTTGCCGATGTGGGGCGTAACCGCAGCGAGCGGGATTATATGGAGTGCGTGGGCCGGATGATGCCGGGCGCGGTTCCGCAACTTTATTTTTCCAGCGCGGAGGATGGCTACTTCGGCATGGAGTATCTGGGCGGGGATTTTGTGAACTGGAAGAGCATGTTGCTTGCCGGAGAGTTTTCGGCTGACCATGCAGGGCTGGCGGGACGCACCCTGGGCGAGATTCATCGCCGTACAGCTGGGGATGAGGGACTGCGTAAACAGTTCGATACGACAAATAATTTCCACCAGCTTCGCATGGAGCCTTATCTGCTTACCACCGGGGCGCGGCATCCGGCGCTGCGCTCGCTCTTCGATGCCGAGGCAAAGCGGATAGAGGCTACGCGCGAGGCGCTGGTGCACGGGGACTTCAGTCCCAAGAACATTCTGATTCGCGGCGACCGCATGGTGCTGCTTGACTGCGAGGTTGCGTGGTATGGCGATCCGGTGTTCGACGTTGCATTTTTCCTGAATCATCTGTTTCTTAAGTCGCTGCATCACGCGCCGCAAAGTTCCGGAGCTGATGAAATGATCGAGACATTTTGGAAGGCCTACGCAAAGGAGCGAACTGCCGCGGAAGCTCAGGCGATTGAAAAGCGGCTGGCGCCTTTGCTGCTGATGTTGCTGCTGGCGCGCGTGGACGGAAAATCTCCGGTGGAATATTTGGCAGCGACCAAACAAAATTTTATTCGCGCGTTTGTCTGCAAGCAGTTGCCTTCGCCACCGGAAAGCCTCGCCGCGCTGCGCTGCGCGAAATCTGGTTTGAACAAATTTTTGCATCCGAATTTATTGAGGCCCATGCATGAAGATTGCTTCGATTGACGCCTGGCAAATTTATGACTCGCGCGGTTTTCCCACAGTGGAAGCCGAGGTAAGGTTAGACAATGGCACGCGCGGACGCGGCCTTGCCCCATCCGGCGCGTCGACCGGACAATTTGAAGCCATTGAATTGCGCGACGGCGATCCGAAACGCTTTCGCGGCAAATCCGTTTTCAAGGCCATCGCCAATATTCAAAACGAAATCGCTCCCGCGCTGCTTGGCGCAGATGTTTTTGAGCAGGCTGCGCTGGATAAAAAGCTGATCGAGCTCGACGGCACACCTAACAAGAGCCGGCTGGGAGCAAATGCAATTTTGCCGGTATCGATGTCCATTGCCAACGCCGCTGCTGCGGCACGCAATCAACCGCTCTATGCCTACCTCGGCGAGGGTACGCTGCTGCCGATTCCCGAGATTCAGATCATCGGTGGAGGCGCGCACGCCAATTGGCGGACCGACGTGCAGGATTTTCTGCTCATCGCCACGGGCGCGCGCAGCTTTGAAGAAGTGATGGAGATTACGCACAACGTCTATCATGTGGCGGGCGATATTTTGCGCGAGCAAAAAAAGTATTTTGGCATTGCCGACGAGGGCGGATTGTGGCCGGAGTTCACGCGCAATGAGGACGCGCTGCAGCTCATGGTGGATGCCATCAAACGCGCCGGGTACACGCCGGGACGCGAAGCCGCTATCGCGCTGGATATTGCGGCCAGCGATCTGTATGACGAAAAAACAAAACGCTACAGCTTCAATCTGGAAAAGCGCACGTTTAATTACAGAGAGTTTTGCATGCAGATGGCGGAGTGGTGCAGCCGGTACCCTATCGTCTCCATCGAAGATCCGATGGCAGATACCGACTGGGATGGCTGGGAAACCATCATGGAGAAGCTGGGCAAACAAATTCAAATTGTCGGCGACGATTTGTTTACCACCAACGAGCAGCGC
Organism: uncultured Acidobacteriaceae bacterium; assembly: GCA_963780975.1. Lineage (GTDB taxonomy): Bacteria > Acidobacteriota > Terriglobia > Terriglobales > Acidobacteriaceae > Telmatobacter. The sequence goes on along the minus strand of CAWAEU010000031.1, from coordinate 52,128 downwards.
ATTCGCAGGGGGATCGAAAACAAGTCAGTCAATGCCGTGCTGATCAAGCTGAACCAGATTGGCACGGTGACAGAAACCATCGCGGCTATTCGCCAGACGCAGGCCGCGGGTTGGCAGCCGATTGTCTCGGCGCGTTCAGGGGAAACAGAGGATGCGTTTATCTCGCATCTGGCCGTGGCCACCAACGCAGGGCAGCTGAAAGTTGGCTCGTTCGCGCGCAGTGAGCGCATGGTGAAGTGGAACGAGATTCTGCGCATCGAACGCGAGCTGGGAGCACGGGCAAAATTTGCTGGATTTCAATCACCTAAGTAATCCCTGAGAATGCAAAATCACTCCCCTGGAAGCGCCGCTTAGTGATTGATTTCGCAGGGGTTCCAGGAGCTGACGCCGGTTCGGCCGGTTAAGCGGGAGAATCCCCGGCCAGGAGCCACGCTGAATATCCTTGCCCTTTTCCTTGCCGTGAACGATTCTTTAAAAAAGACCGCAACTAAAGTGCGGAATTGTTGTCATAAAGAACAGAAGCCGGTAGGGTGAGCAACCCAGGAAGCCGGCAAGTGCTGAGAGCGGAGGCGACTCCGGGACCCTGGTCAGGATTGGCCGAGAAGGGCCAGCACAAGGAGAAATGTCATGCGGAGTATGCGACTGGTTCTGATAGCGATGCTTCTGTCTCTGCCGTTTGCAGTGACTGCAGCGGCCCAGGTAGATGTGGGTGTGGGAGTCGGCCCCGCGGTCGTTCCCGCACCTGATGATTACGGCCCCCCGGTTTGCGATTGGGGCTATTACTCGTACTACCCCTATGCCTGCGCGCCCTATGGCTATTACGGGCCGGAGTGGTACTACAACGGCCTCTTCATCGGCGTCGGTCCCTGGTGGGGCTGGGGTTGGGGTTATGGTCACGGCTGGGGTTGGGGTCGTGGCTGGTATGGACGCGGCGGATACGGCGGCTATGGTCGTGGCGGATACGGATACGGACGCGGCGGATACGGCGGTCGTGGTGGATATGGTGGACACGGTTATGCCGGCGGCGGACGCGGCTACTCTGGCGGTGGACGCGGCTATTCTGGTGGCGGACGCGGCTACAGCGGTGGTGGACGTGGCGGATACGGCGGCGGTGCACGCGGTGGCGGCGGATTCGGTGGCGGCCATGCCGGCGGAGCCGGCGGCGGACACGGCGGTGGTGGTGGACACCGGTAATCACTGAAAGATTCCCCAGAAGTGCGTAAACCGAAAAAAGGCTCGTCTGCTTCGGCAGGCGGGCCTTTTTCGTTGCGATTGAGAATGGGTGGTGCGTGAAGGCTCAAGTTTCCCACCCATGCGCCAGAAATACATAAAGCAGGTCCTTCGACTCGCTTTGCTCGCTCAGGATGACACATGGATGGGGCAAAGCTTTTGTTCGGAACCGGGCTGACAGACTATTTGGCTGGGACCTTTATTTCGGCCAGTGCTGCAATTTTGTCGGCGATCTGTTCGGCTGCGGCGGGATGAGCCTGGATTCGGGCAGCATCGGCCATCGACGCCAGTTGCTTCGGCGAGGTCAGCAGGCCGGTAAGCGTATCCAGCAGCTTGCCGGGAATTTCCAAATCCTTCTCAAGCAGGAATGCGGCAGCTCCGGCATCCACCATGGCCTCGGCATTACACTTCTGGTGCTGATCGGCGGCAGCGGCAAAAGGCACCAGCAGGCTGGGCTTGCCGGCAGCGGTCAGTTCAGCCACCGTGGATGCGCCGCTGCGCGCCATCACCAGGGTGGCCTGGGCAAAGCGCGCCGGCATATCGTCGAGGAAGGTTAGCACCTGCCATCGAGCAGGGTCGGCTCCGCTTGCGGTATAGGCTGCCTGGGTCGCATCAAAATTGCGCGCGCCGCTTTGATGGAGAATCGTGAGGCCGGGGATTGCATCCAGCAGACCATTCAGTATCAAGGGAAGATGAAGATTGAAGATGCGCGCGCCCTGCGAGCCTCCAAAAACCAGCAGGTGAGGCGCGGAGCTGGTTGGCGACTCAAGCGCGAAGAACTCCTTGCGCACGGGAATTCCGGTGACCTCACAGTTGCGAAACCATTTGCATGCGGAAGGAAAGTTGACCGCCGCTGCGTTGACGCGCTTGCCTACCAGGCGGTTGGCCAGTCCCGGCATGGCGTTTGGTTCAAAGGCCATGGTGGGCACCTTGAGTTGGAGCGCCGCCGCCATCGCCGGGCCGGAGGCGTAGCCGCCCACGCCAAAAACCACATCGGGCTTGAATTCGCGGATCATACTACGGCAGGCAAAGATGCTGCGCGGCAGATCGGTGAGAGTGCGCAGACGGGTGAGCAGCGAGACATTTTTCAGAGGGCCTACTTCGATGAGGCGCAGGTTAAATCCGGCCTCGGGCACCAGCCGCGTCTCCATACCTCGCGCGGTACCGACAAAAATAACTTCAGCTTTGTGCCGGGCAACCAGCTCACGCGCCACGGCAAGTGCGGGAATGATGTGGCCGCCCGTGCCGCCGCCGGCGATGAGTACGCGTAAATTGGGCAAACAGTAGTCCCTCTTTGTAGATTAGCGGGTTAAAAATTCGCACAAAAGATTTGCGTGAACTCACGTCCCTCTTGGCAATAACTCCGGGCAACTGACACACCTGCTTCTGTTACACCCGAGACTCTTCCAATATTAAGCAACCGGTTCTCGCCCGGAAGGTGTTCCCAATCAATCTGTCTTAAGTCATCCATGGAATACTGAATATCGAACACATTAATCAGGTCTGTTGGCCTCACATGTCCATAATCATCGCGCCCGCCTCCTGCATCTCCGACGATGTGAAACACGATGCTTTGCTCCCCGTTACTTTCCTGCAATTCGTGTTTCATTACACTCTCCATATCGACTATGGCAGTGTACAAATCCGTTGCTCCAGCATCCCACCCCCTTAACTTCACGGTGACATCGAGTTCCGAATTGTTGCCTATAACTACAATCTTATGATCCAAGACGCCCTTCGGGTATGTGAATTCGTTATGGCCTGTGGATTCAGTAGTTCCCGAGCAGGCATAAATCATCAATATAATCAAACCTGAAATGACAATGAGCAGGATACCGGCACCCACCCGATTATCAATGGGGTTGCCATGTTTTTCTGGGGCAGCTCCATCTGGCCTAATTCCCTGTTGATTATCTGTAAGGCTCATTTGATCTCACTTTCCATCAGGAAACATATCTCGCGCTATACTGACCCAATTACATTTCTCCTGTTTGTCGCTCGTTCGATAACCTGCTTCAGACCCACTGTGTCTCAAATTCCGTTAGTCGTTTGAGACCATGTTCTTCGCTGGCTTCAAACTTTACCTCCACCTTGCCTAGCTTCTCTGCTATCCAAATGAATGAGCGATAAATTCCGTTCCCGTTCTCAACGCGAGTCTGTGGAAAGTCGATGAAGATATATACTTCACCCGGAAAATGATGCCCATAGTCCTCCAGAGATACCTTGAGTCTAATCTTCGCAAACTCTGTAGAAAAATTAGTTTCCTGCATCAATCCATAAGGCTTGCTGATGGAAGAAAAGATGAGAACCTTGAATGGCGCCTTTATTGCTAAGAGTTTTTCAAAATCATGTTCAACAGAGGACCAATTTATTTTCCCAAATCGATCAGATCCCCATTCACTTTCACTAGCCAAAAGAACGCGCTTCCCATTTTCTTCTTCCGCCCATGTGTAATCAACGAGATATTCCCCTTTTCTAGTGAGAGGATCGCCAGGTAATGGGTAACAATCTTTTGGACAAATTTCAATGAAGCGTCTACGAACTGATTGTGTCCACGCTTCGTCTGAATCATCCATGCTCTTCGGCGGCGCAACCTTCTCGACAAACTTTTCAACGAACTCCTTTGCGATCTCTCGCCTTGTGCCGATGTTTTTTTCACCAAACTCCCTGCACTCTTCAGGAATAATGAATTTACAATCATTGCTCATAGACACACTCCTTCGCACGAAAGTCTACACCTGCATAGACCAATTCATTCAACTTTTTTGGAAATGTTGAGCAGGATGCCGATGCTGGCAAGGGTTACAAAGACCGAGGTGCCGCCGGAGGAGATCAGGGGCAGCGGGATTCCTTTGGTGGGCACCAGCGCCAGCACCACGCTGATGTTGAAGAAGGCTTGCAGTAGAATCGCCGTGGTGAGGCCGAAGGCGGTGAGGCGCGCAAAAGAGTCCCTGGAGCGAAACCCGGCGCGCAGCCCGCGCACGCCCAGCGCTACAAAGAGACCAACAATAAAGATGGCGCCCATCAAGCCCATCTCTTCGGCGATGTTGGCAAAGATAAAATCCGTTGAGGCTTCGGGCAGGTAAAAGAGCTTCTGCATGCCATCCATGTAACCGAGGCCGGTAACGCCGCCGGTGCCAACGGCGATAAGCGATTGGCAGATATGGTAGCCGGCCGCACCGGAATCCTTTGCATCGCAGTTTTGATTAAGGAAGACCAGGACGCGCTGCAATCGCCAGGGAACCAAGATGAGCAGAGCCGCCACGCAAGGAAGCGCTACGCAAACCCCAACCACCAGGTACTTCCATTCCAGTCCGGCCAGAAACAGCATGATGGCGGTGACGCCGCACAAGACCAGCGCCGTTCCCAGATCGGGTTGGAAAACAATCAGAAAATAAAAACCAGCGGCATGAGGATGGCGGGCGGGAGGGTGTGGCGCCAGTCGCTGATTGCGCCCAGGCGGGTGTGCAGGAACCAGGCCAGAAACAGCACCAGCACGGGCTTGGCAATCTCAGAGGGCTGAAAGGTAAACTGACCGCCAAAGCGGATCCAGCGATGGGTATTGTGCGAGCCGGGAAAAAAGTAAACCATCACCAGCAGCAGAGTGGTGACGCAAACAGCAGCGCCGATGAACTTGCGGGAATTGTAGCGGCTCACATCCACGTGCATGAGGACCAGCAAGGCCGCCATGCCTGCCAACACCCAAAGAGCCTGCCTGCCGACATACGCGTAAGGCGAGTGAAAGCGCTCCTGCGCCACCACGGCCGAGGCCGAAAAAACCATCACCAGCCCGGCCACGACCAGCAGCATGGTGAAGAAGAACAGCCATTTATCCACTCCTACGCGGTATGGCATGCCTTCCTTCCCTGCCATTCATTGACCAGGTCTTTGAATACGCGGCCGCGGTGCTCGTAGTTTTCAAACTGGTCGTAGCTGGAGCAGGCCGGGGCCAGCAGCACCACTTCGCCGGGACGCGCCGCAGAGGCCGCCGCGCTGACCGCAGATTCCAGCGTCTCGCAGGACTGGATGGTGACCATGCCGCGCAATTCCGACTCGATTTTGGTTGCCGCCGTGCCGATGGTATAGACAGCGCGCACCCGCTCCCGCAGCAGGCTCGCCAGTTGCGTATAGCCGGTGCCTTTGTCCTTGCCGCCGAGGATGAGGTGAATGCCGGAGTCGAATGCGGCTACAGCTTTGGCCGTTGCGTCCACATTGGTGGCCTTGGAGTCGTTGTAGAACGAAACGCCATTGACCGTGGCTACAAACTCAAGCCGGTGCTCGACCGCCTGGAAGCTTTCAATGGTCTGGCGAATCACGTTCGCCGAGGCTCCGGCGAGCCGGGACGCGACCACGGCCGCCAGCACATTCTCAACATTGTGCGCGCCTTTGAGCGGGATTCCTTTCAGAGGCATCACGCTTTCCGTCGCGGCGTTTTTCGCAGAACGGTAGACAACGTAGCCATTTTCAAGCCAGGCTCCCTGCTCGACCGGATGCTCAATGGAGAACCAATAAACATTGGCTGCAGAGCGGGCCGCGGCCTCGGCGGCGCGCTCATTGTCGGCGTTCAGCACCAGGCTGTCGTGCTCGTTCTGCGCGGCAAAGATGCGTTCCTTGGCCAGCGCGTAGTTTTCAAAGCTGCCGTGCCGGTCAAGGTGGTCGGGGGTAATGTTCAGGATCACGGCAATGGCGGGATGAAACTCGACCGTGCTTTCAAGCTGAAAGCTTGAAACCTCAAGCACCGACCAGGTTTGGTCAGTGCTTTCTTCAATCAGCCCCACTACCGGGAAACCGATGTTGCCGCCTACCAGAGAGGGAATGCCGGCCTTCTTGAGGATTTCGCCTACCAAAGCGGTGGTTGTGGTCTTGCCGTTGGAGCCGGTAATGGCCAGCATTTTGCCCTTGAGAAAACGCGCAGCCAGTTCGAGTTCGCCGATCACCGGCAGGCCGAAGCTCCTTACCTGCGCCAGTTCCGGCGTATCGAGCGGCACGCCGGGGCTGACTACGATCAGGTCCTGGCGGCGGAAGGTGAGCAGGCCGTGACCGCCGGCCTCCACCATAATCCCCTCTTCGAGCAGGGCGGGAATCTCCTTGGAGAGCGCTTCAGCGCTGCGCACGTCGGAAACAGTAACCTGGGCGCCGCGGTGGCGCAAAAACAACGCCGCCGCCAGACCGGATTTACCCAGCCCCACGACCAGAACTTTCTTGCCTTTGAGTTCCATTTATTCAGGCTCCTGCTGTCCGCGACTTCTTTTATTGTGCACCGTTTGGCGCCGCGCGGAGTTTTGCTAACGGAGTTTCAGTGTGGTGAGTGCAAACAATGCAAACACCAGGGCGCCGATCCAGAAGCGGGCAATGATTTTAGATTCCTGCCAGCCGCACTGCTCAAAATGATGATGCAGCGGGGCCATCTTGAAGATGCGCTTCTTGTTGCGCAACTTATAGCTGCCCACCTGGAGCATCACCGATACCGCTTCAAGAATGAAGACGCCGCCGATAAATGGCAACAGGAGTTCCTGGCGAATGATAACCGCGACCGTGCCGATGGCGCCGCCCAGGGCCAGCGAGCCCACGTCGCCCATAAAGATCTCAGCCGGGTGGGCGTTATACCAGAGAAAACCGATGGACGCGCCAACCATGGACCCGCAAAAGACGGTCAGTTCGCTTACCATGGGCATCCGCTGCAATTCGAGGTAGTCAGCAAAAACCACGTGGCCGCTGACGTAGGTGAGCACGGCCAGCGCGCCGGCGGCGATGATGGTGCAGCCGATGGCCAGCCCATCAAGGCCGTCGGTCAGGTTGACGGCATTCGACGAGAAAACCAGCACTAGCGTCACAAAGACCACAAAGGGCAGAAACGCCAGAAGGCTCATATGGGGGAGCGTGGCGGGCCAGATGTTCCAGTGCAGATCGGGGCGCCAGCTCTTGATAAACGGCACCGTCAACTGCGTGGAGAAGAGCTTGAACTGATCGAGCGCCACCAGCGCAATGGCCACCAGTGCTCCGGCCAGCCCCTGCCACATCAGCTTGGCGCGCGCCGTCAGGCCCAGGCTGCGCCGCTTGACCACTTTGATGTAATCGTCGGCAAATCCGATGGCTCCATAAGCGATTGTCGAGAAGACCGTGATCCAGACCAGCCAGTTTGATGGGTCGGACCAAAGCACTGTAGGTAACAAAATGGCAATCAGGATGAGCACTCCGCCCATGGTGGGAGTGCCTGACTTTTTCTGGTGCGACTGAGGGCCGTCTTCGCGGATGAACTGGCCGATCTGAAACTCGCGCAGCTTGCGAATGACGTAAGGGCCGATCAGAAGCGTGATCAGCAGTGCTGTAAGCGAGGCAAAGGCGGTGCGAAAAGTAAGGTAGCGGAAGATCCGGAACGGGTGAAAATACGGGAACAGCTTTTCGTAGAGCAGCCAGTAAAGCAAGTGGCCTCCAGAGCCGGAATGAGGCAGGTTTCATGTTGATTCTACAGGCCCGGGGCTGCCGGGCTGTGGAAGGTTAATTCAGTCCAGCTGCGCTTGCTAGGTAACTGTTCCGATTCCGCTTTTCACTATTTCGATTGCCTGCTCTAAATGCACGCCACGCGAGCCTTTGACCAACACCACGTCGCCGGGAACAATGTTTTGCAGCAGCCACAGTCCGGCAGCTTTGGCATTGGGCAGGAAGAGTGCGGCCACCCCGCCGGCGCACGCCGGCAGCGGCCAGTTGTTCGGCATTGCCGCCTACGCCAACTACCAGGTCAAGCCCGGCTTCGGCGGCGGCGCGTCCGCAATCGGCGTGCAGTGCGGGACCTTGCTCGCCCAATTCCAGCATCTCCCCAGCCACCAGAATCCGCCGCTGTGCGGGTCTTCCGGCCAGGGTGCGGATCATTGAGCTCAATGCTTCGGGGTTGGAGTTATAGCTGTCGTTGAGAATGGTCGCGCCGCCAATCTCGATCAACTGACCGCGCTTGTCGCCTGCAGTCAGCGAGGCGAGCGCAGCCACGGCCGCGTCCATTTCGACGCCCGCTTCTAAAGCTACGGCGAGGCCGGCCAGGGCGTTCAGTGCGTTGTGCGCGCCCAGCAGGTGGAGCGTGAACTCGACCTCGCGCTCCCCGGCACGAAACTTGAGGTGCAGCCCCGACAGGTCTTCACTGTGCTCAAGCAGTTGCGGGTCGGCGATGGGGCCGGATCCAAAATAAACCGCGCGACCCTGAAAATTCCGCCCAAACTGCGAAACATACGCGTCGTCGCTATTGAGGAAGGCCACGCCGTTGGCGGGCAGCGACGCCACCAGTTCGAACTTGGCGCGGGCAATGCCTGCCTGCCCGTCGGCAAAGTTCTCCACGTGCGCCGTGCCCACGTTGGTCACCACGCCCCAGTCGGGCGAGGCAATCATGGCCAGCGCGGCTATCTCGCCTGCGTGATTCATCCCCATCTCGACTACTGCAATTTCGTGCTCCGGCTGCAGCCGCAAAAGTTGTAGCGGCAGCCCGAAGTTGTTATTCAAATTGCCCAGCGACTTGAGCACATTGAATTTTGCGCCCAGAGCCGCGGCTACGGCTTCTTTGGTTGTGGTCTTGCCTGCCGAGCCCGTAATGGCCACCACGCGCTTGCCCCACTGGCGGCGCAAATGCGCTGCCAGAGACTGCAACGCAAGCAGCGGATCTTCGGCAATCAGCAGCGGCGCGGACAGCGCCGCATCGGGCAGTGTAGCCACCAATGCGCGCGATACCACTGCCGCCACGGCTCCGCGCTTGAGCGCGGCAGCTACAAAATCGTGCCCGTCCAGCCGCTCTCCGCGCACCGCAAAAAACAGCTCGCCGGGGGCAATCGTGCGCGAGTCGATGGAGTAGCCGCACACCTCCAGAGCGCCGGCGTTGGTCGCACTCGCAGGCGCTTCAAGCACCGCGCCCGCGCTGATTGCCGCCTCTGCCAGCGTGAGTTTCATTGCCCTTTACCATATCCCATTTCGGCGCCCAGTTCCCTGAGCGCTCGAAGCGCAACCTCCGCATCGTCAAATGGAATGACGCCGCCGGAGAGAATTTGTTCCTTTTCGTGGCCTTTGCCGGCGATCAAAACCACGTCGCCCGCTGCGGCCGCTTTAAGTGCAACACAGATGGCCGCGGTCCGATCCGGCTCAACAGTGTAGCCAACCCCGCTGCGTTTCAATCCCGGCTCAATCTCTGCCAGAATCGCCAGTGGATCTTCCGAGCGGGGATTGTCGCTGGTGGCCACCACCAAGTCGCTGCCCGCGCCGGCAGCTTCGCCCATCTTTGGCCTCTTGGTTCGGTCGCGGTCACCGCCGCAGCCGAAGAGCGTAATCACGCGCCCGCCGGTCTGCGCCGTCATCTGCCTCGCCAGCGCGGTCAGATTGCGCAGGGCATCGTCTGTATGGGCGTAGTCCACAATCACTGTGAAGGGCTGCCCCGCGTCTACTGATTGAAAGCGCCCCGGAACCGGCTTGAGATTTGGAACTGATGCAATCAACTCCGCGAACGGCACGCCTCGCGCATGAGCCGCCGCGAGCGCAGCCATCAGGTTGAGTATGTTCACCTCGCCGGCCAGATGCGAAACCACTTCAGCATTACCTGCCGGCGTTTCAAGATTGAGAAGCGCGCCAGCCGGAGTAAGAGTGTATTTTGCGGCGCGCCAATCGCCCATGCCGATTCCATAGGTGCGAATTTCGGCTCCGGCGTTGCGCGCAGCCGCAGCCAACTCTTCCGCATTCGGGTCGTGCGCGTTAATCACCGCAACGCGCGGCGCGGGATAAACTGTGCCATCGAAGAGCAGCCGCTTGGCGGCGAAATAGTTTTCCATCGTCTGGTGATAATCGAGATGGTCGCGGGTGAGATTGGTAAAGACGGCTACATCAAAATTCACTCCGGTTGCGCGGCCCTGGTCGAGCGCGTGGCTTGAGACTTCGGTGACCAGCTCAGTGGCTCCGTGTTCAACACCCTCGGCCATTAGCTCAAACAAATCTCTGGACTCGGGCGTGGTGTGCACGCTGGAGCGCACCTCACCGGCTACATGGTATTCAATGGTGCCCACCAGCACGGTTTTGCGTGCAGCCGCATTGAGCAATTCCTCAATCAGGAATGCCGTAGTGGTTTTTCCATTTGTGCCGGTGATGCCCGTGGCCGCAAGCTTGCGCTCGGGATGGCCGAAGAAAGCCGCAGAAGCCTGAGCCAGAGCTCGCCGCCCATGCTCAACCTCAAGCAGCGGCATGCCGGGCTGAAAAACCAGCAGATGGTCAAAGGCTTGCGACGAGTCGGTAATGATTCCCAGCGCGCCCGCGGCAATGGCTTTCTCAACGTAACGATTGCCGTCGGTCGAGCCGCCCTTCATGGCTACAAAAACCGAGCCCTTGCGCACGCGGCGCGAGTCGTATTCCACGCCGGTTACAGGCTCACTTGAGCCGCCGCCTGCGCCCACCGCGGTCACTTCTTCTATTAGATCGTTCCACTTCATCACTGCTCAATTGTAGTTTGTTTGCAGCCATCAGAATCCCCCGCTCATGGATAGGCTTCGATAAACGCGGAGACGCTGGATAAAAAGGTCCTGCATCCTTCCGGTCCGTCTTCATCTTCAGTAAGCAGGAGCACGGCCAGAGCGATCTTCATGTCTTCATACTCTGAAGTTGCTTCGCTCTCAAGCGCGAAAAAGCGCGTATGCATCATGCAGCGGTAGATGCCGCAGGTGATTGCGAAAGGCGCGGAGCGTGCGTCGCGTTCGAGAGTTATCCGAGCCTCAAGAGGATGCTCTTCGTCACGAAGAATGATTCCTTCTTCGGAACCTTTTTGGCCGAGTGTCGCGCCTTTATCGAATGGATACCAGACCGCCATGGTCTGAGATTAGCGCAGTGGGGCGAAATCGAACCAATGAAAATATTGCGAATACTGCAAAATTAACTCTTTACATGCAACCTTTTGGTTGCCTATTATGCCGACATGGGCGTTGATGTGGACAAAGTGTTCAAGGCGCTCGCTGCTGCCGAACGCCGGCTGCTGCTTGATCGGCTGAGGGCAGACAACGGGCAAACCCTGGGACAGCTTTGCGCGCATCTGCGGATGACGCGACAGGCCGTGACCAAACACCTCAAGCTGCTTGAAGAGGCAAACCTGGTGGCGACCATCCGGCGGGGCCGGGAGAAGCTGCACTATCTGAATCCCATGCCAATTCACGAGATAGCCGAGCGATGGATTGACAAATACGAGCGGGGACGATTGCGCGCTCTTGCTGAACTCAAAGAAAAACTCGAGGGAGAAAACGATGGCTGAATCTCAGTTTGTTTATGTGACTTTTATCCGCACCACGCCGGAGAAACTGTGGCGCGCGTTAATGGAGCCGGAATTCACGCGGCAGTACTGGGTGAATACAACGCAGGAGAGCGAATGGAAGCCGGGCGCATCGTGGCGAATCGTTGCACCCAACGGGAGCGCAGCCGGCAGCGGCCAAGTGGTTGAAATTGAACCGCACCGGAAGCTGGTCCTGACGTGGAAGAATCATGTATTTCCCGAGATGGCCGCGGAAGGCTTCGCACGCGTGACCTATGAGATCGAGCAAAAAGGCGATGCAGTCAAGCTCACCGTAACGACTGAGATGGACATACCCGACTCGAAGACCATTAGGGCAGTTTCCAACGGATGGCCGATGATTCTTTCCAGCCTCAAGTCTTTTCTGGAAACAGGCGAGCCGCTCGAAGAGACGCGCCGCTGGCCGCACTGAAAGAAGTGATTCGAAGATTTCGTCGGGGTAATTGCACGCCCCGTTCAATTGAAAATACGACTCGAAGGAGAAAACAATGGCTGAATCTCAATTTGTGTATGTGACCTTTATCCGCACCACGCCTGAGAAACTGTGGCGGGCGCTGACGAAGCCGAAGTTCACGCGCCGGTTCTGGATGAATACAACGCAGGAGAGTGAATGGAAGCCGGGAGCGTCCTGGAGAATAGTAAAACCGAACGGGGACAGCGCCGACAGCGGTGAAGTGCTTGAAATCGAACCGCACAAGCGCTTGGTCCTGAAGTGGAAGAATCACATGTTTCCCGAGATGACCGCGGAAGGCTTTTCGCGCCTGACTTATGAGCTGGAACCAAAGGGCGAAAACGTCAAGCTCACGGTCACGCATGAAATGGACAAGCCGGACTCGAAGCTCATCAAGGCAGTTTCCGGCGGATGGCCGATGATTCTCGCCAGCCTAAAGAGCCTGCTTGAGACAGGCGAATCGCTTGAAGGTACGCGGGTGTGGCCGGAAGGGTTGTAGTAACTCTCGCAAGGGAGAGATGCTTCACCGTCCGCAGCGGACAACGATTTGGGTTCCGGAGGCGACCATGGTGCCGGGAGCGGGAGCCTGCTCCCGCACGGTGCCGCTTCCAGAAATATGCACTTGCAATCCCGCGGCGGAGGCCAGCTCAATCACCTTGCGCACCGGCAAGCCGACGAGCGATGGAACGCGTTGTGTTTTAAAGTCGACGACCATCACCGCCGGTTGTTGCTGCGTACCCTGCTGCGTTACAGATGAAGGCAGTGACTGAGGCGCTGAATAAACAGCCTGCGCAACTTCATTCACCGGCTGCGCTGCTGTCTTATTTGCGGTTTGAGTATTGCTCGACCCTGTGCGCAGGCTTTGAGTTCCGCCGCCACGCAGTGGGTCGTCGCTGGGCAACTCATTGGCCGCGGCATAGAGCGCCTTGATATCGTCGTCGCTGGATTTCTCGCGCGCTTCGTCCTCCATCACGCGTTGATCGGCCTTTTGCCCAGGGCGGGGCGCATGGACATCGATATCATGCCGGACGCCTAAATACTCAAGCACCTGTTGCGCCACATCGGCAAAGACCGGCGCGGCTACCGAGGCGCCGTAGTAGTCGCCCTTGGGCGAATCAAGAATCACAGCCACGGCGATCACCGGATTGTTTACGGGCGCAATGCCTGCGAACGAGCCGACGTGCAAGGTCTTCGAATACTGACCGGTTGCCGGATCGAACTTTTGCGCCGTGCCCGTTTTGCCGCCTGAGGAGTAGCCGTTGAGCTGCGCTTCCTTGCCGGTGCCATAGAGCACCACGCCCTCCATCATCTTGCGCATCTGGGCAGCGGTAAGCGTGGAGAGCACGCGGTGCGCGCCGGGAGGGAGCGGATCGGGCAGATCGCCACCAGCTTTGAACGGCGACGGTTGCAGGGGAGCGGGCTTTTGGTTGGGAGTAGTGGGATCAAGTTGTCCCGGCATCAACACGTGCGGCGGAAGATAAACACCTCCGTTGGCGATGGTTGAAACCATCGAGACCATCTGCAGCGGCGTGACCGCAACCTCCTGGCCCATGGCGATGGAGGCGATGGACGATGGACTCCACTTGCTCACCGGGCGCAGCAGGCCGCGAGTTTCGCCCGGCATCTCCGCGCCGGTGCGGCTTCCGAAGCCGAAGTCGCGCACATATTGGTAGAAACGGTCCTGGCCCACTTTGAGCGCAATCTTGATAGCGCCCACGTTGCTCGAGCGCTCCAGCGCTTCATGTCACCGTGAGGCGCCCGAAGTGGTCGCCCTTGTCGTCGTGAATCACGCGTCCGGCCAGAGTTATAACGCTGCCCTGGCAGTCCACATATCGTCCGGCGTAACCGCATGCTGATCGAGAGCTGCCGAGTAGGTGACCAGTTTGAAGACTGAGCCCGGCTCGTAGACATCGCTCACCGCGTGATTGCGCAGCAGCTCCGCCGTGGTGTGGCGGAAGAGAGTTGGGATTGAAGGTGGGACGAATGGCCAGCGCCAGAATCTGTCCGGTGTGCACGTCCTGCACCACCACCGTGCCGTTCTCCGCCTGAGTCTTCTCCATGGCGTGGTCCAGCGCTCGCTCGGCGAGGAACTGAATGTTTTCGTCGATGGTGAGCACCAGGTTCTGGCCCGGCTCGGGTTCGTGTTCGCTCGAACCCAGTACCTTGCGCCGCGCATCCATGGCCGTATACATGCGGCCCGGAACGCCGTGCAACTGCGGCTCAAACTTCTGCTCCAGCCCGCCCAGCCCGTTGTCGTCCACGCCCACATAGCCCAGCACCTGCGCGGCGATTTCGTTGTCAGGATAAAAGCGCTGGAACTCCTTCGGGAAGTAGATGCCCTTGATGCGCTGGCGCCTGGTCATCGCTTTTACTTTTGCCGCAACCTCCGGCGTCACGCGCCGCGCCACCCAGGCAAAGTTGCGGCCATTATTTAGCCGCGCGGCAATCTGCTCTACGCTGGTCTGCGCATCTTCAGGATCGGTATGCACTACAGCGGCCAGTGCGTGTGCGGCGGTCTGCTTGTCGTCAATCTCGAGGGAACCGCGTAGATCGAGTCCACCTGCACGGTCATGGCCAGCTCATGCAGATTGCGGTCGTAGAGCACGCCGCGGCGCGGAGCTACTTCAAAGGTGCGCTGCTGCTGCTTCTGGGCACGCTCAACAAACTCATGATGGCGCACCACCTGCAGCCAGAACAACCGGCCGGCAATCAGGCTTGACCACAGCATAAAAAACAGGCAGATAAGCCAGAAACGCGACTGCTTGAAATAGGCATGGGCGCCGCGTTGGTGAGGTTCCGGTTGGCTCGAACGGCTGCCCGCATGGAAAAACGCTCCGCATTCAGCTTTTAGCTACTAGCTTCCAGCTGTTAGCTTCCTCCTCGTTCCGCATACAAAACGTGCACTTTGAAGCTAGCGGCCAGGAGCTAAAGGCTAGTAGCTGTTTTTGACCGCCGGAGGATTCACCTGGGCAATCGCCGGAGCCCCCACATCAGGGCCGGCATTGGGATGAATCACCTGGCCCGGTTGCGGTTCAACAAGACCCAACTGGCGGGCCATCGGGTCAATACGCCCCGGCTGGGTTAACTGCGCCTCGGCTAAACGCAATTGGCGATTCTCCTCGCGCATCTGGTCAAGCACCTGCTTCTCTGACTCCACGCGGTAGCCGCTCTCGATTACGTTGAAGTGCTGCAAACCGTAAAACATCACCAGCGAAAAAAGCAAAGCGACGGCTGCGGAAAACAAGCGCATCTGGCGCGCCCTTACCGGGTCAGGCGCCTTGACCAGCCGCGAGTTATCGATGCGCTTGACGAAGTAGAACTCCGGCGTGCAAACACCTCGCCTGCGCTGCGGCTGCAGGGCCATGAGCCTCAAGTTCCGATCGTCAGACCGCGCGCTCGAGCGGTGGCTCACTTCGTAATCAGGTGACATGTAAGTTGTGGTGCATGCCGCCATGGTGTGTCTCCTTAGCTGACAGCGAACAGCTGACAGCAAACAGTTGAAAACCAGATGCCAGGCGCTGTTAGCTGTTTGCTGTCAGCTGCTAGCTTTTCTTTCTGCCGCTCTCAACTTCGCGCTCCGTGAGCGGGGGTTGCGTTCAATCTCTTCTTCACTGGCCGTTACCGGCTTCTTTGTCAAAATTTCCCAGATTTTCTTTTGCGCGCCTTCGCGCAAACTGTCTTTCGCAATGCGATCCTCAAGAGAGTGAAAGCTGATGACCACCAGTCTTCCGCCCGGCTTGAGCAATCTGGGCGCGGCCTCAAGCAGCGCCTTGATTTCGTCCAACTCACGATTTACGAAGATGCGGAGGGCTTGAAAAGTTCTGGTCGCAGGATGAATGTGCTCATGTTTCATTGGCCGGGCGGCTGAAGCTACTAAGCGGGCTAACTGCCCCGTGGTTGTAACCGGCCGCCCGTGCACAATGGCTCTGGCGATTCTCCGCGACCTCCTTTCCTCTCCGTATTCGTAAATTAGGTCTGCAAGCTCTCGCTCACCGGCCTCGTTTACCACTTGTTCGGCGGTTGGACTGGAGCGCCTGTCCATGCGCATATCCAACGGTCCATCCGCCTGAAAACTGAACCCTCTGTCAGCCTCATCAAACTGCAGGCTGCTCACTCCAAAATCTGCCAGCAAACCATCCACTGAATTCGGCTTCACGTGCTTTTCAATGGTGCTGAATGCTTCGCCCACCATCTTTACCTGCGGCGCCTTGTTTGCCAGCTCGTTTAAAATCCTGCCCAGGCGCATCTTTGCCATGCCCATGGCTTCGGCGTCACGGTCAAATCCAATGAATTGCCCATGTGACCCCAGATGCCTGATGACTGCCTCGGCGTGCCCTGCCAGGCCCAGCGTGCAGTCAACGTACGTTCCGCCCTCGCGAACGTTGAGAAAATCAATCGCTTCCTTGAAAAGAACTGGTACATGGCGCTCACTCGAATTCGTCATGCATCCCCCTGGGGGGTAAATGTTTCAACTGCGTGGCTTGAGATACTCTTTCAACGTCTTGCGATCTGCTGCCGTTAGCTCGTTGGCCGACAAACTCTCTTCCAGGTTCCTGAGGTTTTGAACCTCCAGGTAATGCATCTTTCCGCGAACCGCAACTTCAGCATTCAACTTGGCCGCTTCCCGTAAAATCTGCGGCAATGTCACCCGCGCCTGTTTATCCATCTCCACCTGCTGGCCGTAGTAGCTGGTCAGGTTCAGGTATTTGTCCACCGCGTCGTCCATGGTGCTGGCTTCCGCCAGAAGCGCTTCCTGCTTTTCCCACGCCGGCAACGGCCATATCTGTGCGCTCTTGCCGTCCTGCGAAGTGATATAGAACTGGGTCACGTTTGCTTCATCCAGCAGCTTCTTGAACGGACCCGGGAGCTTCAGCCTTCCGCCGTCTTCGACCTTCGCTGGATGGTGACCACGAAACGCTTCCATGACTTCCTGTCTCTTGCAGCTTCGTTACTGCCTGCCGCTTGTTTTTTCCTTGATCCGGCCCGTTCCGGTTTGCAAGGCTGATTCCTTCGCCGATTTGGCGTCACAATTCTGTCTGGAGAGGAAAGATTGCGATTAGACTCGGCCTAAGGAGTTATTTCAGCGGGTTTTTTGCTGGACTCCATAGCACTCCGTTTCGCTCCGTTCGGCTCCATAGAGGCGATAGTAACCCGTATCTACGCTCTCGTCGAGTGAAAAATCTGTGGAAAGTACTTACTACCGCAGGCGACCGGGCGAAGGACTACTGATAGATAGAGAAAAATCAACCACCACAATATGTAGTGTTTATGGCTTTGGTTCCTGCTCTAGACAGAAGGCTCAAGTCGTGGTAGGGGAAGAAAAGGCGAAACACTCATTCTTATGCATATCTGCCTACCGAGTGTTTCCAGCGGTTTGTTGCAATTTAGTTTGTAATTGCAATCCTGCGGCGCCTCATATTGTCCACCACCAGCTTCAGCAGGTAGAAAAACACCAGAACATTTACGGTCAGCAGGCTCACCCTGATCCACGTCAATCTGCGGAAGACTTCGAAGATTTCCAGGGGCAGGAACGACGCGGTGATGATCAGGGTCAGGTACTCTCCCCAGGTTTTCTGGAGATAGAGGCCGGTTCCTTCAACCAGATCGAGCGCCGCATAAAAGAAGACCACCGCGCCAATCCGCCGCAGCATCCGGTCATCGACGATCGATGATTTTTCAAGGATGAAGTTGACCAGGCGCGACTCCGGGTTAAAACGCAGGTGGTTGGCCAGTTGCTCCAGCAGATCGCTCACGTCCTTGTGCAGCAGGCGCAGCGCGCCCACGCCGATGGCGATAAACAACAGCGCCTGGGCCAGTTTGAAGGCCGCAATAAGGATGAGCCATCGATTGCGCGGCTGGGGTCTCGATATGGCCTGCTGGGGGGAATCGGTCATGATCTCGCGAGAGCCTGTATGAATTTGCTGCTTAGCCTTAAGGGTAACCGATGCACGGCGATTCTGCTTACTGCTGCCGCATGCACAGGCCACGGCGGTTACCATCAAAACTAATGACCGAGCGATTTGAAACTCGCCAATGGGTTCCCTTCCCCGTGGAACTGGTCTTCGCGCTCTTCGCCAACCCGGCCAATCTGCCTCACCTGATGCCGCCACTGCTTGAAACCCGCATTGAAGATGCGCGCATTGCGCCTCCGCCGGCGCGGCCCGTGCATCCTGACCCTTCGCGGCGTTTTTTAAGCGTAGCCGCCGGCTCCGGTTCTGAGATTCTCATCAGCTTTTATCCCATCCCCTGGGTGCCGAAGCGCGTGAGCTGGATGACCCGCATCACCGAGTTTGCTTGGAACAGCCACTTCAACGATGAGCAGGTGCGCGGCCCTTTCAACGAGTTCCGCCATCGCCACGGCATCACAGCCGAAATTCGCGACGGCGTGGAGGGAACGCTGGTGAGCGATGAGATTGAGTATGCCCTGCCCTACGGATTCGTCGGCAGAATCGGCGGTGCGCTGGTGCGGCGGAAGCTGGCCCAATCATTTGCTTACCGGCAAAAAAAATTACCAGAGATTCTGGCGGCTGCGGCGCGGCAGGCTGTGAAGCGTGTATAACTTTATTTTTTCAGCGTCAGCAGACCATCGCGGTCCATCACATTGCCGTCCACAATCAGCCCGCAGATGCGGCGCGCGTTCCAGATGTTCACCGTAGGATCTTCGTCCAAAACCAGAATGTCGGCGCGGCGTCCGGGGGTGATCTGGCCCAACTCGTTCCAGCCGAACTGCAGCGCATAGTTATTGGTAGCCGCAGCCAGCGCCTCGCGCGGGCTTAAGCCCAACCTGACCAGCAGCTCGAGTTCAGTGTGCAGAGAGATACCTGCCATGGTGCCCATCGACGACGCGCCGGATGCGGCCAGGTAGTGAGGAAAAGCGGAAAAGATAGTTTCGTTGATGCGCCAAAGCCGCATGGCCGATTGGTCGGCCTTTTTGCGCTGGCCTTCTTCAAGGTAGCGCTGCCCCGCCGCTGGCAGATGGCGCGTCCAGTTCGCCAGCGGATAATCGATTTCTCCAGTGGCCGGGTTTGAAGGCTGGTACATGTGGGCGGGGTCAAGAAGCCGTGCGGCCGGCTCCTTCCACAGGTTGCGATGCTGCGGCAGTTCAATGTAGAAGAGACTGAAAGCCGGCATCAGCGCGGCATGGTGCGTGGCCAGAAATTTTGCATACGCGCGCACGTGCGCGTCGGTGGGCGGCAGCCGTTCAGAGTAATCGTAAGCCGTGTTTGTTGCCGGTCCATCAGGTGTTTCTACCAGAGGCCGCTGCAACTCATCGGGAATCACGCCGAGTGCATAACGGTTCATCTGCGGCAGCGCGTCGACGCCGGCCTCGATGCCCACGTTGTAAGGCGTGGAGACGAATTCTCCATAAGTTGCCAGCCCCATCTGGTGGGCATGGGAAATAATCCACTGCGTATTGGCAGCGGTCAGGTCGTGACCCAGCCATAGCACGCGCGTTCCCAGCTTGGAGGTGTCGGTGAGCTGGCGATTTGTATCCTCCGCGTTTAATTCCGCGGGGTGCACGCCCTCCCTCAACTTGAGCGCCCACTCCGGACGCTTGGCCAACAGGCTCCAGTTGTCGGTGGTGCCGATTGAGTCTATGTAGTAAAGGTGCGGGCTGGGATAGGCGGCTGAATCGATCACACCGTGCCGGTAGTCGTTGCGGACCACCACGGTGGTGACGCCCATGTAGAGATTTGCATTAGCCTGGCCCTGTGAGTTCATGCCGGCAAATCCATCCACTAGGCCGGGAATAATATATTTGCCCGTGCAGTCGATTACTCGTGCGCCCTTGGGAATTTGCACAACCCCGCGGTAGCCGACTTCAACGATGCGCCCGTCGCGCACAACGACGACCGAATCCTGCTGATCCCTTGCCGTGCGGCCCCAGTTGCTTACGTCCACAACAGTGCCGCCGGCGAGAACCAGAGGCACCGAAGCCGTAGCTTTGGGAGATACCGGATTAGTTGTCTGCGCCCAGGCAAATACCCCGGCAAGAGCCGTTCCACCCAGACCCAAAAGAAAAATACGAAACCATCGCATATAAAAATCAGTCTTTCGTGGATTGTCGCACCGCGATTTAAGCGTAAACCCACCGTATCTGTTGCGATAAAGTTTTTTAGCTTCAGCTGGCAACTAATGTCCTGCGCACGCGCCGCGCCAGCAGCGGCAGCACCTGGGCCTGCGCCTCGTCCACGGTCAGTCCGTGCCGGACGCGCAGATCAGCCACTTTGCCGTGTTCAATAAATTTATCAGGCCAGCCGATGCGTACCACCGGTACCGTGGATCCCATCTCATCCAGCGCCTCAATCACCGCGGTGCCAAAGCCTCCCATCTTCACGTGATCTTCAAAGGTGACAAATGCGGCCACGCGCCGGGAATACTGCTCCAGCACTTCCAGATCCAGCGGCTTTACGAAGCGCGGATTGATGACCGCTGCCGAGTAACCGATGTACTCCAACCGCTCGGCCAGCTCGCGCGCCATGGTAACCATCGGTCCCAGTCCGAGAATGGCCACGTCTGAGCCGTCCTTGATCACCTCAGCTTTGCCCACGGGAATCACATGCGGCTCAGGCTTGCGCTCTACGCCTGTAACCGCGCCGCGAGGATAGCGAATGGCGCTCGGGCCGGGAAGCTCAAAGGCGGTCTTCATCATGTCGGCCAGCTCGTCTTCGTCCTTGGGCGCCATCAGCACCATCTCTGGAATGCCGCGCAGGTAGTTGATATCGAAGAGCCCATGATGCGTGGGACCGTCGTCTCCGGAGAGTCCGGCTCGATCCATGCAGAACAGCACCGGAAGTTTTTGCAGGCATACGTCGTGCACAATGGGATCGAAGGCCCGTTGCAAAAAAGTTGAATAGATGGCGCACACCGGCCGGTAGCCCTGGGTTGCCATGCCCGCGGCAAATACCACTGCGTGTTCTTCGGCGATGCCCACGTCAAAGTAACGTTTGGGGTGGCGTGGACGGAAAAGATCCAGTCCCGTTCCGCTGGGCATGGCCGCGGTGATGGCCACAATGCGCTCGTCTTTATCGGCCAGGTCAGCCAGCGTTGTGGCAAATACTTCGGAGTAGCTCGGCAATCCTGCCGGTTCAGTCATGCCGGTCTCGGGATCGTAGGGCCCCAGGCCGTGAAATTTCTTTTTCTTATCCAGCGCCGGCTGAAAGCCGCGACCCTTTTGCGTCAGCACGTGCAGCAGCACGGGATGGTCGGCACTCTTGAGGAACTTGAATGTCTCAAGCAGCAGGGGCAGGTTGTGGCCGTCGATAGGCCCAAAGTATTGCAGCCCCAACTCCTCAAACATCATTGAAGGCCACAAAAGTCCTTTAGCTGCCTCCTCGGCGCGGCGAGCCACTTCAGCTGCCGTCTTGCCGCCGAAGCGCTCGATAATGCGGTGGGCCGAATCGTGCAGATATTTATAGCGCTCGTTGGTGACAATTCGATGGAAGTAACCGGCAATGGCGCCGACATTGCGATCGATTGACCACTCATTGTCGTTGAGCACCACGATCATCCGCCGGGTCTGTGCGGCAATGTTGTTCAGCGCTTCAAACGATATGCCATTGGTGAAAGCCGCATCACCGGCCACGGCAACCACATGCTCCTTGCCGCCGGAGAGATCGCGGGCCACGGCCATTCCTAAAGCTGCTGAGAGCGCCGTGCCCGCATGCCCGGCCCCGTAACAATCGTGCTCGCTCTCGGTACGCAGCATAAAGCCGTTCAGCCCGCCGGGTTGGCGAATGGTCTCGAAGCGATCAAGCCGCCCGGTAAGAATTTTGTGAACGTACGCCTGGTGGCTCACGTCGAAGAGCAGCTTATCTTCGGGAGTATTGAAGACCGTGTGCAAGGCCAAAGTGAGTTCCACCACGCCCAGGTTCGGACCCAGGTGGCCGCCGGTCTTTGACAGCGTCTGAATCAGAAATTCGCGGATATCCTCGGCCAGTTCCGTCATCTGCGCCAGGTTCATGCGCTTCAAATCAGCAGGCGAGTGGATGGTCTCGAGCAATATTCCCATAGATTCCTTCTCCCGGATAAATCGGGGATCCGGGAAAAAACTCCTATTTATGCCGCTGGCTTTCAATGCGGCGTTTCCTGCTATTAGTATATTTCGCCCGATTCCGGTGCTGACTAATTAGACGGTGACGCCGCGACGAGGTTGGAGGCTTCTGGGAACAAGTGGCGAAGCTATATAGCAACGGTCCAGAAATGCCTTAAGGTGCGTCCTCAACAGGATGCACTGAGAAATCTTTTCCATCAGCAGCAAAGTAGCGCCTCTGTATCCAGAAGGCGACATTCACCAGCCCGATGAGTGCCGGTACTTCAATGAGCGGGCCAACCACGCCCACGAACGCCTCGCCGGACTTCAGGCCGAAGACGGCCACTGCCACCGCAATCGCCAGCTCGAAGTTGTTTCCCGCGGCAGTGAAGGAGAGAGTGGCGGATTGCGCATAATTGGCGCCCAGCCGCCTGCCCATCCAAAAGCTCACCAGAAACATGATGAGGAAATAAATAACCAGCGGGATTGCTATGCGAACCACATCGAGTGGCAGTCGCACAATCAGATCGCCCTTGAGCGAGAACATCACCAGGATCGTGAAGAGCAGGGCGAACAATGTGAGCGGACTGATTTTGGGAATAAAGCGCGTGCGGTACCACTGCTCGCCCTTGATCCGAATGAGAACAAAGCGCGTAATGAACCCGGAAACAAATGGAATGCCGAGGTAGATTGCAACGCTTTGCGCAATCTGGCCGATGCTGACTTGCACAATGCTACCTTCAAGGCCGAACCACTTTGGAAGCACGGTAATGAATACCCATGCGTAAAAGCTGTAGAAGAGAACCTGAAAGACACTATTGATAGCAACGAGGCCAGCAGCGTAGTCCGTGTCCCCATTGGCCAGCTCATTCCACACCAGGACCATCGCGATGCAGCGCGCAATGCCGATGAGGATAAGTCCACGCATATAAGCGGGTTCGCCGCGGATGAACACCAGAGCCAAAAAGAACATCAGCACCGGCCCAATAACCCAGTTCTGGATCAGCGATAGTGTGAGGACGCGTTTATTGCGAAAGACCTGGCCAAGCTTCTCATATTGCACTTTAGCCAGCGGCGGGAACATCATGATGATCAGCCCGATTGCGATGGGGATATTGGTCGTTCCTCTTTGAAAGCGATTAACGAATCCTGCCGAGCCTGGAATGAAGTGGCCAACCGCGACTCCAATACCCATGGCGAGGAAAATCCAGAGCGTGAGAAAGCGGTCGAGAAAAGAGAGCTTCTTACGCTGCAATGGAGCGCAGATCTGGCCCTGCGTATAAGGTGTGCTGGACATTGTTATTCGACCTCAGTGAATCAAGTTGCGGTTCTGCCGGGCCGCAATTATGCGGCGCAATAGAGTGGCTTCATTGCCGGCCAATGTTGTCGAGTTCACGCTGAATTGCGAAGCTCTCGAGCGTAGAAAGCGGCAATGAGAGAAACAGGCTGATGCGCCGATCGAGAATGGAATACGCGTCGCGAAAGGCGCGGGCGATCTCTTCCGGTGTTCCCTGCACGGCGGCCGGATCAGGAACTCCCCAGTGAGCGGTCATCGGTTGTCCCGGCCAGAAGGGGCAAACTTCTTTCGCCGCGTTGTCGCAAACCGTGAAGACAAAGTTCATCTTCGGCGCATCCGCCGCGGCGAACTCATCCCACGATTTGCTGCGAAATCCGGCAACCGGAATTCCCGAAAGCTCGATTTGCTTCAGCGCTTCAGGCCTTACCGCCCCTGATGGATGGCTGCCGGCGCTATAGGCCGTGAATGCGCCCTTGGCTTTGCGGTTTAATATAGCCTCCGCCATGATGGAGCGGGCGGAGTTGCCGGTGCACAGAAACAGGACGTTGTAGTGGGCAGGTGCGGCTGTGGTCATGGTCATCCCTCTCTCGATGTTGCCGGGCTTGGTGGCGCGGATAAACGCGCTGTGAAATTTGTCTTCAACCTGCGGAGCAATCGCGTCCACGTCAACTCCCGCTTCCACAAGGAAATGACGCGCATCTTCCACGTTGTAGGTCCGGGTGGTCTCCATGCTGATATCGAGGAACCCGGCGCTGAGCAATTTAGCTCGATATTCGGTTTCATCCAGTGCGCCGGCAATGCAGCCCACCCAGAGCAACATGCTCTTGCGCACCGCGTCGGGAACCTCGCCTCGCACTACGACATCAGAGACCGCAAAGCGGCCGCCGGGGCGCAGCACGCGGAATGCCTCCCTGAGAACCCGCGACTTGTCGGCAGAGAGATTGATTACGCAATTCGAGATCACTACGTCGACAGAGTTATCCGGCAGGGGAATGTTCTCGATCTCGCCTTTCAGAAACTCGACGTTCTCCACTCCTGCCTGGCGCTGGTTTTCGCGGGCCAGCGCCAACATGTCATCGGTCATATCAAGCCCATAGGCTTTGCCCGTGGGTCCAACCCGGCGCGCAGAGAGCAGCACGTCGATGCCGCCACCTGAACCAAGATCGAGCACTACCTGGCCCGGCTTCAGTTCGATCAGCGCGGTGGGGTTGCCGCATCCCAGCGAAGCCAGCACGGCTTTCTCAGGAATCAGCCCCTTATCATCGGCGCTATAAAGATTGGTGGTAATCGGATCGCAGCAGCGCAGGCCTGGATCGCAACAAGCAGCCAGGCTTCCTGACTCGGCTACCGCTCGGGCGGCGCTGCCGTACTTCCGCTGCACTTCGTCTTTGACTTCAATATTGGCGCTCATTCAGGCTTTTCTCATATATGCTAATGCAAATATATTCTCGCCTGGACATATCTGTCAATACGCATATTATGGAGATATGAGTTTGCGGCCCAAATCCTCAGCCCTGGTTCCGTTGTTTGCCGCTCTGGCCGATCGCACGCGCCTGCGCCTGCTCAACCTGATTGCAGGCCGCGAGGTCTGTGTCTGTTATCTGGTCGAGGTCCTGCGGCAAAGCCAGCCCAAGATTTCCCGGCATCTGGCATACCTTAGGAAAGCTGGAGTGGTGGCGGCGCGAAGAGAAGGAAAGTGGATGCATTACCGCCTTGAGCGCCCGGAGGATGCTGAAGCTGGCTCAATCCTTGCCGCCACGCTCGATTCGCTGAAGATGGACCGGGAGATGCAAGCTGACTTGGCTCGCCTGAGCCGCGCTTGTTGCCAACCCGAGCGCTTCGTCACGCTGCAGGGCGCACCCATGCCGGCTCATGAGATAGCACATTAGACCTGAAGGTGCAGAGACAGTGCTGATTTTTTTGCCGCAAACTCAGCCTTTGCGCTGATATGTTCGCGAGATGCGGTCGTGCCAGCTAAGATGCTCCTCGTCAAAGAGGGCCCACGCCACGCCCAGCCCGACAGGCAACAGTGACAGCAGCAGCGCTCCCAGCCTTACGAGCCTTTGCGCGCCGGTGGGAATCTGGTCGTCGAAGGTGCACAGGCTGATGTGTGCGTACTTCATCCCCGGCGTACTCTTAGCCAGTGAGAAGAACAGCGCCTGATAAAGCAAGCTGATAACCGCGAACGCCACAGCCGCGCCCACTTCAATTTCCTTAATTTTTGGCAGCACCTGCGCATTGGCCGCAACCACCATCGCAAACGCCAGCACGGCTGCCGCGATCAGCGCGCCATCTACCACGGTAGCCATCATCCGCAGGCTAATGGACGCAGGATACAGGGCCGTTACCGAGGCGGCTTTGGCAACTACCTCCTGCCGTACAGGCTCCTCTTCCAGTTCGATCCCCAGCCACTCAGGGTTGGTCACTGCAGTGGACTGGATCATGATGGATCCGGGATCTACCTCGAAGATGCTCAACTGCCTCTCGTGCTCATCCGCATCGGCATTCTGCCTCTCGGTGCGCCGTGAGCGAACCTTGCGCTCAACAACATGCTCCGCGGGAAACTCGATCAGGTTGGCGTGAATTGGCTGTTCAGCTTCAAGAATCGAAATGCCTTCAACGCTTCCATGCCCTTGTTCGCTCAGACCCCGAACTTCCTCGGCATGAACTTCAAAAATGCTCTGCCTATGCGTCGCAGGTTCAGGCTCCTCAATCGACGCTGCCTCCAGCTCAGCCAATACAGACTCAGCGGCAGCCTGCGCTTCCTGTGCGGCCCGGGACGCAGCTTCGGCGGCTCGCACCGCCGCGCGCGCCTCGCCGGCCAGCATATCGCTGTACTTGGGCGCTTTTGCATAGCGCGCGGCCACTCGCGCAGCGGCCTCCGCTCCGCGGCCGCCCGTGCTGGGCTGGGTCTCAACCGGCGTCATCGGCTCAGCCGAAGAGCCTTTGCATCTTTTGTGTGCGGCCAGACGCCGGTTCACTTCCTGCTTCCACGCGGGAACGCCTTCGGCATGGTGTGCGGATGTGTTCAAAGCTTCAGTGTCCCTTCCGATGCGGATCTCAGGCCTGCTTGAAAACCCTGTACCGCTGTTTTCGGTCCGCGAATCCCCGGCCAATCCGGATCATCGCGGACGTTGCTTACGAGAGAGGAAGAAGATTTCAAAGCAAACATGCCGGTGTGACGCGGATCGCGTGATCCGTGCGGAAAATCCAAACCGACTTTGCCTGCAGCCAGAGCTCGAGTGATGCGCGTCCCACACCAAAGAGTGACTGGCTTTTGCTATGCTGAGCCTTGCACTGATTTTGGTTCTGAAATGCGTCCTCGTAATTTAGTGTTTATCACGCTGTTGGCCCTCTGTCACCCGCTACTTGGGGGACAGGCGTTGACCAATGCGTTACCTCCTGCCCAACCATCCCTCGCCGCAGCCAGTGCATCCTTCGCAAACAGCTCTATTCAAGTAGAACAAGGCACGCAAATTCCTGAAGACCCTGGCCAGGAAGTTTTGCCCATCGCTCAGCCGGAGCCGGCAGCTGCTGCCGGCGTGCCCATCCGCTGGGAGGCGCAGCGGCAAACCCGAGTGGGCGATGTGTGGACCCTCATTGGCGATGTGGTGGTCTACTACCGCGACTACATTCTCCACGCCGACAAGGTCATCTATCACCAGTCCACCTCGGAATTGGAAGCGGAAGGCCACCTGCAGGTTGCGGGAGGTCCCAACGACATTCTCATCAACGCCTCTCACGGCGATATGCGCCTGAATATGCACACCGGGCGTTTTTATAACGTAAACGGATCGCAGGGAGTTCGTTCCGTCGGCCACGCTACTGTCTACTCCACGGCCAATCCACTCTTGTTTTCAGGCAGGGTTCTGCTCCAGTTGGGCGAGGATAACTATCGGCTCGTCGACGGCTCCATGACCAACTGCCGCCTGCCCCACCCCGATTGGCGAGTCATTTCCCGCGCCATCAATATGGCCAACGGCAAAGCTTCCACTTCGAATGCCTTTTTTGAATTTCTCAATATACCCGTCTTCTATATGCCCTTCCTCCGCCATCCCACCGATGAAACGGGACGCGAGAGCGGACTGCTGACCCCCGAATTCGGCTACGGATCATCCGTCAAAGGCCTGGTCATCGGCGAACAGGTCTATTGGGTCATCAGCCGCAATATGGACATGATCGTCGGCACCGAGTATTGGAGCAAGCGCGGCTGGGCACCCAACGGAGACTTCCGCTATAAAGGCCCGGGCCAGGACCACCTTACCTCGCGCTGGGATGCATTGCTCGACCGCGGGGTAGTAGCGGGGGTCACCACACCGCCCATCCCCCCCTCCACCACTCCAACCACATCTACGCAACTGGTCAACCAGGGTGGCGTCGATATCATCGCTCTGGGCCGCAAAGACCTCACTCCCGATACCCGCCTGGCCGGCATCGTCGAATATCTCTCCAGCTATGTTTACCGCCTGGTCTTCAACGACAACTACTCGCTGGCCACCACATCTGAGGTTTCCAGTGTTGTTTCCCTCACCCATCAGCACAACGGTTTCATTCCCTCCATTGCGTTGGATCGCTTTCAGGCCTTTGCCGGCTCAAGTTACACGAACGAAATACCGTCCGCCATCAACGGTAACGAGGCAAGGATTCTCCATCTGCCCACACTGCGCTATGACGTACTCGACCGCCCGCTTGGCTCCCTGCCACTTTATTGGGGAGCTGGATCGGCGGGAAGTTACCTTGCCCGCTCCGAGCCCCAGTTCCACGCTCGCAATGTGGGTCGCATCGACCTTTACCCGCATCTCTACCTGCCGCTATCAGCCGGAGGATGGAGCTTTGTTCCCGAGGCCGCGTTGCGCGACACCTACTACTCCATAAGCCAGACCCCCGACCTTACCGGCATGAACGGCGGCACGCCCACCATTAACCACGACTCGCTTAACCGAGCCGATGTTGAAGCAGGCCTGGATATCCGTCCCCCGGCTATCGAGCGAGACTTTGCTCTGCCCGGCTTTAACCGCGTATTGCGCCACGTCATTGAGCCTGAAATTTCCTACCGTTTTGTCGGCGGCATCGCCATGCAGGCCCAGAATGTGCTGCTGACTGACACGACAGACATCGCCACCAACACCAACGAGCTCGGCTACTCGCTTACGCAGCGCTTTTACCTGCGTTCCACCGGCCAGCAAACCTGTGCCCCGCAAGACGTGTTGCCCTCCGGCGACTGCCCGCCCAGGCCGCGCGAGTGGGCCAGTTGGCAGGTTGCCCAGAAGTTCTACTTCGATCCCTACTTCGGACGCGCGCTCATCGCCGGACGACGCAACGTCTTCGATTCCACGCTCGACCTCACCGGCGTAGCCTTCCTCACCTCGCCGCGAAACTTCGCGCCCATCACCTCGCGTCTGCGATTTGAGGCTATCGACAATCTCCGCATTGAGTCGGACCTGGACTTCGACCCCGTAACCAAACGGATCGACGCAGAAAACCTCTATGCCGGCTACAGTTGGGGACGCACCACTCTCGGCGTGGGCCACTCCATGCTCAACGCCGTCGACGAAAGCAGCGGCTCCGCCTCCACCATCAAGAGCCAGCAGGTGCAACCCTACCTGGCCGTCGGCAAGCAAAGCGGCAACGGATTCAACCTGGCTGCCAAAGGCGGATACGACTTTGTCCTCGGGGAGTTCCAATATGAAGGCGTGCAGGCCACCTATAACTGGAACTGCTGCGGACTCACCGTCGGTTACCGGCGCTTCGATCTGGGCACCATTCGCGGCGACGATTCCCAGTTCCTCTATAGCTTCACCCTGGCCAACTTCGGAGCCGTCCCCGGCATCAGCCGCTCCAAATCAATCTTCCGCGACCCCACCCTGCCGCCAGCCTATTAAATTCACCACTGAAGCATCTCTTCCCACAAAATTCCGTGCCCATCCATTTCGCGCTTTATGCAAAATGGGTGGGAAACCACAACCACCCGCAAGCTTTTTTCTTCTTCCAGCGTCAATTGACTATCACCCACGGGCGAGCGTCCACATCATCGCCGAGTACCGCCCCGCTGGAGTATCCTTTCCTGAGAGGAATTCAACTTGCCGCGCATACGTTTACTCGCTGCTTTATTAGCTATCTGCATCACCGCGGGCTGCAAGGCCCAAACCGCTCCGCCCCAACCCGCGCAAAGCGAGCAGGAAATCGCCGCGCTCAGCCGCCACATCCAAATCATGATTCGTTCTCAGTTCAACATTCCGCCGGATTTCTCAGTGCTGTTGGGTGCCCGCAAGCCAAGCAAGATTGCCGGCTATGACGCGTTGCCAGTCGTCTTCTCGCACAGCGGAAACGAGACTTATGAAGAATTCCTGATCTCCTCCGACAACAAGACCCTTGCCCACCTGGATAAATTTGACCTGGCTAACGATCCCATCAACGCCATCGATGTCACCGGCCGCCCCATCCGCGGCAACCCGGGCGCCAAGGTCACGGTCATCAGCTTTGACGATCTCCAGTGCCCCTACTGCGGCCGCATGCATCAAACGCTATTCCCGGCCACGTTGGACCACTACAGTAACAAGGTTCGCTTCATCTACAAGGACTTTCCGCTCACTGAAATTCATAACTGGGCAATGCACGCCGCAATAGACGCAAACTGCCTGGCCGCGCAGAGCGGCGACGCCTACTGGAGTTACGTCGATTACCTCCACTCCCACGGCCAGGAGATCAGCGGCCCTGATCGTAACGCGGCCAAGAGCTTTGACGCGCTCAATCGCATCGCCCGCGAGCAAGGCGCGTTGGTCAAAGTGGACTCAAGCAAACTCGACGCATGCATCGCCACGCAGGACGATTCAAAGGTGCGTGCCTCAATGACCCTCGGAGATGCGCTCAAGATTCAGGGAGCGCCCGCGCTCTTTGTCAATGGCGAGCGCATCGACGGCGCACTCCCGCAGGAGCAGGTCTGGCAGGTCATCGACCGCGCCCTGCGTGACGCCGGCGTGCAGCCGCCTCCGCCGCCACCGGCTCAGCAAACGGCCGCTTCAGGCGCAGGCCATTAGGCAGCAGTTGCCATCGAGATTAATCGCTGCCAGGCGCGTTACCAGGCGGTTCTGCTCGCGCTCTCATCCATAGTCGATTATCGGGCTCTGACTGAAGCAGAACCCGTCGACACACCACTCCGTTTTGGATATCAAATTCGCTGCGCCCGCTCCCGGTTAACCTGCATCCCGTTCTTGCCGTACCGATTCGTCTTTCATCCGTCTATAAGTATTTGTATGAAATTGCATATCGCCCTGCCGGTTCAGGGATTTATACTGCAAGATCGGGTGCCTATGGCCCCACAGGAGACACCACGTTGCAATTCAATTCCTTTTTCGCGGACCGTTTCCGCTTTGCCGTCTTCGTCCTTTTCAGTGCAGTCATGTTGGCTACCGTAGCCGGCTGCCACCGCGCTCCCGCTCCTGACGTGATGGCCACCGTGAATGGCAAGGAGATTCTGCGCTCGGACCTGGAGAAGTTTTACCAGGCCAGCCTGGGAGACAACCCGCAGATGCCTTCTCCTGAACAGGCCGACATTGTTCGCCTCAATATCCTGCACCAGATGATCGAGGACGAGATCCTGCAACAGCGCGCTGCCAAGCTTAACCTGACCGCCAGCGATGAAGATGTAAACGCCAAGCTCACTGAAATGAAGGCGCCCTTCACGCAGGAGGAGTTTGACAAGCAACTCAAGCAGCGCAACCTGACCGTCGACGACATCAAGCGTGAAATTCGTCAGAATTTGACCAAGACCAAGCTGCTTAACAAGGAGATCGAGTCAAAGATCAACATCACCGACTCTGAGATCAGCGGCTACTATGCGGCGCACAAGGCGGAGTTCAACCTGATCGAGCCTCAATACCATCTGGCGCAGATCGTAGTCACCGCCGGCCCCCCCCAGCAGACCGCCAACCTGCAAAATAACAAAGCCTCCGGCGACGCAGACGCCAGAAAAAAGATCCAGGCCCTGCATGAAAAGCTGGAGAACGGCGAAGACTTCAGCGCCGTGGCCATGAACTATTCTGAAAATTCCAACACCGCCTCCAACGGCGGTGATATGGGCTTTGTGGGCGATTCAGCGCTGCACAGCCAGCCGGAAGCATATGCCGCCATCAACAAGCTCAAGCCGGGGCAAATCACCGAAGTTCTTCCCGTCGACGACGGCAACGGACCGGGGCGGCGGACCATCGGTTACGCCATCTACAAGCTGATTGCCAGGGAGCCGGCCGGCCAGCGCGAACTGAACGACCCGCGCGTGCAGCAAACCATCCGCCAGGGACTTCGCGACGGACACGCGCAACTGCTCAAAAACGCCTACTTCGAAATGCTCCACGACGAAGCCAAAGTACACAACTACCTGGCCGACCAGATCCTCAGGGAAGGCGCGAAGTAGATAGCACTTGCTTCAGAGTGGTTGCCCCAGGTCTCGCGTTTGAGACCTGGAATTCCCTGAAATCCATCAAAACGCGCCCCCTAATGCGATATTCTTATTTCCACACTAGCTTCCCCGCGCCTGGTGAACCCCTTGATTGTCGAAATCGAAGAGCTGACCAAAATATATGACTCCAAACTCCGCGTCGTGGCCCTGGACGGCATTGACCTGGAGCTGAAGCAAGGGGAAATCTTCGGCCTTCTGGGCCCCAACGGCGCCGGCAAAACCACCACTATCTCCATTGCCACCACTCGCACCCTGCCTACCAGCGGCTCTGTTCGCATCGCCGGCATCGATGTGGTCAAACACCCGGCCCATGCGCGGCGGCTCATCGGCGTGGTACCGCAGTTCAATACACTCGACCGCTCCCTCACCGTTTACGAAAATCTCTACTACCACTGCCGCTATTTTGGATTCAGCCACTCCCACGCCAAAGCCCGCTCCCTTGAGCTGCTTGACCAGTTCATGCTCACCGAGCGCAAAAGTGTTTACCCTGCGCAACTCTCCGGCGGCCTCGCCCAGCGCGTGCAAATTGCCCGCTCCATTGCCCATCGGCCCACAGTCCTGTTTCTTGACGAGCCCTCTGCCGGCCTCGACCCACAGAGCCGCATGGCCATGTGGGAAGCGGTCGGAGGCCTGCGCAAAGAAGGCATCACCGTGCTGCTGACCACCCACTATATGGAAGAGGCTGACTCACTCTCTGACCGCGTAGCCATCATCGACTATGGACGCGTGCTGGCCCTGGGATCGCCTGAAAAACTGAAGGTCACCCTGGGCGCCAACACCATCTTCGACCTTAAGCTCAAGTCGACAGTAGGCCTGGAACCTGTTGTCGCGACCTTCAATTTGCGTGCGGACGTGATCAGCGCCGAAGCCACCGCGGACGGCCTGCGTGTGATCGCAGCCAGTTCCGACGGCCTGCTGCCCGATATTGTGCAAGCCGCCGCCCCCTTCGGCCTGCGCGATCTGGCCATCACCGAGCCCAGCCTTGAAACGGTCTTCATCAAAGCTACAGGGAGGGACTTACGTGAATAACGCCAAGCACGGAAACTCCGCCAATCCCACCTCGGCAATTTTTGTCAAAGCCTTTTTGGGGCTGATTTTGCGCGA
This sequence comes from uncultured Acidobacteriaceae bacterium, assembly GCA_963780975.1. GTDB lineage: Bacteria > Acidobacteriota > Terriglobia > Terriglobales > Acidobacteriaceae > Telmatobacter. The sequence goes on along the minus strand of CAWAEU010000031.1, from coordinate 19,264 downwards.
CCTGCGCGTGCTCACTCGCGAGTTTCTTCCCTTTCTTCTCCGCGTGGGCATGCAGCCGCTGCTCTTCCTCTTCGTCTTCACCTTCATCCTGCCGCGCATGTCCAGCGGAAACCCTCTCGCCTCCGGCAGCGGAGTGGATTTCGGCACCATCATCCTGCCCGGCCTTATGGCTGTGGCCATCATGTTCTCTGGCATTGCCGCCGTTGCTCTGCCGCTCTCCTCGGAGTTCGGCATCACCCGCGAAATCGACGACCGCGTCATGTGCCCGTTGCCCTTGTGGGCCGTGGCTCTTGAAAAAGTTTGCTTCAGCGCCATGCAGAGCATCATCGCCGCCCTGCTGGTGATCCCCATGGCTTACTACGTTCCCGCTGCCCCGTCACGCCAACGTGGCCAATTGGTTTTTGCTCGCGCTGGTGCTGGTGCTCGCCAGTTTGCTCGCCGGCTCACTGGGACTGGTGATCGGTTCCACGGTCAATCCCAAACAAATCGGCCTGGTCTTCTCCATCATCGTGGTGCCCATCACCTTTTTAGGCTGCGTCTACTATCCGTGGGCCGGTCTCGCAAAGATCCGCTGGCTCCAGATCGCCGTGCTCTTCAACCCCATCGTCTATATGAGCGAAGGCCTGCGCGCCGCCGTCACACCCTCCGTTGAGCACATGCCCTGGTGGGCCATTCTTCTGGCTCTGGTCTTCTTCACCGCCGCGATGGGCCGATGGGGACTAAAGGGATTTTTGGGTAGGGTGCTTTCTTAACTAGAAGTCGCCGGGCACCTCATGTCTCGCTTTTGAGACTCTGAAATTAATACTCCAACTTTGACCAATCAATCACGCAACTGCCAAACTCCGTCGTCCAACGGAATCAGCCGTAAGACTCAACTTGATTTCAATGTCATACCCGAGCCTGTTCAGGCATTCCATTAATTTGCGTTCCGACAAGTTTGAGAAATCGCCATGCATGAGGCCGGATACTTTTGCTTGCGAAATACCCATCCGTCGACCGGCTTCTTCTTGAGTCAGGCCCAGACGCCGCACGGCACGCGAAATTTCAATGACCAGCCCGGACTTGATTTTGAGCTGCTCTGCATCAGGCAGGCCAATATCCGCAAACACATTGCCGGAGCTGACTTCAACTTCAATACCCTTATGAATACCTTTTGCCATCTCGTATCTCCTTTGCCAGCGCCTCGGCTACTTTGAGCCGGGCATGAATAATCTCCATCTCCCTTTGCGGCGTGGATATCCCGCGCTTGTTTTTCTTCTGAAAGCAGTGCAGTACGAAAACTGCCTCTTTGAACTTGACGGTATATACGGCCCGATATTCCCTACGGCATCGTCTTCAATCAACTCCAGCACCCCTGCGCTTCCGAAACCCTTCAACACCTTGGCGGCGTCATGTTGCTCGCCGTTCTGAGCAAAGTTCAAGGCGTGACCGAAGAACTTCCGTATATCGACCGGAACCTTCATCAAATCTTTTTTGCTGTTCCCAATCCAGAAAAGTGGTCTTTCTGATAACTGCACAAATTAATTATACCAGAACAAGTATAATACATGAAATCTATTTTCGCGCGCGAAATCTGGACCATAAATTTTTGCTGAAACAAGCCGTGCAAACGGCCTTTCAGCGCACACCCCAATTATCCGAGGATGTGCAAACAGGCCTATACTAGTGTTTCCGGCCATGCGGAGCCTATATTTACGTACTCTTGCGATGATGTTGGCTCCGGCTCTGTTTTTTGCAGCCGGCTGCGCCGATGGGCGTATGTCTGCAGACCCTTCGAACTCCGTCTTTTCAATCTCACCCGGCACCGGATTCATTGACACTAATTGCACCGGTTGCAATGCCATCAGCGATCAGGGCACATCCGCGGAGCAGTTCACCGCAATACTCACGGGCGGTGGCGATGCACCCGTCGTTTGGTCGCTCTCAGGCGGTGATCTGACCAGCGGAGCGGGCAACATTACCGCATCCGGCCTTTACACACCGCCAGCTACCTCACCGCCGACCGCGTCGATGTGGTGGTGACCGCAACTCTGAAGGCCGATGCCGGTGCTGGCGCCACAGCAACCGCCGTACTCACTCTAACGCCAGGTTTCCTGCAACCACTTACTCCAGAGAATGTTGCCCTGGCTGCGAACGGGCAGGTCACCGTCACTGGCTACCTGGCTGAAGCGGGCGGGTACACCGGCATCAACTTCGCGCTTTCGAGTTCCGCCACCGGCTCCAGTGGCGGACAGGGTTCACTGGGCGCCACAAGCTCCAGCGCGGCAGCCAGGCTTTTACTTATTGCACGGTCACCTACTCGGCGCCTGCCTCGCTCTCCGCAACTGCCGCAACTTACATTGTGGCCACGGTGGGTAATACCGCTTCAAAAGACGCGGCTGAGGTGCTGCTGAATACCGCCGGAATCCTGAGCAATCCCGCCTCGCACCAGGCACAGTCAGCCATACAGATTCCCCCTAGGCAGTTCGGCAGGCAACAACAACGATTACGACGCCGTGGGAAACCAGATTGTTGACTGTTGCAGCGGCACGCTGGGCGCGCTCGTTCAGGACTCAAACAATCGCCAGTACCTGCTCAGCAATAATCACGTGCTGGCGCGCAGCGACCATGCCGGCGTTGGCGACGCTATCATTCAGCCGGGACTGATTGACAACAACTGCACTCCCAACGGCAGATGGCGCAGGCACCACGCCCGTCGGAACGCTCACAGCGCTGTTCCCGCTCAGCTCCAGCACCACCAACGCTGACGCGGCCATCGCCCGTCAACTCCGGCGCGGTCAGCACGATCGGCAACATTCTTGAGTTGGGCACTCGCCAGGCTGACGGTACTTTGGGCGCAGCGCCTCCGGGCATCTCATCCAGCGGCGGCAAAGGCGAGTCTGCAGGCTCAGCCAGACGGTAGCCAAGAGCGGCCGGACCACGGGACTGACTTGCGGAGGCATTACAGCCCTCGATCTTGACGTCAGTGTCGATTACTTACCGCGACTGCGCCGAAACGAGAGCCCTACCTGACCAAGACCTTTACTCATCAGATTGGCCATCAGCGGCAATCAATTCAGCGATGCAGGCGACTCGGGATCACTGATCGTTGATGCGGGTAACGCTGAACCCGTAGGCCTCTACTTTGCCGGCGGCAGAGACGTTTCCGGCGTCAGCCAGGGCGTGGCCAACCCCGCAAACGATGTGCTCAACGAGTTGAGCGCGCAGGTCGGCAGCGGAACCTCATTTACTTATGTTGGCGCAGCCGATCATGCGGTCAGTTGCCTCAACTACGGCGACAGCACGGTATCTGCGGCGCAGTCTCGCACGCTCTCTGACCAGGAGAACTCGCGCGTGCGCAGGCCATCAGCGCAGGCGCGCCTGCTGGTCGATCCGTCAGCAGGAATTTTGGGCGTCGGCATGGGCAAAAGCAGCGATCATCCCGGCGAGGGCGCTGTCATCCTCTATGTGGACGAAAACACGAACGCAGCCGCGCCGGCGACTGTTGAAGGCGTACGCACCCTGGTAATTCCCACCACGGCCATTGCCGTAGCGCTCGGTTCTGCGCCCCAGGCTCCCGCACAAGGCGGTTACGGCGCTCCGGCTCTCTCTGCCTCAGTCCTCAACGCCGCGATAGCCGCCAAGCAACAGGTGGCGCAAAATTTGATGCGCAACAATCCAGCCTTCTTTGGTGTGGGCGTAGGCCAGAGCCTCGATAATCCAAGGGAAGCGGCGCTGGTCATCTACGTGGACCGCAGGCAAATTCCCGCCCAACTGCCCATCAGCGTCGACGGCCTGCGCACTCGCTACATTGTCATGGATCGCATGCATGTCACCCGCTCCTACGCAGCCCCGATCCGCCCCAAGCGCAGTTGCAGGCCCATCCCGGCAGCCGCTCAGCCGCCCAGTTTCAATCTGCTCGACCTGTTCAAGCCGCGCAGCCTGAAGCTAAACTGAGGCGCGGGAGAAATCCGAATCTGACAAGTAGAAAAATTGGATGCCCCATCTCTCACTTTTGAGATATGGGAAACCACGAATCTCAGTAATCTCAACATCGGAGTAGCAGACCTACTCTTCACAACGCCGCCAGAGCCTTGGCAATCTGTCGCCCGTGGAAGCGTCCATTCTCAATAAAAATCTCATTGGTCCGTGACCCGGCCACAATCACCCCGGCCAAAAAAATCCCCGGCACATTGCTCTCCAGCGTCTCCGGATCGCAGATCGGCAGCTTGTCCTCGCCCTTGAAGCGAATACCCAGCCCCTCAAGAAATTCGAAGTCAGGATGGTAGCCGGTCATGGCGAAAACAAAATCGTTCTTCAGCGTCTCCTGGCCCTCGGGTGTCTCAATGATCACCGTATCCAGAGTGATTTCAACCAGGTGAGAGTTGAAGTACGCCTTGATCTCCCCATTCTTGATCCGGTTTTCAATGTCCGGCTTGATCCAGTACTTCACGTGCCGGTGCAGTTCGGCGTCGCGGTGAACCAGCGTCACCCGCGCCCCACTCCGCCATAGTTCCAGCGCCGCAATGGCCGCCGAATTCTTGCCTCCCACCACCATCACATCCGTCTCGAAAAATGGATGCGCGTCAAAGTAGTAGTGGTGCACCTTGCTCAGGCTCTCGCCCAGAACGCCAATATAATTTGGCAGGTCATAGTATCCGGTGGCGATGGCCATCTTGCGCGACTCAAGCACAGCAGCCCGGCCGAAGCGGTCAAGGGTTTGCACCGTGAAATCGCCGTCAACGCCAACCACCTTCTCCACACGATGGTACTGGCGAATATCCAGCTGGTAGTGAGCCGCCACCAGCCGGTAATACTGCAACGCCTCATTGCGCGTTGGCTTTGGATTGGGGCTGGGAAATGGAATGTCCCCAATCTCCAGCAACTCCGGCGTAGTGAAAAAGGTCATGTGCGAGGGGTAGTGAAACAGCGAGTTGCATACGCATCCCTTATCTACTACCACCACCCGCAAGCCAATTTTCTGCGCCTCAATGGCGCACGCCAACCCCGTAGGCCCCGCCCCCACCACCAAAAGATCAAAGATTCCATCCTGCGTTTGTGGCGTTTCCACTGTGGAGTCATTCATATCACTAGATTAGGGCATAGGGGTGAAATCTAAAGAAATCGGACTGTATTGCACTATGGACTGTTAAATGGTAGAATGGTAGATAGATTTGGTAGATAGGTAGAATTCGCATGAGCTTGAATATAAAAAACGAGGAAACCCACCGCCTGGCACGGGAGTTGGCCCGGTTGACCGGCGAAAGCGTAACTATGGCCGTTACGGTCTCACTTAAAGAACGATTGGAGCGAAAGAAGCCAAATCCTAAGGCCGGTCTCGCCGATTGGCTTGATGAATTGTCGAAGCGTACTGCACCGTTACTCAAGGACCTGCCTCCTTCCAACAAGATTGGCGATTTGCTCTACGATAAAGAGACTGGATTGCCTCTATGATTGTCGACTCCTCGGTTCTGATAGCAATCTTGAAGCGCGAACCGGAGCGGGCAATTTTTTCTGCGCTGCTGGAAACAACGCAGGATGTAAAGATTTCCGCAGCAACCTATTTTGAGGCTTCCATCGTTATCGACAGCCTTCGTCAGCCCGCAACGAGCCGCATGCTGGATGACGTTATTGAGAGATCAAGAATCGCCATTGAGCCTGTCACCGCCGAGCAAGCCGGGATCGCCCGCCAGGCCTATCGCGACTACGGACGTGGCAGCGGCCACCCTGCCAACCTCAACTTCGGCGACTGCTTCAGTTACGCACTGGCCCGCGACAAGCGCGAATCCCTGCTCTACAAGGGCGACGATTTCGTACATACCGATCTGCGATCCGCTATCGAGCAGCCGTAGGCTCATTGCGCTATGCTTCTTGGCATGAAGAAATTGTGCTGCGCATACGATCTAAGTCCGCGAAAAACGCAAATGAACAATTCAGCAACTCAATCACCGATGCGGCTTTCCGCCTGGGCAACCATCCTGGTCCTGCTCTCCGTCTCGTTCGCCTGCTTCGCCCAGTCAGCCCAGCCCAAGCTCATCGACGTGCACGAGCACTTCAGGGGAGAGCCGGGCATGCTCGACGGCTTGCTTGCAAAATTGAATGCCGCCGATGGCACCGGCATCCTGCTCGTCACTCCAAAAGGTTTCCCTGAAGCCAGCAAATTTATCCACGAGCATCCCAATCGCTTCATCGGTTTTGGAGATATCACTCTCGACGATCCGGATGTGCTCAACCAGATCGACCGCTTTCACCAGGCAGGATTTCGAGGCTTAGGCGAGATTTCCTCATCACTAAAAAACTACGACGACCCATCCTACTGGCCCATCTACGATCGCGCCGCAAAGTACCACATGATTCTGCTTTTTCACACCGGCATTGTGGCGCGGCCCGACCCGTCGATACCGGCAAATATCAGCTTTGACCGCATGCGCCCCTCGCGCCTCGATCTGATTGCCCGCCACTGGCCGAAGACCATCATCATCGGCGCCCATCTTGGAAACCCCGACTACGCTGAAGCCGCTGAAATTGCGCGCCTGAATCCCAATCTTTATTTCGATCTCTCCGGCTCAAGCCTCATCAAGAAGAAGGACGACTACACTTTCTTCCACTCCATCTTCTGGTGGTCAGGCGTAGTCAGCCCGCACACTCCGCCTGGCGCACCCAACGCCTTTGAAAGGCTGGTCTTCGGTTCCGATGTGTTTAACGGAGAGTTAGGCGAGTTCGACGAAGGCCAGGCGCGCTATCACGCTATGCTCGATGCCTGTCAGGTGCCGAAGAACGTACAAGCCAATATTTTTTCCGGAACCATGTGGAAAATATTGCAACAGCAGCAAAAAGAAATGGCGGCCGACGCCGCAAACTGAGTTTCGCGAGGAGAAGATCCCGCACTGAAACCGCCGTCGATGCAGGAGGGTTGTATGGTGCCAAACAATCTTCTTCTCACCATTGGCCACTCAACCCGGCCCATCGACGAGTTCATCGAGCTGCTCAAAGATCATCGCGTTGAAGAAATCGCCGACGTAAGATCGGTGCCCAGGTCGCGCCACTGCCCGCAGTTTAACTCTGACGACCTCAGCGACTCTCTGCGGCAGGCGCAGATTCGCTATACGCATATCGAGAAGCTCGGCGGCCTTCGCCACAGCAGGAAAGATTCAATCAATCTTGGCTGGCGTAATGCTTCGTTCAGAGGTTATGCCGATTACATGGCGACGCCGGAATTTTCCGAGGGTCTTGACGCGCTGATTCAGATTGCGCGGGCGAGAAAAACAGCAATCATGTGCGCGGAGGCGGTTCCGTGGCGATGCCACCGCTCGATGATCGCCGATGCGATGATCGAGAAAGGATGGGATGTGCGCGATATCATGACATCGAAGGCTCCGACAGAACATCATCTGACGCCCTTCCTGAAAGTGGTAAACGGGAAACTCACTTACCCGGCTCCGCAAGAAACCAGTGAATGAAAGCGGGTGCGCTCTGAATCGAAGACCAACGACCGCATCGCATCCTGCGCGTATTACTTTCCGGGTTGTATTCTGATATGGGAGCCTCCATGACCGTCATCCGCCAGGAAGATTTCATCGCCAGTGTAGCCGGCGCGCTGCAATACATCAGCTACTACCACCCGGTGGACTACATCACCAGCCTGGCCAAAGCCTACGAGCGTGAACAATCTCCCGCCGCACGTGACGCCATCGCGCAAATCTTCATCAACAGCCGCATGTGCGCCGAGGGCCACCGGCCCATCTGCCAGGACACGGGCATCGTAAACGCCTTTGTAAAGGTAGGCATGGATGTACGCTTCGAACCATCTCACGGCGAGCCGCTGATGGACATGCAGCAAATGGTTGATGCAGGCGTGCGCCGCGCTTATCTCGACCCCGATAACAAACTCCGCGCCTCCATCCAGGCAGACCCCGCCGGCAAGCGCATCAACACCAAAGACAACACTCCCGCTGTGGTCAACGTGGAGCTGGTCAAGGGCGCAACAGTCGAAATCACGGTCGCTGCCAAGGGTGGCGGGTCTGAAGCCAAAAGCAAATTCATCATGCTCGAGCCTTACGAGTCGGTGGTTGATTGGGTGCTCAAAACCGTTCCCACCATGGGCGCGGGCTGGTGCCCGCCGGGAATGCTCGGCATCGGCATCGGCGGCACTGCGGAGAAAGCTATGCTACTGGCCAAGCAGTCGCTCATGGATCCCATCGACATTCAGGAACTGGTTGCCCGTGGCCCCAAAACGCGTGCGGAAGAACTGCGCATCGAACTCTATGAAAAAGTGAACCGCCTCGGCATCGGCGCGCAGGGCCTCGGCGGCCTGACCACCGTGCTCGACGTAAAAGTGCTTGACACGCCGGCCCACGCCGCCAACCTCCCCGTAGCCATGATTCCCAACTGCGCCGCCACGCGCCATGCCCATATCGTGCTCGACGGCTCCGGCCCGGTTTATCTCGATCCGCCGAGTCTCGATCTATGGCCAAAGCTGACTTACGATGTTTCCGCCGCCCGCCGCGTGAACCTCGACACCGTAACCCGCGAGGAAGCTGACGCGTGGAAGCCCGGCGAAGTGTTGCTGCTGACCGGCAAGTTGCTCACCGGCCGTGACGCCGCCCACAAGCGCATGACCGATATGCTCAACCGAGGAGAAAAGCTGCCCGTGGACTTCCGCGGCCGCTTCATCTACTACGTAGGCCCGGTTGACCCGGTGCGCGAAGAAGTAGTCGGCCCCGCCGGACCCACAACAGCCACGCGCATGGACAAGTTCACTCGCCAGATGCTGGCCGAAACATGTTTGCTGGGCATGGTGGGCAAAGCCGAGCGCGGCCCCGTGGCCATCGACGCCATCCGCGAATTTGGCGCGGTCTACCTGATGGCCGTTGGCGGCGCAGCCTACCTGGTTTCAAAGGCCATCATCGGCTCGCGCCTGTTAGCCTTCGGCGATCTGGGCATGGAAGCAATTTATGAATTTGACGTGCGCGATATGCCGGTCACCGTCGCCGTAGATTCCAAGGGAACCAGCGTCCACCAGACCGGCCCCGCCGAGTGGCAGCAGCGCATCGCCGGAATACCGATATTGCAATAGCAGTTGACAGCTGACAGTTTTCAGTAAACAGTTTCTGATATTCAGAATCCGCTGTTAGCTGACCACTGTTTTTTACTGCCTTCCAAACCGATAGACAAGCCCCATCGTATAACCCAGACTATTCTGCGTCGACGAGCCGAAGCCGGTGAGCGTGTAATCGGGCGCCAGGCGGAAACCGATCTTGGGCGACAGGTTGTACTCGGCAATGATGCTGGCGTTGGCGGCAAAGGTGTTCGAATTCTGGTAAAGAACTCCCAGGGTGCCATACCCGTTCATATCGCCTGTGAAGTCACCCAGCGCAACTCCACCCATTACCCGGCCCGAGATTGAGAACTTGGGCTGCATATAGAAACGGTAGGTGGGTCCCAAATAAACCTGGTACTGGCTGATGGCAGGCTTGGTAAGGCCCACGTCGCCGGCGGGAGGATTGCCCTCCTGAGGCTCAATGAACGCCGTACCGTAATTGCCGCGTGCATTCAGGGCCACGCCCAGGCGCTCATTAAAGTAGCGGGTCAGTCCCGCAGACCACGAATATTCGTTCACCCTCATCAGCGGCGAGGGAAGCCTGAAGCGCATGTAGCCGAAGCCTGCGGAAGCATCGTAAAGATGGCCGTAGGCATCGCGGATAGCTGCGTCGCGGCGTTGTGCGCGACGGGCCCTGATGCGGGCCTGAACGCTCAATTGCCCCTGATCCTGGGCGGCTGCGTCGGACTGCTGCGTCTGGTCCTGTGTCGGGGTTGCAGGATTGCTGCTCGAACTTGAGCTTTCCGCCTTAACTACGTGCATGGCTGGCAGGCATAGCGCCAGCAAAAGGGCAAAACAGCGAGATGAGTACATCGGTATCGGGTTTCCTCCACGGGAGTACGGAAGCACACCACCGCTATGGGCAGCGCTCCCCCCTTTGCTATTAAACCACCTCAGGGGGGAGCTTTGTGGGCTGGCCGTCACCGATTTCGACGCGCGTCACGCAGATTCGCCCTTCAACCCGCTCAGACAATAGCCTTCAGGTCGGCCTGCAACTGCGCCTGGTTAAAGCCATTGGGCGCTCCTTTTGCGCTCAGCCAGTTTTGCCCAAGCAGTGTGTGAGCCTCATCGCAATACTTCTTCCAGAAAGCCAGGGTCATGGTCTTCAACTGGCCCCAGGTGATGTATGTAAATCCATGCTGGTCATACTTGGGCACAAAGACGCAGTGCCCACCCCAACTGCCCGGCTTGGCATTTGCGCCGCCCTTGGGCACAACATCCCACACGTCCTGCGTCTGCGCCGTCATGGGCAGCGACAGCCCGATATATACTCCGCCAAATAGCGCGATTGACTGGCGAATTTGCACCAGGCTGGCGGGCTTGGGATCGGCAAAGGCCAGCAGCGTATTGCCCGCAAAACCCTGTTTTTGCCAGTCGGTCAGCACATCCAGCTCGATTCCGCCCGTGTCAGTGCTGGGGTTGCCCGGCACGTAGCCGTCCCACTGTTGGTAGTAGCTCTGGATGGTCGCGTCGGGAACCGTGACCATACTGCCCGTGTTCGCCGTCCACACCTGCACAGCGTGCGCCGCGCCGGCAATGGTGCAATCGCTCAACGTATCGTTGAGCATGGTGCCCCACGCTGTAATTCCCTTTGTCCAATCGGCCGCGGGCGGCGGCGGCGCCAATCCCGGCGTAAGGTAATCGCCAAACGCCAGCGTTCGTGAATCGGTCTTGATGGCCTTGCGGCCCAGTCGCATCATCGAGTGATCTGCCATTTTTGCCTTCCTGTCTTTCATCTTCTGGTTTGTTGAAGGTGTGGCGCTTTTCTTTGCTCTCTGCCTTCAACTTATTTGTTTTTCATCTGGGTTTGTGCAGCTTCAAAATTTCGCCTCGCATCTGCAAAGGCCGGATCAATTTCGACCGCGGCGCTAAACTGCTCGGCCGCCTTTGCATATTCACCCATCTGATAGAGAGCCACGCCCAGGTCATTATGAGCATTGGCGTTTGCAGGATTGTAGCGCAGCGCCTGGTTATACTCCTCCACCGCTTCGGGCAACCGGTGCGTTTCAGTAAAAATTCTGGCGATATTGAAATGGGCCAACGATTGATTGGGGTTGATGGCCAGTGAAAGCCGATACTCCTTCATCGCCTCATCGGGAAATCCCTGCCTGTCAAGCACAGTGCCTAAACTGTTGTGCGCATCGTAAATATCCGGCGCCAATGCAAGCGCCTGGCGATAAGCCTGCGCCGCCTGGTCAAGCTTTCCCTGCGCCTTCAGTGCATCGCCAAGATAAAGCCGCGCCATCAGAAAATCCGGATGCGCGGCCAGCACCTTTCTGCTATACGCTTCCTCATCCTGCGGCCTGCCAGTCAATCCTAGCCAAAGCGCCATATTGCTCAGTACTCCAGCATCGTCAGGATCGGAACGCAATGCCTCTTGCAGCCGTTGCCCGGCAAGCGGCAAATTGCGCGGATCGTGAGTTTGCATCAGGCAAACGGCGGAATAAGCAAGAGTCACAGACCAGGCAGGATCGTATTCCAGTGAGCGCTCAAAATATTTTTCCGCTTCGGCATATTTTCCATGCCTCAGGTAAGCAATGCCCACATTTGTGTTCGGAATCTCTCCGCGCGGGTCAATCTCGATCACGTGCCGGAAGAGCGTTTCATTATTTGCCCACACCTTTACCTGTGCATCGGTCTTTAATACGCACGCCGCAATCACCGCGACCGCAATCAGTTGCGCCGCATTTTTCATCTTCGTCGAGTCGGCCACCGCCTCGCCAGTCAGCCAGGCAACAGCAATAAAAAGTCCAATCAGCGGGACATAAGTGTAACGCTCGGCAATTGACTGCTTGCCAACCTGAACGATGCCAATCACCGGCACTAATGTAATCAGGAACCAAAGCCAGCCAATCAGGGGAATAAGGCATTTTGTTTCTGTAATACCAGCAGACAGCGGTAACCAGAACAAGCGCAAGCACCGAAAACGCCGCCGCCAGTACCTTAACGTGTCCAACATCGTAGTAATAATAGGCAGTGAGCGGATCAGGCCATATCATGATCCGTACATATCGCCAGTAACTGATCGCCGCATTGCAAAGTCTCTCCCATAAAGGCAACGCATTGAGCGTAGCCACCGAGCCGCCTGCCCGTTGCGCAATAAGCGTGATGACGCACGAACAAAATGCCATAACGAAGAGCAGCCACTTTTCAACGCATAACTTCCACAGCGATAAAAAATCAAGCGCAGGCGCATCCGCTTCAATTGCCATTCTGCGCAGCGGCCAGTAATCAAGTAACAACAGCACAAGCGGCAGCGTGACGGCCATCGGCTTCGACATCAGCGCGCATGCATAAGCGCAGATAACCCATGCAAACCGCTTCCATGACGGCCTGCGCACATACCATGCATAAGCAAGCAACGCGCAAAGGAAAAACAGCGCGCACAAAAGATCCTTGCGTTCGGCAACCCATGCAACCGATTCCACATGCGCGGGATGCACGGCAAACAAAAATGCAACCATCGCCGCGCGCCCCATGAATCTTGTCAGATAAAACAGCAAAATAAAAAGCAGAATCGCATTGGCCGCATGCAGGCAAACATTGGTCACGTGGTGGCCATACGGATTATTTCCATCGAGCCTCCAGTCCACCATGTGCGAGATCCACGTCAGCGGGTGCCAATTACCGGCATTGAAGGTGGTGAATGCCCACTCGATGCTCTGCGGGTTTACCCCCTGCTGCACATGCAGGTTCTGCACAACATAATCGCTATCGTCGAACTCGACAAAATCGTTATTCCGCACTCCCTGGTAAGCAAAGAGCGTAACCACCGCGAGAGCCACGCACACAGCAGCAATCCTCCAGCGATTATTTGCTACGGGAGAAATTGACTCGGTCATTTCGGTAGGATTCTGCGAAGCGCTTGCCATTGATATAAAGCCTTGGATTACCACTTTCTTTTTGAAATATCGAATCACGGAAACAACTGCCGTCAAAACGACGGCTGCAACTGCGTCGAAGGTGCGCTGCGGTCAGCGTGGACAGATTGTGCCAAATCCCTGCCGCAATGTCCAGCAAATCTCCTCCGTCTATCCTTATAACCAAATCGATCCATATATTCTGCAAAGTCATGGCAAATACTTTACGATGAAGATCAGCGGAGACCATAAACCTGATGTTCAAAATTTTGCTGGGATTAGTGTTGGGAATCGTGCTCGTGCCCATTGCCGTGCTGGGTTGGCTCAAGTTTGGCAACGTACCGGTCGCTGTGACCGATTCGAGATTACCCCAGGAACGGCTGCTCACCAGTATTCCGCTGCACGGGCGCATCGACCGCGAAATGGTTGCAACCCCGCCCATCCAGGTGAATGAGAACAACCTGTTGGCAGGCGCCGAAATCTACCGCGACAACTGCGCGGCCTGCCACGGCATGCACGGCAAGCCTTCCACATTTGGCCCACATATGTATCCGCATGCGCCTTCGCTGTGGGAAAAACATCACAACAACAGCGTAGTCGGCGTCAGCGACGATCCGCCGGGTGAAACCTATTGGAAGGTTGCCAATGGCATTCGCCTCACCGGTATGCCGAGCTACAAGAGCGTGCTCACCGATACCGAGATGTGGCAAGTGAGCCTGCTGCTGGCCAACGCCGACAAGCCTTTGCCCCCGGCCGCCGTGGATATCCTGCGCGGCCAGCCGCCCGCTGCTCCAGCGCCCGCCACGGTCAACGTCCCGGCGAAAAGCCACTAGACCGGACAAAGATACTTTCAGAAAGGGATCAACGAATGAGCCTGCTTGATGCGCTGCGCAAGGGATTCGGCTTCTTACTCATGAGCTTCGGCGTCTCAAGCCCGGCAAAGAAAACAAAGCCAACACCGATGCCCACCCCCAAATCCGGCCCCAGCCAATAAATCGTCTTCCTCAGCCAAACTGCGATCGAAAATATCGTGCAACCCATCGTGCCTATCGCTCCTCAAATAAGTGAGCATCAAGTTTGACGAAGCTCGTTCGATCCGGACTAAATCCTGACCGGCGAGGTTTTCCCCATCATGGTTAGCGAAAATAAAAAAGGCTTTTTACGGGCATTCTGGGATTTCTTTGTCCTCTTCAGCGGAATCTCCACGGCCTCAAATCTCGAACGTACGCAGGGCAGGCCGCTGAAAAGCTGTAGGCTGTTTCTCTTTCGCAGGCCCGAAACCGAGTCCGCCATTCGCAAGCCAGATGCACGCTGACCCGCACCGCAATCGCTTCAGTTGCTAAAATCGAACTATGTCCCAGAGCGCGAGACTGACCCGCCAACAGGCCCTCGACCATTTCCACTCCCCTGACCTTATCGGCCTGGGAATGGAGGCCGATGCCGTGCGCCGCCGCCTGCACCCCGAGAGCGTGGTCACCTACATCATCGATCGCAACATCAACTACACCAATTTCTGCACTGAGTACTGCACCTTCTGCGCCTTTTACCGCCCGCTTAAAGGACCGCGTTCTGAAGAGGGTTATATCCTCGACTTCGAAATAATCTACGAGAAGATCGCCGAGACCCTTGAAATGGGTGGCACCGGCGTGCTGATGCAGGGCGGCATCCATCCCGATCTCAAGATCGACTGGTTCGAGCGCCTCTTCAGCGGCATCAAGCAGCGTTTCCCGCAGATCTGGCTGCACTGCCTCACCGCCTCTGAAGTGCTGGCTATCGCCAAATACTCCGATCTCAGTATCCGGGAAGTAATCATCCGCCTGCGCGATGCCGGCCTCGATTCCATCCCCGGCGGCGGCGCTGAAATTCTCGATGACGAAGTGCGCCATCGTATCGCCCGCATCAAGTGCAACACCGAAGACTGGGTCAGTGTCCATCGCACCGCGCACCAACTCGGAATGCGCACCACGGCCACCATGATGTTCGGCGTAGGCGAAACCTTCGATCAGCGCATCAATCACTTTGAAGTTGTCCGCCGCCTGCAGGAAGAAACCGGCGGATTCACCGCCTTCATCCCCTGGAGCTTTCAGCCTGGTAACACAGCGCTCGGCGGCCACGGATGGGAAGAAGCAACTTCGGTCGAGTACCTGAAAGTCCTGGCCATCTCGCGCCTTTATCTCGATAACATTGAGAACGTACAGGCCAGTTGGGTTACGCAAGGCCTGAAGGTGCTGGAGTTAGGCCTCCACTTCGGAGGCAACGACGTAGGCTCGGTGATGCTCGAAGAAAACGTTGTCAGAGCCGCCGGCACCAGCAACTGTACCACCGAAGAAGAGCTCCGCCGCATCATCCGCGACGCCGGCTTCAAGCCCGTCCAGCGCGACACGCTCTACCGCACCATGTTCCTGAACTAGCTCACCAAACTGGCTCCGATTGAATCCATGCTCCTCAGCCCCTGCCCGTCATCTCAAATTGCGGGAACACCAGTAGCATGATCTTCGTCTTCGTGCTACCATGAATCTTCCCCTGGAGAGTCGAGATTTTTTGTAGCAGGAGTGCGTATGGGCATTCTCAGCAGAATCGGTATTGCGCTCGATTCCGACCTTCTCAAACGGTTTGATCGCTCCATCCGCCATCGCGGATATACCAACCGCTCTGAAGCATTTCGCGATCTCATCCGCGACCGACTGGTCAACGAGCAGACTGCGGCCCCGGACTCGATCGTGGTCGGCACCGTCACCCTCATCTACGACCACCACGCCCACGGCATCACTGAAAAGCTCACCGAGGTGCAGCACGCAAACCACAACCTGGTGGTCTCCACCAGCCATGCCCACCTCGATCACGACTCCTGTCTTGAAGTGCTGATCGTCCATGGCAAATCGGCCCAGGTATCCCAGTTTGCCGATCGCCTCATCGGCCTCAAGGCGTACAGCATGGCCGCCTGGTGATGACCGTTCCCGCGCACGACCTCGAGCACCCTCACGATCACGGCCATAAACAGAACCACAAACACTGAGGCGCACAAAGAAAACGAATAAAGAAAGAATTATGGTAGCCAGTAGCACGAAAATATATTCCGTAATACCAGCGCTGTTCGCTATGGTCTGCACCCTGGCTGCGGCGCAAGACCGGTATTCCCCGTATCACCGGAACGGTACTTGATCCGCAAACTCACCCGGTCACGGCGAGTGATAAGGCTTATTCGTCTCAGCTATCGGGAACTGTCGTTGACACCTCTGGCGCGGTGATTGCCGGCGCCACCGTGCAGGTTCTCAGCGCCAACGGCACTGTGCAAGGAACTGACACAGTCCGACACCACCGGCTCCTTCATTCTTTCTGGACTCGCGCCGGGGCTTTATCGGCTCATCGTTTCGAATCCCGGATTTGAGACCAAAGAAATCCTTGTCTCCATTGGGACTACCGGGGCGCCGGCCCCGCTGCGTATCTCTCTGGTTGTGGGCGCAGTGAGCACCTCCGTCAATGTGAAGGGCCGCGAGGATGACCTCATCGGAGTTGCCGAATCCGGCTCCCAGGGAACGGTGGGCGCAACGGAAATCCAGGATCGCCCCATTCTTCGCTCAGGAGAAGTTCTGGAGACGGTTCCCGGCCTCATCATCACGCAACACGCCGGCGGCGGCAAGGCCAACCAATATTTTCTGCGCGGCTTCAATCTCGACCACGGCACAGATATCGCCATTTTCCTCGACGATATGCCGCTGAACCTGCCGTCGCACGCGCACGGCGAGGGCTACTCTGACATGAACGCAGTCATCCCGGAGTTTGTGCAGAGGGTGAATTTCGAGAAAGGCCCTTATTACGCCAATGTCGGCAACTTCAGCTCGGCTGCAAATGCCCATGTGGAATTTTTCAAGACACTGCCCGAGAACTTCTTCAAGGTTGAAGGCGGTACGCATACCTATGGGCGGGCCGTTTTCGGCGCATCGCAAAAGCTAGGCAAGGGCAATCTGCTGTATGGCGGAGAAGAGTATTACTACGACGGCCCATGGGTGCATCCCGATGCCTATAACAAAATCAACGGCATCCTAACCTATAGCCAGGGCGACGACATCAATGGCGCCAGCATCACCGCACATGCTTACCACGGAAAATGGAATTCGAGCGACCAAATTCCCGATGCCGCCCAGCCTCTGGTTGGATTCTTCGGCACGCTGAACCCGTCAGACGGCGGGCACAGCCAGCGTTATAGCTTGCAAGGCGAGTGGCATCACCAGGGCGATAATTCAGAATCGAAAATCATGGCCGCCGTCTGGTATTACGATCTCGATTTATTTTCCGATTTCACTTACTACCTGGTGGACTACGGCAAAGAAGACCAGTTCAATCAGCAGGACAGGCGCTGGGTGGGTTATCTTGACGCACACCACACGGTTTTCAGCAGATGGCTGGGTCGCAAGATGTCAAATACCTTCGGCGTGCAGCTCCGCAACGATTGGATCAACAACGGCCTTTACCGGACACAAAATCGCGTGCGCACCGCCAAAACCGATTTTTCCGCCACTGCTTATAACGGCAGCGGCGCCAGTTTCTTTCCCGCTGCGGGCAGCGGCCTTCCCAATGCCGGTGTACTTCCCACCTGCATCAACGCCGCCAATTCAAATATCACTCTTTCCGTCACCCTGCCCGGCAATCTAGCTTTTGCTAACGGCGGCAGCACCGCCGCTTCTACCACTGTTGCCAACACCACCTGCTCCACATTACCCGCGACTACTGAGCGGGATAACTTTACAGACACGATTGGTGGTGCGTTTTGGGAAAACAAAATCCAGTGGGCAAGCAAATTCCGCTCGGTCCTGGCCGCACGTGGCGACGATGAAAAATTTGTCGTCTCCAGCCTGGCTTACCCGACCGATATGATTACCTTGCCCGGTGGCACTACCACCACGGTGAACGCGGCCAATTCCGGCTCGGCCGTCAAGTTTCTGCCCAGCCCCAAAGCAAGTTTGATCTTCGGCCCGTGGGCAAATACCGAGTTCTATTTACAAGGCGGATTCAGTTTCCACTCCAACGATGGACGCGGCTCAACGCAAGTGGTGGAGCCGGTTTCGCCAGACTATCCTTACCCCAATACGGTCATGCCGAAAATTTCTCCCCTGGTCCAACAAAAAGGCGGGGAAATCGGCCTGCGCACCGTTGCTGTCCCCCATATGCAAAGCACCTTTGAGCTCTGGTATCTGCACAGCAATTCCGAACT
The DNA here is from genome assembly GCA_963780975.1 of uncultured Acidobacteriaceae bacterium. Classification (GTDB taxonomy): domain Bacteria; phylum Acidobacteriota; class Terriglobia; order Terriglobales; family Acidobacteriaceae; genus Telmatobacter. The sequence continues at coordinate 1,113 of CAWAEU010000031.1, read as the reverse complement.
GACGCAGGATGGCGACACTGGAGGCACGATTGCTTCAGAACAGTCGGGCAACCGCTACGGCATCGAATTCGCAAACTACTACACACCGGCGGAACATTTAGCCTTTGATTTTGACTTTGCAGACGCCAGGGCTCACTTTACCCAGTTAGACCCCTTTGATGCGACATGGTGGGTGGTAAATTTGCCCTTGACAGCAACTGCTACAACCACGACCCCAACGCCCGTCACCACAACCTATTACAACAACACATCATGCCCTGCCACGGCCCCTCAAACACCAATACCAGGCTGCGTATATGTAAATTGGCAACAACAAGGCCTCGGTGGCAAGCTTGTGCCCGAAGCAGTTAGGGCAGTGGTTTCAGCGGGCGCCACACTGCACGATTTGAAGGGCTTTTCTTCGAGTTTGCGCCTGCGCTACTTCGGTCCGCGCTATTTAACATCCGACGGACTTTACCAGTCAAATCAGACGGTGTTGCTCAATGGAGAGGTCGGTTATCAATTCAAAAATAAATGGCGTATTTCAGCCGAATTTTTGAATATGCTTAACCGTAAAGATGCTGACATTGACTACGCCTATGTCTACCAAATAACACCAACAGCCGCACCGGCATTCGGACGCGTTACCCACCCCACCGAACCGTTTCTGGTGCGATTTACGTTAGGACGAAGCTTTTGAGAAAATCCGCAGCCGGTTGGAAAAATTTATTCTATGCCGCACCTTCGTCGCGCCGCTTACCGGCTCCGCGCTCAACCAGCGCCGGCAGCGTTCCGCGCGGGAAGGTCGTGGATTGGCGCACCACCAGCCGGGTAGGAATCCGCCACTCAGTCCGGGCGGCCTGGGGGTGGTCTTTCTCTATGCCGGCGCGCAACGCCTCCACCGCGGCCGTGGCCAGATCCTTGCACGACATCTGCACTGTGGTGAGCGGCGGCAGCATGAACTGCACCAGGTGAATGTCGTCGTATCCCACCACTGAAATATCACGCGGCACGTTGTGGTCTGTCCGGTAAAGTGCATGAAGCACGCCGATCGCGGTCATGTCGTTCGAACACAATACAGCCGTGGGCAGATCGTTCAACGTGGTCAACTGTTCCATCGCACCCATGTCGGCT
>CAWAEU010000030.1:0-28078 GCA_963780975.1 uncultured Acidobacteriaceae bacterium | reverse complement strand
GGCCGGAACCAGAATGCCGTCGAAGCCTTCGAGCTGCGATTCGTAGCCGCGGTTTTCAGGGAACTTCGACTCCAGCCCCTCGGCCTCAATCCAGGTCACTTCCAGCTTGAGATTTTGCGAAATTGCGCCGTGCGTCAGCGCCTCTTTCAGCGACTTGTAGCTGTCCTCGTATTCAACGTATTTGCCGACGATGCCCATATGCACCGCATCTTTGGGGTTGTGGACGCGATCGATCAGCGCCTTCCACTCGGTCAGGTTGGCCTGTGGCGCATCGATATGCAAGTACTTTAGAATCAGAGCATCCACGCCCTCCTCGGCAAATCCCAGCGGGACCTCGTAGATGGACGGCACGGTCAGCGCGCCGATGACCGCCTTCTCCTCGACGTTGCAGAAGAGGGCAATTTTTTTCTTCATCTCGAGGCCCAGCGGCCGCTCCGAGCGGCACATCAGCACGTCGGCTTGGATGCCGATCGAGAGCAGTTCCTTGACCGAGTGTTGGGTCGGCTTGGTCTTCAGCTCCTGCGCGGCGGCGATCCAGGGCACCAGCGTGAGGTGAACAAAGACCGTGTTCTCGCGGCCCAGCTCCTGCCGCATCTGGCGGATCGCCTCCAAAAACGGCAGCGACTCAATGTCGCCAACCGTGCCGCCGATCTCGACCAGCGTCACGTCCGCGCCATTCGCGGCCACCTTGCGCATCGCGTTCTTGATCTCGTTGGTCACGTGCGGGATCACCTGGACCGTCTTGCCCAGGTAGTCGCCGCGCCGCTCTTTGAGAATGATCTGCTCGTAGATGCGCCCCGTTGTCAGGTTGTTGTCGCGCGAGAGGGGCGCGTGGGTAAAGCGCTCGTAGTGGCCAAGATCGAGGTCGGTCTCTGCGCCGTCGTCGGTGACAAAGACCTCGCCATGCTGAAAGGGCGACATGGTGCCCGGATCGACGTTGAGATAGGGGTCGAACTTCATCATATTGACGCGCAGGCCGCGGCTTTCCAGCAAACAGCCGATCGAGGCCGCTGCCAGCCCCTTGCCTAAACTGGACACAACTCCGCCCGTCACAAAGACATACTTTGCCGACATGGATGCAGCCTCACTTTTGGATTGTATGGATTGGCTAAAAGAGGTGGACACTTCCAATTATGGCAGAGTTCGTTGCAGGAATAAAGCAGAAATTTCGATCCGCGCGCGATATCCGCTCCTCGCAATCGACCGTTGATAATCAACTTGGATTCACGGCTTTACCGCCGGCTCAATGACGACAACGACCAGTCGATCTCAGCGGGCAGGTGCTGCGGATAGCATGAAGACCGGCGGCGGTAAAAGTAAAATGATCAACCGAATCGAAATCCTCAAAACCGACATCACGACGCTAGCCGTCGATGCCATCGTCAACGCCGCCAATACTTCACTGCTCGGCGGCGGAGGCGTTGACGGAGCAATCCATCGCGCCGCCGGCCCTGAACTGCTAGCCGAGTGCCACCTTCTCAATGGCTTCCCAACCGGCCAGGCAAAACTCACCAAAGGCCATCGCCTCCCCGCAAAACATATCATTCACACCGTAGGCCCGGTCTGGAACGGCGGAAAAAACAGCGAGCCGGAGTTTGCAGTTGCTATCGCTCCTGTTTTGCTCTGCTCGCGCCCACAACCTGCGCACTATGGCCTTCCCGGCCAATAAGCTGCGGCATCTACCGCTTCCCAGTCGACCAGGCCGTAGAGATTGCGCTGCGTGAAACAACAACGGAGCTAAGCGAAAACAATGTAATCGAAAAAATAATCTTCGCCTGCTTCGACGAATCGGTTTATGCATCCTACCGCCGTGCCGTGCTGAAGCTTCAGTAGAAGATTATTGGTATTGGCGGCTATCAAAATAAAACATAGGAGCAAGCTGCTACAGCCTGCTCCTATGTTCAGTAAATTAAAAATTCAATGTAATCTTTGCCGTCATCGCTCGCGGAGTCACATAGTGCGTCCCGCTGAACGTCGACAGAAAGTTATACAAAGCGTACTTATTCGTAATGTTGATCGCCGTCAGGTCCAGGTTCATCTTGTAGCGACTTCCGTGGAAGATATTGTCCTTGCCGAGAGACGCGTCAAATAGATCGCGATGCTGAATACGCGGCGGATCGTGGTCGTTGTCGCCCTTGCCGGGCGCGGGAATATCGATCAGCTTTGAGGTCAGCTCGTTAGCCGGGCAAGTTGCAAAATAGGTCGAAGGATCATTCACATTGGCCGCCACTCCATTGCATGCGAACCCTCCCTGAAACTCCTGGTCCAAAGTCAAAGGGATATAAACAGGCTGCAAAGTCACAGGGTTCGTAGTGGGGAGAATGTTATTGTCCACCATCGCCACTCCAGGCACATTACCCGGCAGCGTGATTGAAGTGTTCGGGCAGGCAGTGTTTGCATCGGTCGGACTATAGCAAGGCGTCGATCCGGCCACAAGTCCGCTGTCGGTACGCCAGTTGAACCCGCCCCAGATTCCTTTCACAATCTTGCCGCCGGGAATCTCATATTGAATATGCGAGGTCTGATTGAACTTTTCGTCGTGGTCGATGCGGAAGGGCAGGCCAGTTGCGCCCACCGTAGCTCCGGCTCCTGCAACCTGAGGCGATAAAAGCGTGCGGATACAGAAGACGCAACAAGATAAGCGCTGAAGTTATGGTATTTTGGAACCTCCACATTCAACGCGTAGCCTGGAATCTTCGAGCTGTGCCAGTCGATGGGGAATGTGATGGGCGTATTGCCCAGCACGCTGAAGTCGAAGGCATTGTGCGTGTACTTCCAGATATACTCGCCGCTGACTACAACCCTCTTGCCGATCCCTTGCTGAAATCCGGCATGAAACTCGTTGCGGAATCCAGGATGCATACTCCGGAAACTCCGCTTGAGCAGTTGAGCAGCGGCGCCAGCACAGCACTCGTGCATCCTTCGCTTGACAGCACCAGATTCTCGTTGAACGGCGTTTCCAAAGTGCGTGCGTATGAGATGCGCAGCACGGTAGAGGAAGGCTTCACGTTGTACGCAATGCCCACGCGCGGCTGCGTCTGGTTGGCATCGGTCAGGCCGTTATAAACGTCCTCTCGCAGCCCCAGGTTGAAGAGCCAGTTCCCTGCCTTGATCTGGTCTTCGATAAACAGGGCAAACTCCTTGATGTCGGTGTGTCCGAAGAAGTTGTAAAGACTGCCTCCGCGGGTAAGATCGTAGGGCGCAAGAACAGCGAGATAGTTGGCGTTCGGAATCACCGCTCCGCCGGGGCAGTCAGTGGGATTTGCAGTATCCCGGCAGCGAAACGCCTGTCACACATCTACGCAGGGCGAGTTATAGGTTGACTCCACAACACCCAAATTGTCGCTCTCACGCAGGAAGGTCTGCCCATATTGCACGCCGGCCTTTATGTTATTGATCCCCTTGACGTATGAGACGTCAGCGTGGATAGCCGAATTAGTCAACGTGCGGTATTGGGAGATGGAAGCAGTTTGCAGATTTGGCGGACCCAAATCGGCCAACGGATTTTCGCTTGGATAGTAACTATATTCATCTCTGCGGATAAAGCCGCCAAGGTTAAAGACCGTGTAATTGCCAATAATTCGCGTGTAAGTTGGCGATATGTTGAAGGTCCCGATCTTTGAGTGCTGGTCGGTATTCCCGACGTTGCTGAAAACCGGGCCGTCACTAGTCCCGCCGCTCACTACGTTCTGCACGTTCAGATTGTCATAGGAGTTAGGCGTCTGAAACCAGGAGCGGCTATAGTTCAAATCCAGATGAATCGAATCGGTGGGAGTGAAGTTATAGTCCCCACGATCGAAGATATTCTGCTCGTTGCCCTTGTCGTGGAAGATAGTGAACTCCGGGGGATCGAGAAAACGGCCCGTATTGAGCCCGTCTGCTTCGATGAAGTTCCCCCATTTTTTGCCGCCATATGCCAGATCGAATCCGCCTGTCGCTGATCCGAATGAGCCATAGGAACTGCTGATGCTGCCCGTAGGCTTGGTTACGCCTTCCCCGGAGCGCGTGGTAGCCACAATCACCAGGCTGGTTTTGCCGCCGTACTCGGCCGGTGGCGCGCCGCTGATCACCTCAATGGATTGGATCGATTCAGCGGGAATCTGGTTGGAGAAAACCTTGCTCTGCTGATCGGTGATCGATTGCCCATCCACGGAGAATGAATTGGATGCGTGGTCGCCCAGACCGTGGAATAGCCCGTTCGAGTCGGCCGCCACTCCGGGAGTGGTGGCCGTCACCAAAGAGCTGAGCGATGAGGATTGGCTCTCCATCGGCACCTTGATAAACAGGTCACGGTCCACATCAGTGTGGAATGTTGGATCGGTCTCCACCAGGTCGCCAGAGGCTTCAACCGTGACGGTTTGATTGGCAGTAGCAATTTGAAGAACCAACTTGAGGTTTGTTCCCACCACCGAGCGAATCTCAAAACTCTGGCTAAGATTGCTAAATCCGTTGGCTGAGACGTTGATTCGGTAGGGATTGAAGGGCACATTTGAAAATTCAAACTGCCCGGTCGCATCACTTGTTACGGTTCGATCCAGGCCACTGGCCGCGTTGGTAAGGTGAATTGTCGCGCCGGGAATTACAGCACCCGTGGGATCGGTAACAATTCCGCGCACAGCGCCTGCGTTACCACTCTGCGCAGTTACGTTGAGCACCGCAATAATCAAAACGAGAAGGGGAAGAATACGAAAAGTCGTGCCGCGATGAATCGGCATTAAAACCTCCAGATGATGGCTGAATGATGCGAAATGCTAGCCGCTGACTATGAGCTGCGGCATCCTCTGTGCATTGGGAGGCATCGTTTCGATTCAGCGGACCAGATTCTGCGGATACGTCGAAGCCTCGCCGCCAAACACGGCAAGCATCAACAGGAATCAGACTGAAATCGGAACGACGCCCTAGCAGCCGGCGGGAGGAGGGCGTGTAAAGAGCTTGGGGTGCCAGTGACGGACCACAGCGCGCGCTTCATAAACCGGCGCCTGAGTCTCGAGCATCACCAATACAACAACGGCAGACGCAACCACGACAGGCGCGGCCGTGTGCATCACAATGCACAGCGGGCAATGGTCTGCATCGCTCTCCAGCGGATGCGAGTGCACCACCTGTACAACGGCCAGCAGAGCCATCAGGAAAAGACACACCAGCGTAACCGACAGCAAAGCGCCAGGCTTTTGACGGCCATTTCCGCGGATTTGTGTCTCGAATCCTGTCAACCAACAACCCCTGCCTCAAGAATAACAAAATTGGCAATTAAATGCGCTGGGCGACGGCCTTCGCTCGATTTCTCGACATGCCTCGAAAACTCCGCTATCATGTGCCCGTGTTGCCGGTGCAGAAAGTCGCCTGCAATTCATTGCACCCTTCTACTGGTATCCGGGAGGCATTCCGCATGAAGAACGACGATTCCACAGTCAATTTCTGGTCCCTGACATCCTCTCAACTGGCGGCTAAAATCACCCAGATCGCCAAGGAAGATTCTCCGGAGATTGGTGACGCAACGCGCGCCGAAGCCAGTCAGTTAGCCTCAGAATGGCACGACGCTCTCAATATGCCCAAAGCCAGCTTCCTGGATCAGGAGCGCAGGGTAGCTCAATTGGATGCACTGCAAAAGCGAACCATCGAGATCCTCGTCAGGATTAACCAAAGCGAATAAGCTCGCTACTATAAAAATAAGCATTGCCCGCGAGTTAGCGACTGAAGTTAAACGGGCAATCCTGAGTCATCGGAGGAATCATGTTTTCATTACTGAAGAAATCTGCCGTGATCTTCGCACTGCTGCTGTGCTGCGCAATGCCGATTTGCGCCCAGCAAAGAAGTTCGGCAGCCAAGGGTATCAACAATCTCGCAGCCCCTATACCCACACCGCTGCTCAACGGCAAGCGCGCGTTCATCTCCTATGAGCTCGGAGACGTAACCGACTTTCCATCCGCATACAGCGGTGGTCCTGAGCGGGCCTACAGCGAATTTTCCGCGCAAATGAAGGCGTGGGGCCGGTTTCAGTTGGTGTTGGATCCGCAGGATGCGGATGTGGTCTTTGCCATTCGCTTTGTCAATTCGCCAGGGTCTTTACCTCAGATCAGGCTTGGTATTTCAGATGGAAAGACGCATGTTGCCCTGTGGGGTTTTGTTGAGCAGGTTGATCCCGCCTTGTTCAAGAAGCATCGCGACGCCAGCTTCAGCGGATCGGTCCAATTGCTGGTTACCGACGTGCAGACACTGCTCGCCCCTGATGCAACCCCACAAGCAGCAACAAAACCCGCCAAGACACGTTTTTCAGACGAGGCCCAATAAAATTCGCTGTGCCCGCTACTATTCGCGCACGCCAATCCCCAGCGCCTTCATCTTGCGATAAAGATGGCTGCGCTCCAGCCCCAGCAGCTCCGCCGCGTGACTGATGTTATTGTGCGCATCTTCAATCTTTTTCAAAATGTACTCCCGCTCGTAAGCGTCGCGCGCCTGTTGCAGCGTTGAAAACTCTTCCGTCGAGCGCGTGCCCGCCTTGTGAGTCAGCGGCGGCAGATGCTTGCGCTCAATGCGCAGCACGCGGGGATTGAGAATCATCACCCGCTCGATCACATTCTTCAATTCGCGCACGTTGCCCGGCCAATGATACTGGGCCAGCGTCTCCAGCGCTTCGTCGCCGATTTCCATGCGCGGTCGTCCGTACTGGCGGCCAAACTCGGCCAGAAACTCGCGTGCCAGCAGCGGAATATCCTGCTTGCGTTCCCTCAGCGGCGGCACAAAAAACGGCACCACATTGAGCCTGTAAAAAAGATCCTCGCGGAAGTTGCCTTTGGCAATCTCCTCTTCAAGATCCTTATTGGTTGATGCAATCAGCCTCACATCCACGCGCAGAGGCTGCGTGCCGCCCACAGGCGTAAAAAGCTGGTCGTCCAGCGCTGAGAGCACCTTGGCCTGCGTCTTCAGGCTCATGTCACCCACTTCATCCAAAAACAGCGTTCCACTATCGGCGCGCTCCAGTGTGCCGCGTTGCTCGGGCGGACCGCCGGGCTGTGCGCCGTGCCGGTAGCCGAAAAGTTCCGCCTCAATGTGCGCCTCCGGGATTGCCGCGCAGTTCAACTCCACAAAAACCCGCTCCTTGCGCAGGCTTTCGGCATGAATTGATCGCGCAATCAGTTCCTTGCCGGTTCCCGACTCGCCATAGATCAGCACTCGTCCGTTGGTGGGCGCCATCAATCGGATCTGCTGCCGCAGCGCCTTCACCGGAACGCTCTCGCCGGTCAGCACCGAGCCAGCATTGAACTGGCGCTTGAACTCGATATTTTCCGTGCGCAGCCGCCGCGCTTCCACGGCGTTCTTTATCACGATCAGCGTGCGCTCCAGCGAGAGCGGCTTCTCAAGAAAGTCATAAGCGCCCAGTTTGGTTGCCTTCACCGCTGCCTCAATGGTGCCGTGGCCGCTGATGATCACAACTTCCGGCCGCATCTCTAAAGTCAACTGATGAATATCGCCCAACACGTCAAGTCCGTCGCGGTCAGGCAGCCAAATATCCAGCAGCACCACATCGTAGGGCGCATCATTCAGCAGCAACAGGGCCTCGGCAGCGGTGGCCGCAGTGGCTACGCCGTAGCCCTCCTCGCGCAGAATCTCTTCCAGCGAGGTACGAATCTCCACCTCGTCATCCACCACCAGAATGTGATTCATCAGCGAAGTCCCTTCATCTGAGCGGCAGCATTCTCCGGCGCTTCAGCATTGCCCGTTTCCACGGTGCTGCCCTCATGCCTGCCGGAGCCGTCTGTGCATCATCAACAGTTTCCATCAGCGGCAATCGCAGCAAAAAACGCGCTCCCTTGGGACTATTCGGCTCCGCGCGCAAGCTGCCGCCGTGCTCCTGCACAATCTTGGCCGCAATTGAAAGGCCCAGCCCAGTGCCCCGTTGCTTGGTCGAGTAGAAAGGCAGAAACAGCCGCTCCCTTATCTCATCCGTCAGCCCGTGGCCGGTGTCGGAAACAGTAATCTCCACCGCCGCTCCATCCTCGCTGAGCGCGCTGCTCACCCCCAGCACGCGCAGCAAACTTCCCTGCATCGCCTCGGCGGCATTGTCGATCAGGTTAGCCAGCGCGCGCCGTATAGCCATCAGGATCAGCCAGCACCGTCGGCAATCCCGGCTCCAGGTCCCGCTTCGATCGTTATCCCGTCCAGCCTGCCCGCAAACAGCGCCAGCGCCTCCTCGACCACCTGGTTCATCTCGCAGGCGCGCGGCTGCGGCGCGGGAAACTGCGCCAGCGCGGAGAACTGGTCGACCAGCGTCCGCAGCGTCCCCACGCACCCCAAAATCACTTCGCTGCATTTGCGAATTACGCCCAGGCGAATCCGGTTGCCCGCGGTCAAGGTGCCGGCTGATCCGCTCGGCTGAAAGCGCGATCGGCGTGAGCGGGTTCTTGATTTCGTGTGCCACGCGCTGCGCCACTTCCTTCCACGCCAACTGCCTCTGCGCGCGCAACAGCTCAGTCGTATCTTCCACCACCAGCACAGTTCCCTGCTGGCCGTGAGCCAACTCAAGCCGCGCGCTGGTAATAGCCAGATGAATGGTGCGGCCGTGAGCATGAAATTCAATCTCTGTCGAGGCCGCGCCCATGCGCTGTCCGCGTCTGATCACCCCAGCCAAATCATCCGCGCAATCGGCAGGTAGAAGTGTCACGAATCGCTCTCCGCTCAAGTTAGACTCTTCGCGAACTCCCATCAGCACGGCAAAGGCGCGATTGGATTTGAGCACCACTCCCGCTGCATCCAGCGTCACCACGCCCGAGGGAATCGTCTCCACAATCGTTTCCAGTTCCCGGCGCCGTTCCTCGATGGCCAGGTTAGCCTCAGTTAACTGCGTGGATGAGCTCTCGGCTAACTGCCGGCTGGTTTCGAGATCGGCAGCCATGTGGTTGAACGAGCGCACCAGGTCGCCCATCTCCGCACTGGCCATCAGCCCCACTCGCTGGTCATACTTGCCTGCGGCAATTTCGTCCATTGCATCCGCAAGCGCTTCCACAGGACGCGTGATTTGCTTTGACAGAAACAATGCCAGCCACACACTACTGAAGAATACAAACACCGTAATCAGCAGCAGCATCAGGAAGAACGTAGTGCGTATGCGATTGCGCGAACGGAAAAGCTGCCAATATTCGTCCGCGCCGGAGTGGATGCGTGCTACCGTCTGGCTAAGCCCCTGCGGCATCGGCAGCGCCACCACTACCACCTTGCCTGATGCGGTGCCCGCCATGCCCAACGCATACTCCTGGCCCGCAACGTTCAGCACCGGCTCATCGCTCCGCTGCGCCACTGAAAGCAAAACCGTGGAGAGCGGACCGTAGAGCGATACTCCTTCTCCATGCATGCCGTCGTTCAACCAGGGAAGCAGGCTGGCTTTGCTTTTTTCCGGTGGCGCCTGAAATCCGGCCAGCACGCGTAGATCCTTGCCATAAACCAAAACGAACCCGCCAGCCAGCGTAATGCGATGCGCGGTCAGCTCATCCTGAAGCACCGGCAAGTCATGGTCAGGCGCGCCCGATGCGGCAATCGACTCCGCCTCCACACGCGCATTTTCGGTTACATATTGCGCCAGCTCCAGCACCACGCGCGTCGAGTCCTCGCGCAGTTCCGTCGTGTTGGGCGAGAACCAGCGGTCGATAGAGCGGTTCATGAGTTGAAAACTGAACAGGAACATGAACACCGCGGGAGTGAGCGCAATCAACGCCGCGCCCAGCACCATCCGAGTCCGCAACCGCGCGCCCAGTGCGCTGCTGCTTTGGTCTGCATAAAGCTTGAGAATGTTCCTGAGCAGCAGCATCAGCAGCACCATCAGTAGCAGGAACACCACCACGGTGAGGCCGGTAAACACCAGCGTCTCCCCTGAAGTCTCAGGATTAAGAAATCCCACGCCCGATGTATTGAATGCCTGCAGCACGCCCAGCAAAACAAAAAACAGCAATACCCCGCCTGCAAGCAGGGCAAGCGACCGGCGCCGGGGATCGCTGAGGAACGGCATGACGCGATTATAGAACTGCCAATGGTTAGAAGTCAGAAATCATCAGCGTTTAGCCCATGCCTACCATCCCGAAAAGGATGGTTACCCCATGTCTCGACTCTGAGACATGGGACACAACGACACCAGTCCGCCGCTTTATCTGAAGATCAAAAACTTCAGCCAGCCTTCCCATATATCTGTCCATGCATGCGCCACAATATTCACGCGCAAATTTCCTCTCCACGCGGCCATCGCTCCATAAATCACTCCCAACACAGAGATCACAACCACATTCTTCCACCCCTGGTAGCTGTGAAATAAGCCAAACACCAGTCCCTGCGCCAGCACGCCCACCGCAACATTTCCGCTCAGCGCATTGAACTGCTTCTGCAAATAACCGCGAAAAGCCATCTCCTCGCAGATGCCTGCAGTGATCGAAGTAGCAATCCAAAGCAAAACCTCAAGCAGGCTCTTTGGCAGCAGGCTATCGACGGTCTTCGCGCTGCTCGGTCCCAGCAGCCAGTTGACGCCATAGGCCGCGCCCTCCCACACCAACCAGAACGGCACCAAAATCCCCGCGTCCACTGCAACGCTCTTCCATGAAGTCCATCGCCCGCCCGAGAGCGTTGCCACATTGCCGCCCCGGTAATGCACACCAACCCAGCAGTAATAAAGCAGCGCCCAGTCCATCAGGATTGCGGTGATGTAAAAGGGAATCGCTTTGCTATGGCTGGCAAGCTGGCCCGCAGCCTCTCCACCACCTGCCGCCGGTGCGTGCTGAGCCAGAAAGCCCATCGTCACCACCCCAGCCCCAATCAGCAAAAAGCCAACCAAGTGCCACCACGACGCAATCTGCCCAGGTCTTTGCTTCGCATTCGCATCATCCATAGCGAGAACCTCATTTTCCTGCATGACTCATCCCCTTTCGCATTTTCGTAGGTCTCAACCGTTTACCCGCCAACTTTTTCAACTCCGCCAATGTCTCTTTCGCCCACCGCAGGTGCGCTTCCAACTCCAACTGTCCAAATCGAGCCGCCATCTTCCAATAAGGAGCGCCGGGATAATGCTGAACTTTTGCGATATCCTCCCGCTCGATCCGTTTGAACTCGCGAAGATACGCGCTCTCGCTTTCCATCATCTGCTCCACGTGTTCGATCGAAATCTCCGGGCTGACCTGCGCGCCGAAAAACAACTTCAGCAGCAATTCGTTGCGCGGAATCTCCGGCTGCGGCTTCACTTTGAGCCACGCCGCCATCCGCTCCCGCCCCTTTTTGGTGACGGAATAAATGTGCCGGTCCGGCTTGCCCTTTTGCCGCTCAGTCTTCGAAGTGACAAACCCCTCCGCAGCAAGCCGCTTCAGGTTGGGATAGATCTGTCCATAACTTTCGTTCCATATATAGCCGACCGATTCCCGGATCGTCAGCCCCAGGTCGTAGCCCGACATAGGCTCAATCTCCAGCAACCCCAGAAGCACTTCCATGCTCGAACTAGAACGCACCGCCATATGACTAATAGATATATGCCTATTAGACGATTGGTGTCAATGTTTATTTTCTTCTCCTGCCGGCCCTTGCTCCCCTACGCTCCGGTTTGCGATCATGGCTGCCGGAATAAACAATGAAGCAAGTTCTCATTGGAGGAACGCATGATCACCAGAAGAACATTTCTCAGCTGCGCGGCAGGCGGCGTGCTTGCCCATGCTATGCACGTACGCGGACAGCAATCTACAACGGGGGCGCGCAAGCCCGTCGACACCTTGCCGGGTTCTGAGAAAAATCGCAAGTTGAAGGTCGTGTTCGTAGGCGCGCACGTTGACGATTGGGTCTTTTGTGTCGGAACCCTCGCTCGGTATGCGCGTGAGGGACACGATGTTTTATGTTTCTCATTTACGCCGGGAGACTCGCAGGCTATTGCCGACGCGCATCACATGCCCCTCGATAAACTCGCGGCGTTACGGACGGAAGACGCGACGAGAGGGACCAAACTCTTCGGCGCGCGGTTGAAAATCCTCGATCAGCACAACCAGAAGATGCGCGTCGATCCCGAGACCTACATCGAGTTCGACAAGACCCTGGCCGCCGAGAACCCAGATGTCGTCTTCGGCTTGTGGCCCTTGCAGTTTCATCCCGACCATCGCGCCGCGGGCAACCTCGCCTTCAACGCCTGGCTGCAGAGCGGAATGAAATTTGAATTTTATTTCTGTGAAACCTTTCCCGGCGACGAGCAAACGCCGCAGCAATTCGCGCCCAATCGCTGGGTCGACGTCGAATCCGTTCTCGATTTAAGCCGCGAAGCGATCATGGCCAACACTCTTGAAGGGAAAAGCTTGTGGGCCGATTACGAGATGTGCGAGCAATTTCGCGGCCGAGAGTACGGATGCCAATATGCTGAAGCATTTGTCCGCATTGTCACCGTCGGCTCTGACAAGGCACCGGAGAATCCTGTGCCCGGCCTATGGTATTCCGGCTTGACTTTAGCCCACGACGATTAGCCGGGTGCCCCACCCTTAGTCCCTAGATTTGCGAACAGCTTAGCGGACTTAAATATAGATTCGTTATGTTGGTCACAATCTGATCGTAGACATACCGCGGATTGGCGGAGAGCTTCTTCCATGCCGAATCGTTGCGGAAGACCTCCCACTTCGCCTCCAGATCTGCCTGGTTGACAAAGCTGAGCATATAAGTAAGGTTCGGCATCCGCGTGCCAATCAGCGTATCGCCAAAGAACACCGGATTGCATCCCGCCTTCACGAAAATATCAAACTCGCCGGAGTGAAACATCTCCACCTTGCGCACGTGTTCGCCTTCGCTCGGGCTCTCATAGGTGCGCAGTTGAAAGATGCGTTTGCCCTTCGTAGCCGCGCTCGCAGGCGGCGTCAGCTTCGGCCAGCCTTGAAACGCCGCCAGCAGAGAAATCTCAACCCGCTGAAACGCTGGCGCAGCCGCGGTTGCATTCCAGAACGGATCCGCGGCTTTCATAAATCCCTCATCCTGCGCAAGTCGCAAATCCAGCTCCACCAGCGCGTCGATCCGCGAACTCGGAATCAGTAGATAGAAAACCGGTGTCTCCGGCCCCACATCCACCTTGAAGGCTCCAATCGGACTCATCCCCATCCGCGCCAGCGCCGGAATCAGAGCATCGCCAAAGTAGCTCTCCAATCCCTTGGCCTGCGGACCACTTTTTAGGGCATAGCGGCGCAACTGGTAATACTCGCGCGAGCTTGCCGCTTGTCCCTGCGCAGACGCGGCAAGAGCTGAAGTGGCACTCGATGCTGCAAGAAACTGTCGGCGTTCCATTGAGCCTCCTGGAGTAGAACCATTTTATGTCAGGGCTGCCCACCAATTACCTGGAGCAACTGACTCACTTTGCAGGAGAGAGGAAGAGGTACATTTCTGTCCAAGATCAAGCGTATTTAGGCAAAAACGGCCAAAATCATGCATTTCTTGACCCCTATTTTTCCGATCATTATCGTTTAATATCAATCACTTAGGTTCTAAAAATGGCAAATAAAAGGGAATTTACACCCCGGGGGGTGTTAAACATGTTCGCCTTTCATTCACAACAAAAATATCTAACTCTATTTTGTTTCATTCTCCTACGAGAAAAAGGGGGAGGGGTGGAGGTGACGGCTAGAGGTATGGGTTGGGCACCTATCCGATATTTTGAGCTGGACCATATTTTGCGGCACTATTTTATTGTGCGCCGAATGGTGGTAATTATCTGCAAAAGGGCTGATGGAAATTTCGATCTTGTTTTCCGCAGGTATTTATTATTCCCTGTTCCCTGCTCTTATCCAATCACCCGCGCCACAGCCGTCCACTCCCGCTGCTGGCCTTCGGCCACACCGCTGTGGGTCAGCGTACCCATCCAGGTATTCAGCCCCTCGGCCAATCCATCATCCTGCCTGATTGCCTCGCGGACGCCGAGGTTGGCAATGCGCAGCACATAAGGGAAGGTGGCATTGGTCAGCGCCAGCGTGGAGGTATTCGGCACCGCGCCCGGCATATTGGTTACGCAATAGTGCACTACTCCATCCACCACAAAGCTGGGATCGGAGTGCGAAGTGGGATGCGCCGTCTCCACGCATCCGCCCTGGTCGATGGCCACGTCCACAATCACCGCGCCCTTCTTCATCTGCGACACCATGGCGCGGGTCACGATCTTTGGAGCCATCGCCCCCGGAATCAACACCCCGCCGATGACCAGGTCAGCCTCGCGCGTGGCGTGGGCCACGTTGTAGCTATTCGATGCCAGAGTGTAAAGCCGCCCACCGAAGATATCGTCCAACTCGCGGAGCCGGTTCAGATTCACGTCAATCAATGTAACTTTTGCGCCGAAGCCCAGCGCGATCTTGGCTGCATTGGTGCCCACCACCCCGCCGCCTAAAATTGCCACGTGCGCCGGCGGAACGCCGGGCACGCCGCCCAGCAGAATCCCGCGCCCTCCGCGTTCTTTTTCAAGGAAGCTCGCACCCACCTGCACGCTCATCCGGCCCGCCACTTCGCTCATCGGCGTCAGCAGCGGACGCGTGCCCTGCCGGTCGCGCACCGTCTCATAGGCAATGCCGATCACCTTCCGCTCAAGCAGCTTGTCAGTCAGTTGCCGCACTGGCGCCAGGTGCAGATAGGTAAACAGCACCAGACCTTCGCGAAAGAATGCGTACTCCTTCTCGATGGGCTCTTTGACCTTGACCACCATCTCGGCCTTGCCCCAAACGTAGCCGGCCTCGCCCACCATCTCCGCGCCTGCGTTCTGGTACTCGTCGTCGGGAAAGCCGGATTGCGTGCCGGCCTGTGTCTCAACCAGCACCTTGTGCCCGGCTTCGGTCAAAGCCTTCACGCCCGCCGGGGTAACGCCCACCCGGTCTTCACGATCTTTCACTTCTTTGGGAACGCCGATAATCATGGACTGCCTCCTTCAATGTGCCGTGTGCCAGCCGGGGAAGCTGGCAACAGAAGGGACCCCGGCGTCAACGAGCCTTTAGGAGGGAGACGATCGCAGGCGCCGGGCTTGCATCCACTGGCAACTGCAATGAAGCCTACGGCGTAAACAGCTACCAATGTATGCAAACTTCGTGGTAAAAGTACTCTATGGGAACGAAACGTGATAAAAATAGCCCGTCAGCGCAAGAATCAACCGCAACTCAGGCGGAATCAAAAATCATAGACGCGCCGCAGGCAGCAATCATTGGACTCGACGAACTGGACGAGGCAATCCTCCGCCACCTTGAGCGCCACGGTCGCGCCACCAACTACGAGGTAGGCGAAGCGGTTGGACTTTCAGCCTCCGCAGCCTCCCGCCGCATCCTGGCGCTGGAAGCATCGGGCGCAATCCACGGCTACCGCGCACAGATTGACGACCGCCTGCTGGGCAAGCGTATGACCGTCTTTATCCGCGTTACGCTGGAGCGCCAGTCGGCCCCGGTCCTGGCCGCCTTTGAAGATGCCGTCAGGAAATCAAAAGGAATTGCGAGCTGCCACCTGATCGCCGGGCAATATGACTACATGCTGGTGGTTCGCGTGGCCGATATCGACGACTACGGCCGGCTGCACCACAACGAGCTGTCGCGCCTGCCGGGAGTGATCAGACTCGAAACCAGCTTTGCACTCAGAAATGTTTTGGAAGGAATCAAGTCTTAGCTACACATCTCACGCCGTACCCTCGCGCGCGTCCTTCCAGATATCGATCCCCGCGTTCTGCGCATAACGATCGATCTCCTTCAGTTCCGCATCGGTGAATCCGAGCTTCTTTACCGCGTCAAGAGAATCGTCAAGCTGCTCCACATTGCGCGCGCCAATCAGCGCCGTGGTCACACGCTTGTCGCGCAGTACCCAGGCAATGGCCATCTGCGCCAGCGTTTGCCCGCGCCCCTTTGCAATTTCATTCAGCGCACGTACGTGCTTCAGGATTTCGTCGCTCAGGAACTCCTTGCCAAATGTTTCTCCCAACTTGGCACGTGAGGTTTCCGGAACTCCTTTCAGATATTTGCTGGTCAGCAGACCTTGCCCCAGCGCGGAAAATGCAATGCACCCCACGCCCAGCTCATCGAGCGTAGCCAGCAACCCGTCTTCAATCCACCTATTCAGCATCGAGTAAGAAGGTTGATGAATCAGCAGATGCACGCCCATGCTTTTCAGAATCGCCGCCGCCTCGCGGGTCCGTTCCGGGCTATAGGATGAGATGCCCACATAGAGAGCTTTGCCCTGGTGCACTGCATGCGCCAGCGCGCCCATTGTTTCTTCAAGAGGCGTCTCCATGTCTGGCCGGTGGGAGTAGAAAATATCAACATACTCCAACCCCATGCGCTGCAAGCTCTCGTCCAGCGAGGCCAGCAGATATTTGAGCGAGCCGCCGATGCCATATGGCCCCGGCCACATATCCCATCCCGCTTTGCTTGAGATCACAAGCTCATTGCGAAGGTTACGGAAATCCTTGCGCAGAATCTCTCCGAAGTTCTCCTCCGCCGACCCATACGGCGGCCCATAGTTATTGGCCAGGTCAAAGTGCGTCACGCCGCGGTCGAACGCCCGCCGTACCATCGCCCGCCCGGTCTCAAAAACATCTGCCCCGCCAAAGTTCTGCCACAACCCCAGCGACACCGGCGGCAACACCAGCCCCGATCGGCCGCAGCGCCGAAATTGCGCTCCGTCGTACCGCTTTGCATCGGCCACATAACTCATTTGCATCAATCTCCTTCACGTCTGGACGCACACTGCAAAACCCGGTTTCCCGTCAACTGCATCCTCAAAAAAAGTATGGCACAATGCGCCCGGAACAGAACGGCACGCGAGCATCCCCGGCTTTGTGACCTGGATTCGTAATTGTCAATCGGATGGGTTGGTGTTTCAATGGCTCTGACTCCCTTGTTGGAGAACCGGCAATCGAAGGATGGTGCGGCAAGATGGCGGATGAGAATCAGGACCAGCCCTTCGAGGCGAAGGCAGTTACCGGCCGGCAGGAGCCACCCAAAGACCCTCCAAAACCCAAATCCAAATCAATATTGATATTGGCGATATTCGCCGTGATTGGAATTGTGATTGCTGGTTTGATGGCAACCAACAACTGGCCCACCGGCACTCCCAGCGGCCGTTACGATCTAGGCACCGTCGTCTCCAGCCCCGACGGATTGAACGGTCATCTCTATACCGAGTGGGATGGGCGGATTAAATATCGCATCAGGATCGAACCCGGCGACCAGAAACAGCTTGCGGGGTTTTCACTCGCGGCAGGACATGCGCCGCGTCCAGTCTCGTTCTACATCCAGCTTTTGGACGCCAAAGATTTTGCTTTATGCGGGATGAAAATCCTGTTGAAATATGATCCCGCGGATGCTGATGAGCTTGCGCGGGAGCATGGCAAAGACGTGTTTCAAAATGTAATCGGCGGCAATGGGCAGATTGTAGCCATCAGCTCTCAGGGAACGATGCCCTGCTCATCGAGCGCATGGGGCAACGCAGTCTCGTGGACTTTTACCTCAAACTTTCCATCTCTTGAAGAGCAGAGTGCAATGGCCGATGGCAGGGCGGAGACGGTGGCCATTCAAGCGAAGGCGGCCGCGGCCAAGAAAAGAGGAAGGCCGAGAACCGCGCAAAACCTCGAGCCTTTTTCCGTTGAAGGCGACGATGCGATTGTGGAGTATGACATCCAAAAAGGAGTTATCGAAACCCGCTATGGAAAAACATTCTTCACCAACAGAAAAAGCGGCGTAGACGATTCCGCCTGGCAGGAATATCCCGTGAGCATCCACTACAGGTGCGACCGTGCTTTGCAGTGCACGCTCATGCACGCGGGCGCGGGCGCCTTGCGCGCCAGAATGAACCGGTAAAGCCGGCGGTTCGCGTGCCTCTGCCGCCTATGGGCTGGGTTGCTTCCGGCCAGAAAACAGGCTATTTAGCCCATTTGCGGGCGATTCCGGCGGTCCCGGCCCATAAGCCGTACAATAAGCCTTGAGGTAAATTCAGTCTTCCAATGTCAGTGAACGGATATCCTTCCCGCTCTTCGCGTTCGCACGGCCTGCGCTCGCTCTTCAGCATGTTTTCAAGCGACCTGGCCATCGATCTGGGCACCGCGAATACCCTGGTCTTCGCGGCCGGCAAGGGCATTGTGGTCAATGAGCCCTCCATTGTTGCCATCAACAAAAACACCGGCGAAGTTGAGGCCGTGGGCAGCGAGGCCAAGGAGATGCTGGGCCGCACACCCGGCAACATCGTGGCCATCAAGCCCATGAAGGATGGCGTAATCGCCGACTTCAAAGTCACTGAGAAGATGCTCAACTACTTTATCCAGAAGGCGCACAACCGGAAGATGCTGGTGCATCCGCGCATCGTGATCGGCGTGCCTTCAGAGATTACGCAGGTTGAAAAGCGTGCGGTTGAAGACTCCGCTTATCGCGCCAAGGCCAGCGAGGTTTATCTCGTGGAACAGGCCATGGTGGCGGCCATCGGCGCAGGGCTGCCTATTACCGAGCCATCCGGCAACATGGTTGTCGACATTGGCGGCGGCACCACGGATATTGCCGTCATCTCGCTCTCCGGCATCGTCTACTCGCGTTCCGTGCGCATGGCCGGCAACCAGATGGACGAAGCCATCACCAACTACCTCAAGCGCAAATACAACCTGCTCATCGGCGAGCGCACTGCTGAACAAGTGAAGATTGAGATCGGCTCAGCCTACCCGCTCGACAGGCCTCTCAGCATGGAGATCAAAGGCCGCAATCTCATCGAAGGCGTGCCCAAGACCATCACCGTGGACGACAGTGAAATCCGCGAAGCCCTGGGCGAGTGCATCGCCGTTATCATGAACGCCATCCGCGTCGCCCTCGAGCGTACCCCTCCTGAGCTTTCCGCCGATATCAGCGATCGCGGCATCGTGCTCACAGGCGGCGGCGCACTGCTCAAAAATCTCGATAAGCGCATCCGCGAAGAAACCGGCCTTCCCGTCTCCGTTGCCGACGATCCGCTGGCCTCGGTGGTGCTGGGAACCGGAAAAATGCTCTCCGACTTCCGCCTCCTGCGCAAGATCAAAATCGACTGATCACACGCGATGCGTCAAGTCGTTCCCATTTTGCACGAAGCAGATTTGTGGCTTCCCAGGTTCGAATATCAAGACCTGGGGTAGTCAGTACCTGTTAGTGTGTCGCATCGGTCTTGATAGGAACCCGCGCTACACTTTCCAATGCAAATCCCTGTCTGTTCCAAATGAAATCGGAAACATCAAGGTTCTTCGGACAGCAGTGCGGGGAATCATCATTACTTCGCGCTAGAATTGTCAGATGCCGAGAAATTGGGTCAAATCGTACGCCAGTACCGTTTGCTTGCTCGTCAAATGTAAGCTCTTGCATCAATTTTAGTCGCTTATTTGAGACTGTAAAAACCTGAACGAGTCCATCGTCGTTGCTACTACCTCCGCCGGAGACATCGTACAGTGACACCACTGCGTACTGCGACCCGTCGCTCGGTTCTGTTAAGAACCAAATGTCTCTTACCTTAACATCCTCAAAGCTATTCAAGTCCGGTGCTTATAGGAACCGTCCTTAACTTGGACTTCAGTGCCACCCAATTTGTACGGCCTATTCTTGAAATCCACGTCCTTCAGGGTAGAAATAAACTCCGCATACACTCCCATGCTGTTGATGGAAACTGCACTCTGGTTCGGCACAGTCTGGGCGAGCGCAACTGGGACGTTTGATATTGAGCGAATCTCTTCGTCATACTCCTGCTTTGCCCGCTCTACTGCCTCTGAATAAGCTTGTCGGGCTTCCCGTAGCTCCATTTCGTGATCTAGCCCAATTTGTTGCAAACTTTTTGAGTGTATCTGTGCTTTCTCTGCAGGTGTCATCGATCTATATCTATCTACACTTGCCCAGTATTCCCGTTGATACTCTTCGATAGCACGAGAATAGTTCTCGTTGGATTGTTCTATTGCCACCAAATTATTCTGCTTGGCTTGTTCTAATGCATCAAGATAATTCTGCCTTATCTCAACAATGTTTCGCGGGCGTCCCTGTTCGCTAGGCAGTACAGGGTGGCCTACTGCAGTAGAGGCATGGTTGGATGCAGGACTTTCCCCGTCCGACGCGGATGCCGAGCCGTCGCTGGTGTGTGTCTTATTGTCGCCTTTACCCAAGAAGAAAAATAACCCTACCAAGCAAACGATTGCACTTGTAATAAATACTGAAGATGACAACCTTCTTCGCAGCATATTGATTGCCGACTCAGAAACCGCAGCCGTACAGTTGGCGCAATATTTCTCGTTTTCAATTAATCCGGTGCCACATCGCTTGCATATCACTCGATTACCCCGTAAATAAGGAAGTAGATCGGATCGAAAGAAATCTTATCCTATGCACCCACACCACGTTCCTGGCCCCACCCCTGGTTTTCCGCTTCTGTCATTAGCTCACGCGCAACCGCGAGTGACGGAATTCGCGCCTGACCTCGCGCAGGCTGGAGATTCCCGCTTTCGGGACGTCTCCAGATGAACCTGTATCCGTCCTGGTGCGTATCGTCTTCATAAAAATACCGAACCCACTGGAGACAGAGCTTCCATCCCCCACCCATTTCTACGGAAACTTCCTTATCTTTGCTCCACTTCACTCTCGCTTTAGCCATTGGTTCTCCATTAGCAGTGGATTATATGTCAATGTTCTTATGTTTTGAAATCTGCTGGTTTTGCGTCATTACTTCAACTGGCCAGGCCCCGACAAGCGCGCAAGTTCGTTCTGCGCTCTGGTATCGCGTGGGTTGATGGCCAGTTCCTCTTTGAAAGCCTCGATTGCCGGAGCCGCTTTGTCCTGCCGCTCCAGCGCCACCCCCAGAGCGTAGTGGTAACCCGCAGCTTTTTGATCCATCGCAATCGCTTGCCTGAGCGTCTGCTCGGCTGTCTCAAGACGGCGAAGTTTCAACTGGATCGCGCCTAACTGGTATAACTGCCAGGCGGCAGGTTGCGCCTGGCACGATCTGGCCAAATACACTTCGGCATCCACCAGATCGCCTTTATTCACATAAGCCTGTCCCAGGTTGTTGTTATCGATAGAATCGTTGGGATTCTGGCTGAGCAACTTCCGCAGAATTGCGATCGCATCATCGTTGCGCCGGGCTCCGACCAGGGTAGCGGAGAGCTCGTGCAGAGCGATCCTGTTCTCCGGCGCCAGCTCGATTGCCCGCGTGAACAAGGTCATATTGTCTGACCACATGCTCGATTGCGCTTCAATCCCGGCAACCATGATGCCCGCCAATGCCAGCGCGGATGCAGCCTGCACCCATGGCACTGTAAAAATTCGCCGGCTGCCGCGCCCCAACTTGCTCAAACCGATGCCGAGGAGAATTGCGAAACCAACCGAGGGCACGTAAACATAACGGTCATGAACGAGAGCGTCATATTGCAGAGCAGGAAGATAGAGCGCCGGCAGAATGAAAACAATCATCCACACGAAAGCCAGGATCGTGAGCCGACCCTCCGCCGTTACGATCTCCACTCCGTTGGCGGACTTCCGGGCTCTGAAGAAAAGCAGCGCCAGAAGACAGACCGCTGCAACGATCACCAATATCGGAAAGAAAAAGTTTTCCGCGCTGAGTTGCTCCACGAGCGGTGTGTCGTAGATCGGGCTCAAGCCTGCCGGCCACACCAGCAACCTGCCATAAAAAAGCAGCACCGAAGGCACGGTAAGCGCGAGAGTCTTGATGCTGATCGGCGCCAAAGCCGCCACAATGCCCTTCAGGGCTGCATTGCGCACTACGAGATAAACCACAGTTAGCGCGGCGAACGGCAACGTCTGTATGACTGCAAACCGGAACCGGCCGGTGTTCGGCTTTTTGTCGGACCATAGCCACGCAAACGTAAAAATGATCGCCGGAAACACCATGGCGATTTCTTTGAACAAAAGTGCCACAGCAAAAAATATGAGGGCTCCCGCGTAACCCCGGCGATCTTTTTTCAACGTGCCCTGGGCATAACAGGCCAGCGATGCGATCAGCGCCGCGGCTAACAATGCCTCGCTCACCGATGAAATCCACGTGGCCACTTCAATATGGACAGGATGCAGTCCGAAGAACAGCGCCGACAGGGCCGCCGGCATCCAACTTCGCAACAACAATCGAACCAGGACAAAGACCATCAATGTGGCAAGAAGATGTGCGGCAAGCGTGGTCAGGTGCCACCAGAAAGGATCGAGACCAAATAAAGCACGATTCGTGCGCAGCCATAACAGGAACAATGGCCGGTAATATTGTGCGCGGTGCCGGCTATCCTGAACCCACACATGCTTTGTAAAGTAATCGGGCAGGTGGCTCCAGGATTCAATGTTAGGGTTTTGGACGATCTGCTGCACGTCGTCGTATACATATTGATATCGAAGCGCAGGCAGATAGGCCAGAAATGTAACGACTAATACAAAGATGATTGCGAGCCAGGCTGCTGTGACGGGGCGGCCTTGTTCAACTTGCTCGACTGCGGGCCGGACGATGCGTGCGGGAGCTTTATTTCTTTTGCTTCGCTGTGCGGTCATGATAGTTAGAATGCTGCGTAAATGCCGTCTCTGCTCGAAACTTGGCACGCGAAAATGATCAGGTGGTTTCGAGTATACATTTTGAACGGATCGGGCGACCTAAAACAACCGGGAAATCGCTCTAAAACGCGCCCTCCGATTGCGGTTAGTATACTGATCTTATTCTTGCGTTCTGCGTAGCTCTCGCCGCCGCACCGAGCCTTGGCCATGGAATCGTTCTTCATCCGCTATCGGAATCTGCTGGTGCTGCTGGCCATCCTGCTGGCGCAGATCATCGGGCTGGCCGTGCAGGTGCGGCGCACCGGACGCCGGGCGCAACACGCTCGACCCGCAGGACGCGTCAGGCGTGCGGCTGATCCGGCTTTGGGCCGATGCGCTGGTCACGCCTCCGGAGCGGCTGATCCACGCCGCCAAGCTGGGCACGTCGAGAGCTCTGGCAGAACTATCTTGACCTGCGCCGCGTGCGCGAGCAGAACCAGGATTTGCAGCAGACCATCGACCGGCTGCGCCTGGAGCAGGCCGCGCTGCTGGAAGACGCACGCCAGGGCCAGCGCCTGCAGGCGCTGCTCGACTTCCAGCAGAAGTACATCTACAAGACGCTGGCCGCGCAGGCCATCGGCTCCAGCGGCAGCGATCAGCTCGCGCGTCTTCTATCATCGACAAAGGCTCGGCGCGACGGCCTGGACCGCGATATGGCGGTGATTACCGCCGGACGGCATTGTGGGCAAGGTGCGCGAGGTCTTTCCCCATTCGGCGCAGGTGCTGGCCATCAACGACCAGACCAGCGGCGCGGGCGTGATTCTGGAAACCACGCGCATTCGCGGCATCCTGCGCGGCAACGCCGCCGGCCAGCCGCAGATTGTGGGCATCCTGAACGACCAGCGCATCCAGCCGGGGGAAAAAGTGCTCACCGCCGGCGGCGACCTGATCTTCCCGCGCGGGCTGCCGGTGGGCGTGGTGGAGAAGGTCGTCCGCGACCCCGACCGCGACTCCTTTATCGACGTGATTGTGAAGCCGGCGGCTCATCTCGACCGGCTTGACGAGGTGCTGGTGATTACCTCGACCGAGCCGCGCTTCTCGGCTGAGCAGCAGCAGGACATGGCCACCAGCGAGGCGCTGAAAGGCGCGGAGGCGGAGGCCATCAAAGAGCAGCAAAAGGCCTCGCAGATCATGGCCGAGCGTCTGCCGGGGCTGACCGATCCCAATGCGCCGGCGGCCAATCCGGCACAACGCCGGGCATGGCAACTCCGAACCAGGACAGAAGCCGCGCCGCGCCCGCGCCCATCCCGCCGGCCTCGCCCAAGCTGCTGCACCGCGCGCATCCTGACCGCTTTACGCCGCGATTACAGCCGCCGCAGAGCACGCCAAGCGCAAACAGAAACCGGACGCCAAGCCCGACCAGCGAACCGAACCGCGAAGCAGCCGCAGCCAGCAGAGGAATCCATAGCCATGTCCGTCCTGGGCGCCGATCATCGCCGCGATCTGGGGATTCGCCGTTATCCGCTGCTGGTCTATGCGCTGATGCCGCTGGCGGCGCTGGTGCTGCAGGCCTGGCTGCCGCGCTTGCTGCGCGGCTATGCCTGGTTTGACCTGCCGCTGGTGGTCACCGTCTACTTTGCGCTGGGCCGGCGCGACCCCATCCAGGGAACGCTGATGGGCGCGGGCATGGGCCTCTTCGAGGATGCGCTCACGCACCACGCCATCGGCGTCAACGGCATCGCCAAGACCGTGGCCGGCTTTCTGGCCGGCTCGGTCGGTGTCCGCATCGACGTGGAGAATCACACCATCCGCCTGATGCTCACCTTTCTGCTCTCGCTGCTGTCGAGCGCCATCTACGTCTTCATCTACCGCGTCCTGCTGGGGCTGGATCTGGAGTGGAGCTGGCTGACGGAACTGATGAAGGCGGTTGGGAATTCGCTGATCGCCGCTGGTGCTGTTTCCGCTGCTGGACCGGCTGCAGATCAGGGAGTGAAGGGACTAAGAAATAGGGAGCGATAGCGTCTTTGAGGTAACGAAATGAACGCAACAGATTGGCGTATTCTAGGCGCAGAGATATGCATTCGAGCGGCAGCAGCCGCGGCGAAAAGCTCTCCACCCTCAAGTTGACGGTGGTGCAGTACGGCATTCTGTTCATGATGCTGGCGCTGGCCGCCGGGCTGTGGCGGCTGCAGGTGCTGGGCGCGGAAAACTTCCGCCAGCTGGCCGAGCAGAACCGCATCCGCAAAGTTCCGGTGCTGGCCGCGCGCGGCAAGCTCTTTGACCGCGAAAACCGGCTGATGGTGGACAACTACCCCTCAGTCTCCTGCTTCCTGGTCCGCGAGCAGAACCGCAACGTGGACGCCGATCTGCCGCTGATTGCCAAGGGCCTGAATCTCGACCTGGAGCAGTTGCGCGCCACCCTGCGCCGCTATCGCGCCGCGCCCGGCTACCAGCCCATCCCCATCAAGCAGGACGTCACCGCCGACGAACAGGCCTTCATCGAAGCCCACCGCAACGAGCTGCCGGAACTGGAGACCATCGACGAAGAGCGCCGCCTTTATCCGCGCGACGGCTTTGCCGCACACCTGATCGGCTATGTGGGCGAAGTGAGCGAGGAGATCTGAACGACCCGCGCTATGCGGCCTATGAGCCGGGCGACGTGGTGGGCAAGGCGGGCGTGGAGGAGACCTACGACGAGCTGCTGCGCGGCCAGGACGGCTCGCGCGATGTGATTGTGGACAGCCACGGCCGCGAGGTGGGCTACCTGGGAACGCAGCACGCCATCCCCGGCCAGGACCTGAAGCTGACCATCGACATTGACCTGCAGCGCACGGCGGAGCTGGCGCTGGGCGACGCCAACGGCGCGGTGGTGGCCATGGACCCGCGCAACGGCGAGATTCTGGCCATGGTCTCGCACCCCAGCTACGACCCCAACGCCTTTGCCGTGCGCATCAACCGCACGGACTGGAACGAGCTGATCAACAACCCCAACCATCCGCTGATGAACAAGGCCATTCAGGACCAGCTCGCTCCGGGATCGACCTTCAAGATCATCATGTCCGCCGCCGGCCTGCAGGAAGGCGTGGCCCAGGATATGCACGTGAACTGCGTGGGCGGAGGCACATTCTACGGGCGCTTCTTCCACTGCGACAAGCACCATGGCGTGCTGAATATCAGCCAGGCCATTCCGCTCTCCTGCGACACCTTCTTCTACACGCTGGCGCAAAAGCTGGGCATCGACACCATTGCCAAGTACGCCACCGCGCTTCGGCCTGGGACAGAAGACCGGCATCGACCTGCCCAACGAGATGGCCGGCGTCATGCCCTCGACGCAGTGGGAGATGAAGAACTTCCACCAGAAGTATTACCCCGGCAACACGATCTCGGTGGGCATCGGCCAGGGCGAGACGCAGGTTACGCCGCTGCAACTGGCGCGGGCATTGGGCGGCATCGCCTCCGGACGGGCATTTTGTGCGGCCCCATGTGGTGATGCCCGACCAGATTTCCAGCCGACTTCCGCCAGGCGATGCAGGACAGCTTTCCCGGCTCGGGAGACAAGTACGTTCCCCTCGATCCCGACACCTGGATGATCATCACCGACGGCATGGCCGCGGCCACCACCACCGGCACCGCCGCAGCCGCGCATCTGGAGGGCGTCGACTTTGCCGGCAAAACCGGCACCGCGCAGGTGGTGGGCAGCGGCGACACGCACACCAAGGGCGGCGCCAAAACGCCGAATTCATGGTTTGTCGGCATGGTTCCCCGGCGCAATCCGGAGATCGTGATTGCCGTCCTGCAGGAGCACGGCGACTGGGGCTGCGAACTCGGCCCACATCGCCGCCCAGATTGTCACCGCCTACGTGAACAAGAAGCGCATGCAGGACCACAACGTCCTGGACCAGGCCGGCACCGGCAAGCCGGTTGAGGTGGGCGCCGTCTGGTCTGAGCCCGCAGCCGCCGAGCCGCGCCGCATCCGGCGATTCAGCGCAGGACTTCACGTCCTCCATGCCGGACATTTCATCGTCGACCTCCCGCCATCGCCGACCCCAGCAAGCCTTGGCCAGCGGCCAGCTTCCCTTGCCGGCCTGGCTCTCGTGCCTCGCCGCTTCGCTTCAAGGAAGGGCCTGCCCTGATGCGCCGCTTCCTGAGCTTTCGCGACTTCGACTGGGCGCTGCTGGGCATGGTGCTGCTGCTCTGCACCGTCTCGGTGTTTGAGATCTACTCGGCCACGCTGCACACCAAGTACGCCGGCTTCCACACCAAGCAGATGCTTCTGGATCGCCGGCGGCCTGGCGGCCATGTTCCTCTTCTCCAAGATCGACTATCACCGGCTGCTGGACTGGGCTCCCTGGGCCTACGGCGTCTGCCTGGTGGCGCTGGTGGCCGTCAAGGCTGGTGGGACACAAGGTGCTGGGCGCGCGGCGCTGGATCAAGCATCGGCCCCATGCACTTTCAGCCCTCCGAGTGGGTCAAACTGGTTCTGATTCTGGCCGTGGCCCGCTACTTTGCCAACCTCGGCGGACGCAGCCTCACCTGGAAGGAGATCTTCAAGGCCTTTGCGCTGGTCGGCGTTCCCATGGTGCTGGTGCTGATCCAGCCCGACCTGGGAACGGCGCTCACCTACACGCCGATTCTGGTCGCCGGCCTGTTTCTGGGCGGCATCAACATTCGCCAGGCGCTGATTCTGATCACCTGCGGCACGGTGCTGATTGCCGGCGTCTGGACCAGCGGCAAGATCCTCAAGCCCTATCAAAAGGCCCGGCTGACCAGCTTTATCAATCCCGACAACGACCCCAAGGGCACCGGCTACCAGATCCGCCAGTCGCTGATCGCGGTCGGCTCCGGCGGGGTCTGGGGCAAAGGCGCGGCCAAGGGCACGCAGACCCAGGGCGACTTTCTGCCCATTCCCCATGCCGACTTTATCTTTGCCGCATTTGGCGAGGAGCATGGCTTTGTGGGCGCGGTTTTCGTGCTGCTGCTATACTTTTTCATATTGATGCGTTTGATTCAAAACGCTCAAACAGCCGCGGACCTGTCCGGCTCCCTGATTATCATGGGAGTAGTGGCTGTGTTGACCTTTCAGATCGCGGTCAATGTGGGCATGGTCATCGGGTTTATGCCCGTCACCGGAATCCCTTTACCGTTAATGAGTTACGGAGGATCTTCGGTGTTGTTTACGTTCCTGGCGCTGGGCGTGGCGATGAATGTCCGCATGCGCAGGTTTGTAAACTAAGCGTTTCGGGGTAGTATGCCCCGACTGAGTATCAACAAGTTTCTTCTTGTGTGGCACGCGGAACTGTCCGGCCATAGACAGAAGTTACAAGCATTTACGGCGTTTTTCCCATTTGAAAACCACTTGGCAGTTGTGGTTTCGCACTTGAGCCATTGGGAAAACGCGATAGCCGGCCAGGTCCGGAGGGATCTCGAGCCCGGCAGGATAAGGATTCATGAGCACGCAGAGACGGGAAAACCGTTGGCAGCGTAAAACTTGCACGAAACGCGCGGGGCATTAGGGAGAAACATTCTCAGTTCCGATCGTGCAGCAAGTTCGTGCAATCGCCACGGTTGGAACGGCCCCGCCGCATTAAGGGGAGAGGTTGGCCACAAACTCTCTG
>CAWAEU010000029.1:0-37166 GCA_963780975.1 uncultured Acidobacteriaceae bacterium | reverse complement strand
GTACACTCGACTGCATGAGTTCCCTCCGCATTGCGGCCGTTATTCCTGCGCGGCTCGCTTCCACGCGCATGCCGCGCAAGGTGCTGCGCCCCATCGCCGGCCGGCCCATGGTGGAGTGGGTGTGGCGCGCAGCCAGGGCCAGCGGCCTGATGGACCCCGTTGTGGTCGCCACCGACGCGGACGAAGTGGCCGAGGCCTGCCGCGCGCGCGCCATCCCGTCGTGATGACTTCGCCCGGTTGCCGCCAGTGGATCGGACGGGTGAGGATGTCGCCCGCCAGCTCGCGGCCGACATCTACGTCAATATTCAGGGCGACGAGCCGACCCTCACGCCCGATTTCTTTCCCCCGCTGCTCGAACTCTTCCGGCGGCCCGAGGTTGAGGTCTCCACGCTGGCGGTGCGCTGCCCTCCGCACGAGTTCACCAATCCGAACGCGGTGAAGGTAGTCACGGCGCTCGACGGACGCGCGCTTTATTTTTCACGCGCGACCATCCCCTTTGACCGCGACGCTACGGGCTTCGCCGGTTATCGCAAGCATCTCGGCATCTATGCCTATCGCAAGGCCGCGCTGGAGCGGTTTGCCACGATCTGCCACCCTCGCCGCTTGAAAAGCTCGAGCGTCTCGAGCAGTTGCGCTGCTTGAAAATGGAATTGCCATCTATGTGGCGGAGGCGCCGAGAGACACGATTGGCGTGGATACGGAGGAGGATCTGGCGCGGGCGGAGGCGATGCTTCGAGTTGATGAGGGCCAAGGCAAGACGTAGCAGGGAAAATGAATTGCAAGCAAGAATCGGAGTGCGGCTGCGGCGCTGATCGGCGACGATGAGGTTCATGAGGAGCAATCCGCAAATCGCACCCATCAGTTCTCGCAAAGATTTGGTCGGCAGTGAGCCCGGGATAGACGCCGATCCAAAGCACGTTGCGCATGACGTAATCAGTGTTCTTGAGGTCGCCGATGACGCGATACTCGATTCCCTCGTAGGCGGGTTGGCGCACCAGGTTGCCGGCAAAGAGCAGGCGGGTGCCGATTTTGCGTTCTTCCAGACGGCGGACCAGATCGTCGCGGGTGAAGGGCGCATCTTGGCGTACGCCGAAGGGGAAGCCAACCAGCTGGGATCGGAGCCGGGCGTTGCTTCGGGCAGCAGAAACACATCAGAATAAGGCTCTAGAGCAGCGCGCAGAGTGCGGAAGTTTTCTTTGCGGCGCGTGATGAAGTGGGGCAGTTTCTCGATCTGCGCAGCGCCCAGCGCGGCTTGCATGTCGGTGGCCTTGAGGTTGTAGCCGATGTGCGAATAGGTGTACTTGTGGTCGTAGCCGCAGGGCAGGTCGCCCAGTTGCCAATCGAATCGCTTGCCGCAGGTATTGTCGTTGCCGGGATCGCACCAGCAATCGCGGCCCCAGTCGCGGAAGGAATCGATGAGCACCTGCAGCGCGGGCTGGTCGGTGAGCACTGCTCCGCCCTCGCCCATGGTGATGTGGTGCGCGGGATAAAACGAAACTGTGGCGACGTCGCCAAAGGCGCCCGCATTTTTGCCGTTCAGCGTGGAGCCGAGAGCATCGCAGCAATCTTCAATGAGCCAGAGATTGTGCTTACGCGCGAAGGCTGCAACGGTTTCCGCGTCGAAGACATTTCCTAACGTGTGGGCGAGGATGATGGCGCGGGTCTTTGGGCTGAGGGCCGCTTCGAGCTGCGTGACGTCAACTTCAAAGGTAGGCAGGGTTACATCGAGAAATACTGGAACCAAACGGTTCTGGATGATGGGGTTCACGGTGGTTGGGAATCCGGCGGCAACGGTGATGACTTCATCGCCGGGTTTCAGGCGGCGGTCGCCAAGCTTTGGCGAGGTTAGAGCGGAGATTGCGAGCAGATTTGCCGATGAGCCGGAGTTGACCAGTGATGCGCTGCGCACGCCGACAAATCGTGCCAGCTTGCGCTCAAAGTCGGTTGCGAAACGGCCGGTGGTGAACCAGCTATCGAGAGCGGAGTCGACTACGGACTGTATGTCAGATGTGTCGATTACTTTGCCGGAGACAGGAACGGCACTTTCGCCGGCAACAAATGTGCGCGCAGGAAAAGCTTCGGCGGCGTATTCCGCCGTTAGTTCGAGAATGCGCCGGCGCAGTTCCGCCGCTCGTGTGCTCATTCCTGGCGCTCCTTGTTTGGTGCGGGACGCAGGGTAGTCTGAGTGGCCAGACTACCTTGCAAATCACCCTACCAGCCAGTAGACTACACCCAATGAAAGCTGTCATCCTAGCGGGCGGCTTGGGTACGCGTCTCAATGAAGAGACTACGTTGCGGCCCAAACCCATGGTTGAAATTGGCGGGCGGCCTATACTATGGCACATTCTGAAGTTATATAGTCAGCATGGCATCAACGACTTTGTGATTTGCCTTGGTTATAAGGGATATATGATCAAGGAATTTTTTAATAATTACTTTCTGCACACCGCTGACGTTACATTCCACATGCAGGAAAATCGCATGGAAGTGCACGGGCACACTACCGAACCGTGGCGCGTGACGCTGGTGGATACGGGCGAGAATACGATGACCGGAGGACGCCTGAAACGTATCGCCCAGTATGTGG
This sequence comes from uncultured Acidobacteriaceae bacterium, assembly GCA_963780975.1. Taxonomy (GTDB): domain Bacteria; phylum Acidobacteriota; class Terriglobia; order Terriglobales; family Acidobacteriaceae; genus Telmatobacter. Next base: position 34,579 of record CAWAEU010000029.1, on the reverse strand, counting down.
CAGAGGATGATAACTTTTGCATGACTTATGGCGACGGGTTGGGCGATGTAGATATCACGGCGCTGATCGCCTTCCATAAAAAGCATGGCAAGCCGGCTACGCTGACTGCCGTGCAACCCAGCCAGCGATTTGGCGTGCTGGAGCGGAAGGGCGATTCGGTTACAGCTTTCCGCGAGAAGGCGCAAAGTGACGGAGCCTGGATCAACGGCGGTTTTTTTGTTTTGTCGCCGAGCGTACTGGGGCGCATCAAGGGTGACGCGACAGTGTGGGAGCGCGAACCGCTGGAGGAACTGGCCGCGGAAGGTAACTTGAGAGCGTTCGAGCACACCGGATTCTGGCAGCCGATGGATACATTGCGCGACAAGCAGCAGTTGGAAGCCCTGTGGGCCGGCGGCAAGGCGCCCTGGAAGACATGGTGAAAACGGTGTGGGATAAGCGACGCGTCTTCCTGACTGGGCATACCGGTTTTAAAGGGAGCTGGATGTCGCTGTGGCTGAAGAGCCTGGGAGCGACTGTGCATGGGTATGCGCTGGCGCCGGAAGGCGAACAGAATTTATTTACCGACGCGCGGGTTGCGGAATGCGTTGAGCATGAAGTGGGAGATATCCGCGATCTGGCGGAGATGGAGCGGTCGATTGCGGCGTTCAAGCCCGAGGTTGTTTTTCACATGGCGGCTCAACCGCTGGTGCGACGTTCTTACGCGAATCCAATCGAGACTTATTCGACTAATGTGATGGGCACAGCGCATCTATTGGATGCTATTCGTAGGGTGCCATCCGTGCGCGCAGTGGTCGTGGTGACTACGGACAAATGTTATGAGAATCACGAATGGCTATGGGGATATCGCGAACAGGACCGGCTGGGCGGATTCGATCCTTATAGCAATAGCAAAGCCTGCGCGGAGCTGGTGACGGCTGCTTACCGCGATTCGTATTTTCCGCCGGGACGTTTTGCGGAACATAAGGTGGCGCTGGCAACGGCGCGGGCGGGGAACGTGATTGGCGGCGGAGACTGGGCGGAGGATCGGCTGATTCCGGATTTGATTCGCGGATGCCTTGCGGGAAAACCGGTGCTGATACGGAATCCCGAGTCAGTTCGGCCGTGGCAGCATGTGCTGGAACCGCTGGCCGGATACATTGCGCTGGCCGAGCATCTGCTGCGGGATGGGCTGGGGTTTGCGAGTGCGTGGAACTTCGGTCCCGCGGAAGAAGATGCGTGGACGGTGGGCCGCATTGCCGATGCGATCACGGCCGCGTGGGGCAAAGGCGGAGCGTGGGTGCAGGATACGGCGGAGAATCCTCACGAGGCGGGCTACCTGAAGCTGGATGCCAGCAAATCGCGCGCGCTGCTGGGCTGGCGTCCGGTGATGCCTATCGATATTGGGTTGCGCCGGCTGGTAGAATGGTTCCTCGCATGGAAGCAGGGCGAGGATATGCAGGCCTTCACGCTGCGCCAGATTGCCGAATACCAAGGCCTGCTGTTGAAGTAGACAGCACGCATGTGAAGGTTCTTTCTGACTTATGACAGCCAAAGCAATTGTTACAGGCGGAAACGGCTATGTAGGCAATGCACTGGTGCGCGAATTAGTGCGGCTGGGCGTAGAGGTGCATGCCATTGCGAATCGGAATTCCGACAAGCTGTCAGTTATGCTTCCGGCGGAGCATATACATCCCATCGGCAATGACTGGGGCGCTATTGAAGCGCTGGTGAGGGATTTAGAGCCTGATGTTATTTACCATCTTGCCGCAGTGCATTTTGAGCCGCCAACACTGGACGAAATGATTGCAACACTGAACTCAGAGATTACACTTGGCGCTACGCTGCTGCATGGGGCCAGTCTTTGCGAGACTCATCCGGCATTTATCAACTTAGGCACTTACTGGCAGTTTGGCGATGCTGCGTATGACCATGCGCCTAACACTTTTTATGCCGCCGCCAAGCAGGCAATGCACGATATTTTGATTTACTTCCGCAACTTGCGAGACATTCCTGCTGTAACTCTGGTGATCTATGACATATTCGGACCGGATGATCCGCGGCCTAAGCTTTGGACAAAACTTGCGCAGGCCGAAGCCGGGTCAACCTTCAGAGTTACCGAGGGTCGCCAGCTGATTGAGCTGGTGCATGTGGACGATGTTATACGGGCCATCTTGTTTGCCGCCGACGGACTGACTCAAGGGGAAAGCATGGAGCCGATCTATTCCGTTGGTTCGATGCAGAGAGTAACACTGCGAAGCCTGCTTGAGGCGGTGCGCAAACGCGCGGGATTGGATATACAGTTTGAATGGGGCGCCGTGCCCTACCAGGCGAAGCAGATTTTTACTCCGTGGAGGGGTGAGTGCCTTCCCGGATGGCAGCCAACCATCCTTCCGGTGGAGGGCATGGCAAAGCTGATATCCGATACTCGATGCGGCAGCGTTGAAACAAGCAGCGCAGAAAATGATCGTACAAAAGTGAAAAATCATGAACGCTGAATCGTCTGAAAAAAAGCGCCTGATCTCCTTCGTGGTTCCCGTCTATAACGAAGAGGAGAACGTGTTGCCTTTTTACGAGGCAGTTTCGGGGCAGGCTGCATTATTAGCCGCTAAATATGAATTTGAGTTTGTGTTTACTGATAATCACAGCACGGACCGCACATTTGAGTTGCTTGAATCTCTCGCCGGTAAAGATAGCCGGGTGCGCGCTTTTCGCTTTTCAAAGAACTTTGGGTATCAGCACTCCATCGTGACGGGGTATGCAAAATGCCGCGGGGACGCGGCGATCCAACTGGATTGCGATTTGCAGGACCCTCCGGAACTTATTCCCGCATTTCTTGACCAATGGCGGCAGGGGGCGGATGTGGTTTATGGGGTGCGCAAGGCGAGGGCAGAGGGTTGGGCCAGCAATTTTGCGCGATCGGTATTTTACCGGCTGGCTGATTTTCTGAGCGACGAGAAGCTGCCTGTGGATGCGGGCGATTTTCGACTGATCAGCAGGCGCATCATCGATCTGCTGGGCAGTTGCGAGGATGCACAGCCATATTTGCGCGGCACGATCGCGACCTTCGGCTTCAAGCAGGTGGGCATTGAGTATGAGCGGAACGCACGCCAGCGCGGGGAGAGCAAGTTTCCGCTTTCAAAGATGATTGCACTGGCCGTGGATGGAATTCTGAATCATTCCACTGTACCTCTGCGCATTTCAACGTATTTCGGCATCACGGTTTCCGCGCTTACTTTCCTGATGATGCTCGGGTACATGGTGGCAAAGCTGGTGATGCATCTGCCGTGGCCTGCAGGGTTTACTACTTTGGCCGCGCTGATTCTGCTTTCAATTAGCATCAATGCCATGCTGCTGGGAATTATCGGCGAATATCTGGGCAGAATGTACCGGCAGATGCGGAAGAAACCATTCACGATTATTGAGCGGGCTATCGACAGAACTTGATGGCACCAAGGCCGCGCGTCGGATATTGGATGAAGATGTGCGCAATTTGTGATGGGGAAGATGAGGAGCGCCGCGGATGCCGCTAAGCGCTTTAGAATGTGGTGGCCAGAGACGGGATTGAACCGCCGCCGACGGCCTTGCCCCAGGCGCAAATGCTCCTCCCGAACAGACCTTCACCGTCTCGGTAGCCGCACTTCGATTCGCACGCCTTTGCCTGGTGCGCTGGTCAAGTGGAAATGTCCTCCTGACCGCTCCACTCGTTCCTTCATGCCTTTGAGTCCAAAGTGGTGGCCATTCCCACGGTCCACCTGCTCCGGATCGAAGCCGCGGCCATCGTCGTCCAGATACAAAACCAGTTCGCTGCTTTTGTACCTTAGGTCCACGTCAACCTGGGCCGGGTGACCGTGCAGCATGGAGTTGTGGACCGCTTCGCGCGCCACCATCAGCAGATCGTGGGCAGCGGGCTCGGTAACTGCGAAGGGCGTGCCGCTGATCGACCACGCCACAGCAACTCCGAACTCGCTGCTCACCTGGCGGGTCATGCTTTCGAGCTTTTCGCCCAGGCTACGGGCATCGTCGTGCCTGCGCAGGTTCCATATTGTCTCTCGCGCCTCATCGATGGTGTTGCGCAATTGCAGCCGCGCGACTTCCATCAGTCCTTCGCCGCGACTCTCTTCCGCGCCACCCATGGCGAGCGCTTCAAGCACGGCTGAGACTCCTGTGCACCCCTGGATCACGGTGTCGTGCATTTCTCGTGCGAGGCGGCTACGCTCTTCGAGCACCGCCTCAAAACGCTCCCTGACATGGCGCACCCTGTATTTATACATGGCAAAGACCAGCAGCGCGATGAGCGCGGCAAAGCCGGCGCTAAACCACCATGTGCGATAGAAAAACGGCCGCTGCACAATCGCGATTGAGGCCTCGTTGACCGCGCCGGAATTGCTGGCTTCAAAGACCTGCACGCGAAAACGGTAGTGACCGGGAGACAGGTTGGTATAGTCGGCCGTACGCGCGGTAGTGGGTGCGTTCCAGGTCTTTTCGAAGCCCTCAAGCATGTAGCGGAAGCGCAAACCGTCTTGCGAGCGCAACTGGATGGGCGCGAAGTTGAACTCAAGGCGGCCGTTGCCCGGCCGCAATTCGACCGGCCCGGTGATTGCCACCGGCCGCCCATCGGCAAGAACGCGCTGGATGGTGAGCACCGGCGGAGGCAGCGGCTTGAGCTCAAGAGGCAGGATATGAATGGCGCCCAGATTGCTCGGGAACCAGACGTCGCCCGCCGCGGTGATGCAGCCGGATGATTGCGTGCCGCCGTAGATTTCAGTGTTGGCGGTCATGCCGGCGGTGGAGTAAAACGTGAGCGTGAGATGGCGCGGGAACGATGCGGCCTGCGCATCCAGTTCGTGGCGGTTCACCAGTTCGACGCCGTTGGGGCCGCTTATCCAAAGATGTCCGGCGCTATCTTCGAGAATCTGATAGATAGCATTGCTGGCCAAGCCGTCATCGACGGTGAAGTGCGCCAGCCTGCCATTGCGCAAGCGATACAGGCCGTTGTCGCGCGTGCCCAACCAGAGGCTTCCGTCGGAGTCCTCGTGGATTGCCCAGATCTTCATCTGCGCGAGCGGGGCAATCGCCGGATCGTTGAGGAAGGTATCGCCTCGCACATGATTCATGCCGCGATCCGTCCCCACCCAAAGATCGCCGGCGTGATCAATCAGCAACACGCGGATGCTTGGGTAGATGAGTCCATTGCCGACATAATATTGACGGATGGTCAGTTTCCCTTTTTCCACCACAATGTGATTGAGACCGCCATCTGTTCCCACCCACAGGCTTTCGTCGCGCGCCTGAGCAAGGGCGCGAATGAAAGAGTTGAGCGTGGAAAAATGCGTGGCCCTGCCGTCCGCGATGCGAAAAAGACCGTTGCCATCCGTACCCGCCCACAATGCTCCGGAGCTGTCGCGAAAGACGTTGCGAACATGGACTCCGCCGGCGCCGGGCAGATTCTTAAGAACGAAAGCGCCGTCTTTCCACTGGAAGAGCTGAGCCGATGCAGCCCAGATGCTGCCGTCGCGATCCTGGTAGATGGTTCCGAAGTCAGAATCGCTGGGCGTGGGAAAGGCGACGATGCTTACTGACGACCGCGTGAGGCGCAGCATGCCTGTCTGCGTTCCAATCCAGAAGTTGTTCTCGCCGTCGGTAAAGAAGTTGAGCACTGTATTGCTGGGCAAGGCGGCGGGCGCGAGGATGTGCGTGGACTTGCCATCGCGCAATTGGAACACACCTTGCCCGATGGTTCCGACCCAAAGCACACCGTCGCTGGTTTGCCGCAGGGTACGCACGGTGCTGGCAATGCCCGGCACCGGCCGGAAACGATCCTGCCCGGGAGGCATGGACTCGAGGCCCGCAACCGTGCCCACCCACATGATTCCATCCTGCGTTTGGGTGATGGATTTCACCATGTTCTGGCCGAAACCGGTGCCGAGCGAATACATGCGGGCGGTACTATGTTCGATGCACGCCAGCCGGAATCCGCCGGCCCAGAGCCGACCGGCGCGATCCTGGAAGATGGAATGCACCGAGATCGCAGGGATGGCGGCGGTGCCATCTACGCGCACAAAGCGGTTCTGGCGGAACTGCATCAGCCCGTTGTCAGTTCCAGCCCACACCGTTCCTGAAGCGTCCTGAAACAGGGCGCGCACAAAGTCGTTGCTCAGCCCCTGCCTGGTCGTCCAAGACTGAAAGCGGCCATCGATCATGCGGGCGATGCCGCCGCCCTCAGTGCCGATCCAGAGCGCGCCATCGCGCGAAACCATCAGGCAAAAGATGCTGTTCTCATTCAGCGCGGGGGTGTTTTGCCGGTCGAAGACCGTGAAATGAACGCCATCGAAGCGGACCAGCCCACCGCTGGTGCCGATCCACAGGTAGCCGTCGCGCGTTTGGGCGAAGGCCTGGACTGTTTGTTCGGGCAAACCATCGGATGCCTGCCACACATGCTGCGTGTATCCAGAAAAAGCCTCTGTCTGCGCCACGGCGCAAGTGGGCGCACCGACGGCTACCAAGGCGGCCGTCGCGAACCAGGCGGCTAATGCGCTTACTCTATGCATTGCGGCGCTCAGTATACCGCGAAACCGATGGCTGTTGCCGGGCGAATCCGGCGGGAAATTCGCCGTCCGATCCGACTTTGGTTGGATCAAAAGGATGGACTTTGGGAATACAGTGGTGTTTTTCAAAGGCGATGGCGCAATGTCATTCTATGCAGGTTTTTTCTCGAAGAGCTCCCGGTGCCGGGGTTTCCGGCTCTGCCAGGTTGAATGCTTTCATCTGGCAGCCGCATTTTTTTTGGCCGCGCTGCCGTGGCAGATACACGCGCAAGCCATCGGCACGTCGATTCGCATTGACGCCACCCAGCCCTGGCATGAGGCCGGCCCGGCGAGTTACGACGAAGGCTCCGCAATCACTCCCTCCGGCATCAGGCTCGGCGTGAACGACCGCTACCTCACCCTCGACGGAAAACCGTGGCTGCCCGTCTCGGGAGAATTCCACTTTTCACGCTACCCGCAGGCCAAGTGGGAAGACGAAATCCTCAAGATGAAAGCCGCCGGGGTCAACATCATCTCCACTTATGTGATCTGGATTCATCACGAGGAGATTCAGGGTCAGTTCGACTGGACCGGAGAGCGCGATCTGCGCGCCTTTGCCAAGCTGTGCGACAAGCACGGAATGTATCTGATTGTGCGCATCGGCCCATGGGACCACGCCGAGGTGCGCAATGGCGGATTGCCTGACTGGGTGCTCAAGCAGGGACCGACGCGCGAAAACAATCCTCTATATCTTGCTTCGGTACGCACCTGGTACAACCAAGTTGGCGAGCAACTGAGGGGGCTGCTTTGGAAGGACGGCGGCCCCGTAATCGGAATTCAGCTTGAGAATGAGTACGCCAAGCGCGGGCCGCTTGCCGGCGAAGCGCATATTCTCGAACTCAAAAGCATCGCCCGCGCAAGCGGCCTTGACGTGCCGCTCTATCTGGTGACGGGTTGGGACGACGCCGTAGAGCCCCCGCGCGCTGTCATTCCGGTTTACGGTGGCTATCCTGACGCGCCGTGGGACAGTTCAATCTTCAAGCTTCAACCCAACGAGGTTTACGCTTTCAGATTTTTGAGCCGCGTAGCCGCCAATGTGAACGCCGACGGCGAGCACGACGTTCTCAACTCCTCATCCGATGCCTTGCCCTACCTTACTGCCGAGATTGGCGGCGGCATCGAAGACACATACCATCGCCGTCCAGTGATCGCGGCGGACGATATTGCCGCTGTCGTTCCTGTCATGTTGGGCTCGGGGGTTAATCTCTACGGAACCTATATGTTCCAGGGTGGAGAAAATCCTGACGGCAAGCTGACCACATTAGAGGAGTCACAGTCCACCGGCTATCCTAACGATCTGCCCATCAAGTCTTACGATTTTCAAGCGCCGCTGGGCGAGTTTGGCCAGGAGCGGGAGTCGCTGCGCAAGCTGAAGGTCTTCAACTACTTCCTCAACGATTTCGGCGCCGATCTCGCGCCCATGGTCGTACATGCTCCCGCGGTTGAGCCCCGCGACCCCGCAGATCTCTCAGTCCCGCGCGTCGCCGTGCGCTCGCGCGGAGACGAGGGATTCATCTTCTTTAACAACTACGTGCGCGGGGCCTCGATGCCGGCGCGCCGTGCTGCGCAATTTGAGATTCGCCTACCCGGGCATCGACGGGAAACCCGGGCCAGCACTTTCTATTCCGCATCATCCGGTCGATTTGCCCTCTGGCGCTTATTTCATCTGGCCATTCAATTTGCGTGTCGGCGGAGTCACGCTGCGCTATAGCACCGCGCAACTCTTCACGCGTCTTGAAAACTCCAATGCCGAAACCATCTATTTTGAAGCCCTGCCGGGAATCGCGCCGGAGTTCGCCTTCGACGCCGCAACCGTTCGCACCGTGAAGGCTACGAGCGGGGATATCGTCGCGGAGCCTGGCGTCGTTTATGTCACGGGCATCCAACCCGGCGTCAGCTCCTCAATCGACGTGGTTTCGTCCCAGGGGAAATCTCTCCGCCTTGTGGTGCTCACAGCACAAGAGGCTGAAGACGCCTGGAAGGTTCGCATCGGCCACAGCAATCACCTGCTCATTACCGGGCAGGACTTTGTAGCTGATCCAGAGGAGCGGCCAGAACGGATCTGGCTGCGTTCACTCAGCAGCCGGCAATTCCAATTCACCCTCACACCGCCCACTTCGACATCGATCAGCGCCAATGTGCCGATCAAGATGAATGCCGCAATTGGCGGGGCAACCAGCTTTATCGCCGAAGTCCCGCAATGGAATGCTGTGTTGGACGCGAAGCAAATCAAGGCTGCCGGCGAAGCACCTCCGGTGAGGTTAGGCCCGGAGCAAGATTGGCGCATGCATGGCGTGGCACAAGCCCCGGCCGCGGGAGAACTGCCACAGGCGGCAAGATGGTCGATCGCGGTCCCCGTCGGCGCTCTCGACGGCCTGAGCGAGCTGTTTCTTGAAGTAACATACGAGGGCGACATAGCGCGCCTGGCGGACAATCGCCGGCTTCTCGACGACGACTTCTGGAATGGCAAGCCCTGGATGGTAGGACTCTCGCGCTTTCTTTCGCGCAACGGCGAAGGCAACTTCGAGCTCAGCATTTTTCCCTTGCGCAAAGATGCGCCAGTCTACTTTGAGCTTGCCCAACCTCCGCAATTCGCTGCAAATGGACAGATCGACAAGTTGGAGAGCCTGCGACTACTTCCCCAGTACCAGATTGAGATTTCACTCGGGAGTGAGTGACCTATTATGGTGCGATCAGCACAATTTCTGCACATAACCATTTTATTTCGAAATAGTTGCAGGTAATTTGCGCGATTCGCCCCAATCCGACTTTCGGCGGATTCGCGCCGTTTAAAGAAAGGCATATGATCCGGTACTGCAGACCAGGGCAGGCTAGATGCGAGTGGGAAATCACAGATGCCCTTGTCATGCCATAAAGGAAGGCCAGGAAGGAAAATCATGAAGAAACTCAGCCTCACGTTCGGAGCGGTAGCAATATTGGCGTGGTTCATGATGTGCAATATTCCAGGGGCGCATGCTCAAGGCAACGCAACGCTGACCGGCACGGTCACCGACCCGACTCATGCATTGATTCCCAGGGCAACAATCACCGTCACCGACGAGGCCTCAGGCGTCGAACGCAACACTGCCAGCGATGGCGCCGGCTTCTTCTCGTTTGTCGGTATGCCGGTGGGAACCTACGACATAAAAGTGTCTGCACCGGGATTCAATAGCCTGTTGCGCAAGGGCATCGCGATTCACATTGACGACCAGATCGAGCTGAAGGATATTGCGCTCACAGTGTCCGCGAATAACGCGTCGGTGACTGTAAGTGCAGTGAGCGATGAGTTGACGCCCACTACATCGGGCGATGTGAGCTACACGCTTACCGACACACAGATTCACAACATGAATATCCAGAGCCGGAGCGCCATCGAGTTGCTGGGTTTGGTGCCCGGCGCGGGCAACACCGGCAATTTTACGCAGTCGCAGTACAACACAGGCCAGGCCGGATTCACGCAGAACGCCAGTACGTATACCGTGAACGGCAACCGCTTTGACCAGGTGCAGATTGAGAGCGAAGGCTCGACAGTGACCGATTTGAACACTGCCGGCTCCGTGGCCGTGACGCCAAACGTGGATATGATCTCAGAGCTCAAGGTGGAGTCTGCCGCATACTCGGCGGCCGAACCCAACGGGCCTGTCGTGGTGTCTACCGTAACCAAATCCGGCGGGCGTAACTTCCACGGCGAGGCTTATATGACGGCGCGCAACTACAACTTGAACGCCAACGACTGGCAGGAGAAATCAATTGGATTCGCCAAGCCGCAGAGCGCGCTTTATTATCCGGGCGTGAATATCGGCGGACCGGTGCTGTGGCCCGGCGTGAGCCGCGACCATGAAAAGCTCTTTTTCTTCGCGGGCATCGAAATTGCCCAGCAGCACGTGGATCAGGGCGTACGCAAGGCTGCCGTACCCGCCATAGCCGGATCGCCAGGATACACCGGCACAGGCATGGCCAATGGTGACTTCACCGATTACGATTATGTCGAGCTCATTTCAACTGCCGCCAACGACTTTATCTTCTGGCCGGTCGCCACCCAACCCTGCAGCGGCAGCACTACAGCACGGCTTGCGTCAATGAGATCTACGGTTCCAATCCCTGGGGCCTGATTCAGTCATCGGCCATCGATCCGGCCGGGCAAATTCTGCTCAACGCGTTTCCCCATCAGAACGTCGATCCCATCAACTATGGCGGCTACAACCTGATCACGGACTTCACCACGTCTGACCCGCGCAACCAGGAAGACCTGAAGCTGGACTACGCGATCAGCAACAACGTGCACCTCTCGGGCCGATATAACCACGAGAACGAGAGCGTGCCGTGGCCGTATGGACCGTATAACGTGTGGAACCAGGTTCCCTATCCCGCGTCGCAGACCGGCAAGGATCATCCGACTCGATCGACCTGGTGCTGAACAATGCCTTGAACTCCTCGCTTACCAACGAGGCGGCGCTTGCGTACACACGGTTCACGCTGCGCGAGGCGCTCAGCAATTTAGACGCCGTCTCCTCTACCGCACTGAGCTACCCTTATCCTCTTCTCTTCCCAAACAATTCCGGATTGATTCCCAACGTGGAGTTTGAAGGCGGCAACACGGAAATCGCCAACGATCAGCTGTACATTGCCGGCGGCGAAGCGCCTCCGTTCCTCGGCGCGCAGAATACATACACCTTCAACGACTCGCTGACCAAACTGCTTGGCAAACACCTGCTCAAAGCGGGGTTTTACGCGGAGGTTGGCCGCTTCAACAATCTCACCCCCGGCAACGACAACGGGTCAGTATCAATGGACACCTACTGCGGAACCGCGGGCAACGACTGGGCCGACCTGCTGCTGGGCCACACTTCGAGTGGTCACAGAGTTCGAACAACATTATGGCCGATATGGAGTTTAACCGCTTCGACTTCTTCGCCCAGGATACATGGAAGACTACTCCACGCCTGACGCTCAATTACGGCCTGCGCATCGACCACATCGGCTGGTGGTACGACCGCAAAGGACGCATCGCCATCTTCAACCCGCAGCCTACAATCCCAGCTCCTCCTACACCGATTACTCCGGCATGGAGAGTAACTCCACCACGCCCAGTGTTCCCAGGTCCGGCTCCCAGCCGCTGAGCTTTCCAGCCGGCGCCGAATGTGGGATTTGCCTATGATCTGTTCGGCAGCGGCAAAACCATTGTGCGCGGCGGGTTCGGCACCAACTACTACATCGACCCCGGCATCAACGCTTACTCCGCCATTGAGGCTCCGCCGAACTTCGATGTAGTTACTCTCTATGCTTCGGGCGCGCCTGGTTACTCACTCTCCGGCATCTCAAGCCTAGGCTACTCAGGCACTCTGCCTACCGTGTGGGGCTCGGCATTCCCCAGCGACCACCACTCGCCGGTCACTTATTCCTGGAACTTCGCCTTGTCGCACGTTTTCCCAGGGGCCAACAAAATTGAGGCCAACTATGTGGGTAACTCCAGCCACCACCTGGTGGGCTACGGCATTCAAAATGCGGTGCCGGAGGGCAGCGAAACGGGGCCGTGCTATGGCACCTACTACGACCAACTGTATCGCCCCTACGCGAACTACGCCGACATCTCCACTCACTTTCACAACCTGGACTCCAACTACAACGCGCTGCAACTGCATATAACGCGGCAAAAGGGATGGTTGAATTATTGGGGCAGTTACACTTTCGGCAAATCACTGGCCTACAACGCCGAGGATGCATTCGACATGAAGCGCTGGTATGGACCGGCGCCCTTCGACCGTTCGCAGATGCTCAGCTTCTCATACTTTATAAAACTGCCTGCGTTCAGCAAGCACGTGGGCGGCAGCAAGCTCGCCAGCGGCGCACTCGACGGATGGCAGTTCTCCGGCATCTTCCAGGCCATGACCGGAGGGCCGATCTCATTCAACACATATAACGGAAATGAATACGCGGCCAACCGCAACGTGATCGGAATCTATGGCACGGTACCCATGACAGAAGGCACACCGCCGAGCACGTTTACCGACGATATTTCGCTGAACGGCGCCTATGCCGATGGAACACCCGATGAGGTGGCTGTACCGGTGCTGTTATGCGATCCACGCAAGGGACTGAAGAGCGGCCAGTACTTCAATGCAAGCTGTTTTGGCGCACCGGGTCATCTGATGAATGGCACCTACCGTTTGCCTTACATCCACGGCCCGGCCTTTATCAACGACTCGACGGGCATCTTCAAGGTCTTCCCCATGCGTGAAGGGCGAAGCCTGGAGATTCGCGGCGAGGCCTTCAACCTCTTTAACCACCCCTGGAACGAGTTCATCGCAACCGATTCCAATATGTACATTGGCTATGAAACGATCCCTGGCGGTACGGGGACAAGCTATCCGGCGGGCGGAACGCCACGAAGTACGCCGAATGCGGGAGTCGTAGACAACAAGACCGGACATCGCGAGATCCAATTGGCGGCGAAGTTCTACTTCTGAGTCTGTTTACCCCAGCATCTGTCGATGCTGGGCTTCTCTTGCACCGGTCGTTTCATTATGCCTAAAGTTCTTGGTTTGATCTGCGTAGTCCTTTTTGCTCTGCACCTCGCGCCTTTCGCGAGGTCGCAGAGCTATGCCAATGGCGCCGACATCTCCTACCTCGCAAAATGCGAGCAGGATGGCGTGGTCTTCAAGGAAAACGGGCAACCAATCGGCGTGCTGGCTCTGCTGCGCGAGCGCCATTACAACTGGGTCCGGCTGCGTATCTCTCAGGATCCAGCTGCCGCGCCGGACAAGCTCCCAATGATCTGCCCTACACGCTGGCCCTTGCCCGCCGCGCCAAGGGCCTGGGCTTCAACATTCTGCTCGATCTGCATTACTCCGACAGCTGGGCCGATCCTGGCAAGCAGACTACGCCGGCGGCATCGCGCAAGCTCAAGCACAAGCAGCTGGTGGAGCAGGTATTTGCCTCGCGCGCGACACCATCGCTGCCTTTGCCGCGCAGGGCCTGATGCCCGACATGGTGCAGGTGGGCAACGAAGTGACCGACGGCATGTTGTGGCCCGACGGCAAATTGCCGGACAACTGGGACAATTTTGCTGATCTGCTGAAAGCTGGGATCGCAGGCGTGAACGCGGGCCGTGCGCTGCGCCCAAACCGCGCATCATGGTTCATATCGAGCGCAGCGGCAATTACGATTCCGCCGTCTGGTTCTACGACGATCTCATCACGCATCATGTTCCTTTCGACGTTATCGGGCTCTCCTACTATCCCTTCTGGCACGGCAATCTGACCAATCTTCGCGGCAACCTGCACGATCTTGCCCTGCGCTACCGGCTCCCGATCATCGTAGTCGAGACTGCTTACAACTGAACTCCAGGTGCAATGGAAACAAGAAAAGCCGATTTTCCTGAGAGCGCTGAGGCCAACTGGCGTTTCTACGCGCGCTGAACGCCGCCGTTCATGACCTTCCCAATGGTCTCGGCCAGGGCGTCTTTTGGTGGGAGCCGGCTGCGGAAGGGCCACTGCGCAGCCGCAGCTTTTTTGATAAAGATGGCAACGTGCTCCCCGTCATTACCGCGCTCGACCCGTTCTGATTCGACGCGCCCCTGGAGGCCGCTTTACATCCGAAGCCAGTGAGGAGCAAGCTGAAGGCACGTAATGAACGAGCAGCGCGGAGATGAACTGAACGGCATGAAAGAAGCAGTAAAGATCAAAGTGCTGATTGTCGACGATCACCCCATTATGCGTGTCGGCATTGCGGCCATTATCGATGCGACGCCTGATATGACCGTGGTAGCCCAGGCCGGCAGCGGCGAGGCGGCCGTAGATCTCTTCGAAAAGCTTCTTCCCGACATCACGCTCATGGATCTGGTCTCCCCGGAATGAGCGGCGTCGAGGCCATCCGCATGGTCATGTCCGCCATCGCGCACCAGATTTGTGGTGCTCACCGCCTATGAGGGCGACGAGGATATTCATCAGGCGCTCGAGGCCGGCGCGCGCAGCTACATCATCAAGGGAATCCCCACGAGGCTCTGATCGGCGCCCTGCGGCGCGTTCACGGCGGCGGCGTTTTCTTCCCCGGCCTGTCATCCACGCGCTCAACGCGCGCATCCCCACTGAATCTGAGTGCCCGCGAGCACGAGGTCCTCGAACTCATTGTCCACGGCAAGAGCAACAAGGAGATCGCCTGAGAGCTGGGCATCACCGAGTCCACTGTCAAATGCCACGTCAGCGTCATTCTCATGCGCCTGAAATTGAGTGATGGCACGCAAGCTGTGGTGAACGCATTGCAGCGCGGTTGATCCATCTTGAGTCAGACACTCTGAAATTCTGGACTTCGAGCGCGAAGGCCGGTGCCGATTGTCAAAGGAGAATCGGCGCTTGAGGCAGTCGCCAAGCCACCTCGAAGATGATTTGATGAAGGCGAAACCAGAGGCAGGCTTGTTTGACCGAATCGTGGAGGCTCTCGAGACGTAGACACGCCGAGTGCCGATTTATGCGCCAACGACCTAATAATCTGATCCGGGCACCCAGGACGGTATGCATACGGCGCTTTTTGCGCCGTCTTCGCAGGTGGCGCAATAGCAATCACGTGTGAACAGCGGGTGAGCGTATTTCGTTAATTTACTGCTAACTTCTTTAGAATGTGGTGGCCAGAGACGGGATTGAACCGCCGACGCCGGCCTTTTCAGGGCCGCGCTCTACCACTGAGCTATCTGGCCTCAGTGCAAATTTCCAGTTGCGATTCTCTGCGCGGATTCCGGCGTCGCCGGATAAGATGGGCGAGTCCACGAACACTGCGCTTAAAACAACCTCAGCCAGTATACCAACTACTATTCGTCCAAGCCAAACGCGCAGCGACCCGCACCGGGACCCCATCATCAATTTGTGGAATTCCTTCCCCACATTTCCACCCAAGAAACAAAGACCGCTTCTTGGGGACCCGGTGCAGCGCGGGGCTAACAAACTTTGCGCCTCTACATCTTCGACGTAGCTTGTGCGGATATTATTTATGCAGTCCTCAATAAATGTCCGCGCCTGAAGGCGAATCATAGTTACTACTCTCTTCAGGGGCATAAATGCCCCTGCTCCCACCGAAGCCGGGCGAAAAAATATTCTGATCTCTCCGATGCCGTTCGATATAAATGTCCCCGCTCCCTCGAAACCGGTCGAAAAAATGCCCCTGCTCCCACCGAAGCCGGGCGAAAACCCATTCCCGTAGTTGCGAAATGTGCACTACACTGGAAAGCAACTATGCGTTGTCCTGTTCGCATTCTCGCCTCGCTCGCTTTCGCCGCAACTCTAGTCCTCCACGCGCAGGCTCCCGCTACTGATCATGAGGCCCGCGCAAGCCGCGCTTACCTTGCGGCCGTGCAAGGTGGGCCTCTAGCCCTGCACGCATTTCTGGTTGAGTTTCCAAAGGGAGCTGATTTGCATGTTCATCTGTCGGGGGCGGTGTATGCGGAGAGTTTTATCGCGACGCCGGTGAGGATGGACTTTGCGTGGATCCGGCGGCGCTGAGCTTTGCCAAGCCGCCATGCGATGCACCGCTTATTGCGGCGAGCAGGCTTCACGGCAACCTGAGCTCTGCCGATCAGGATCTCTATGACCGGCTGGTGGACGCATTCTCAATGCGCAGCTTTGTTCCTACGCCGGGATTCAGCGGTCACGATCAATTTTTTGCCACCTTCGATCGCTTTAGCGGGCTGAACAAGCGGCATACGGGCGAGTGGGTAGATGAGGTAGCCAGCCGCGCAGCGGACCAGAATCAGCAATACCTTGAACTGATGCAGACGCCGGCTTTTACGCATGCCAAAGAGATTGCTCATGAGTTGGGATGGAATCCTGACCTGGCCCAGTTCCGGCAGGCGCTGCTGGACCACGGCCTGAAGGACGAAGTAGCTGTTGACCGCGAAAACGTTCGCGATGCTGAATCTGAACGCCGGGGGATTGAGCATTGCGGAACTGCGCACGCTGCGCCGGCCTGCCAGGTGGAAGTTCGCTATATCTACCAAGTTTTGCGCGGCAATCCGCCGGAGCAGGTTTTTGCGCAGACATTACTTGGCTTTGAAACCATTGAGCAGAGCATGGATGCACATGAGGCCGGCTTTGTGGGCATCAACTTTGTGCAGCCTGAGGACGGGTCAATTTCAATGCACGACTACCACTTGCAGATGCAGATGCTGGACTATCTACATTCGGTTTATCCGCAAGTACACATCAGCCTGCATGCGGGTGAGCTGGCTCCCAGTTTGGTTCCTCCCGAGGGGCTGCGCTTCCACATTCGCCAGGCCGTGGAACTGGGCCACGCCGAACGCATCGGCCACGGCGTGGACGTGATGTATGAGGACAACGCTGCGGCGCTGCTGAAGGAATTGGCGCAAAAGCATGTGATGGTCGAGATCAACCTCAGCTCGAACGAAGGTATTCTGGGCATCAAGGGTGCAGAACATCCATTTGCTAATTACCGCGCAGCTCACGTGCCGGTCGCGCTTTCCACGGATGATGAGGGGGTAAGCCGTATCGACATTACTCATGAATACGTCCGCGCCGCGCTGGACTACCACTTGAGTTACCGGGATCTGAAGCAATTGTCCCGCACTGGCATGGAACATAGTTTTTTGCCCGGCAAGAGTTTATGGGCTGCGGAGGACGACTTTACCAACCCAACCGCGACCTGCAAGGGGCAACCCCTGGGCCAGGAAAAACCAACCGGCGCCTGCCGGAGTTTTCTCGAAGGCAGTGAAAAGGCCTCGACGCAGTGGGAACTGGAACACCGCTTCAGGGTCTTTGAAGCTGGATTCTGAGTTGTGTAATTTCAGTGATGGAATGGGAAAATGATCTTTGCGCAGATGGAAGAATCAGAGTAGAGGATCCGCCAGTCGAGTGTTAACTTATGCTGATGCAAATCCACAGTTTGGTTAGATGGAATTGATGGCAATAGCCCGATATGTTTCGCAGGCAGAAAAACTAAAAGATATTTTGCTTATGTTGCGTGTTATGTCATTGTTTTTAAATAACATAGACGGTAACTCGTCTAATGGGAATTAGTGTACCCCCACCTTGGTAACTAATGTTTCTGAATAATCTTGACAAAGCTCACTTAAATTGGGTTAATCTAGGGTACCTATACCGAGGAAACCGATCAAAAAAAAGGACTATTGCGAGATTTGAACCATCGGATAAGCGGTGTTTATTCTGCGTTAACGGGGATTAACAGGCTTTTCAAACCCGGCAACCAAGTTTCTCTTTTGCCGTTCCCCGAAATTCGAACTCCACTCTCAGCGGCATGTGTCAGTGGTTTTCCCCTCATCACTCAACCATAGGAGGATTCCATGTTTGGACTCGTTGCAAATCACGTACGTCCGTTGCGGTTTAGCTTGTCACTTCTCACCCTGGCCTTTCTGCTGCCGATAGCGGCGCAGGCGCAGTCAGCGGGAACATGCGACGGCATGCAACTTGGCACCACCGCAACAGCCGGCACAGTCGGTGGAGATTTGAATGGATTTGTTCCCTTTCCAGCGAACAATCCCTGGAACACAAGTGTTTTGAACGCTGCTGTTGACCCCAATTCGTCGACAATCATCGGCGCATACACAGCTGCTTACCTGGGCGCCAATTTCGGCAAGGATACTAACGCGGCTACAGGCATCCCCAACAATGGCATACCTTACATTGTTGTCGACTCTTCGGTCACACCTTTGCAGCCGATCACCGTGTACGGCGCAAATGCAAGCAAGAGTGATGTGGTTGTAGCGCCGTTCCCGAATACAGCCGGAGGTGTGCCAATCGGAGGCTCGGCTACGACAACAGATGAAGGCGGCAACGTCGACTGCGTTGGCTGGCCGCAAACCGCCCCCACCGGCGACGATCTTACATTGGTGCTTGATCGCAATACTTGCTGGCTTTATGAGACTTATGGCACGACCGGCTGCAACGGGCAATATGAGGCTGAGAGCGAAACGATTTGGGATATGAGCAACGGCGAGTCGCGTCCCTGGGGCTGGCCTTCGGCGGAAGGCTCCGGCTTGCCGGTATTCCCGGGACTGGTGCGTTACGACGAAGCAAGCAATGGAGCCATTAATCACGCATTGGCATTTACGGCGACCACCACAGAGACAGAGGGAGATGCCAATGGCGGGTACTTCATTCTGCCGGCCAGTCATGCCGCGAGTACCACGACGACCGCTCATTTGGCGCCCATGGGGACGCGGCTGAGATTGAAGTCCAGTGTCAGCATCTCCGTCTACGGCCCTATCAACCAGTCCATCCTGGCCGCACTGCAGAATTATGGGATGATCCTGACGGATTATGGTCCCAACCTGAATCTTGAGGGTGTTCCCGATGCGCGCTGGAGCGACCTGGATCTTGCTTTGGCTTTTTCGATCATCTTTCCACTTAGCGACTTCGATGTGATCCAAATGTCACCCGAATACAAGGGCATGGATGATGTGTCGGCGTATACAAGCACAAACCCCGAGTATGCCGGGGGCCATGCGATTCCGGTGATCGATAACTTCAGCGCCAACGGCAAGACAGCTAATCTCACGGTTTCAGCCGGGACACCGGTCACATTTGAATACACCGTAACCGGCGACTCCTACGATTACATCAATTACATTGGCCCGGAGCGGCTTACCGACGGCGCGGGGAGTGTGACGATTACTCCCAACGGAAGCGAGACCTATACACTCTACTCAACAAACGCCTGGGGCCGTGCCACGAGCACGATGGCTGTTACGGTGACAGGTTCAACAGTGGCTGCGCCGGTCTTTGATCCGACGCCAGCCCAGACTGGCGTTTTAAGCGCGGCACAGGCGGTGACGATCAGCTCGCCAGGTTCGCCGGCGGCGACGATTTATTACACATTGACCAGCGGGTCAACCGGAACCACGCCGACGACCGCTTCGACGAAGTATAACGGCACGTCAATCACAGTCGACACTGGCTGCACCACGCAAACGGCGGAGGCTATTGCCGTAGATGCCGGCAATGCAACGCCCAGCGCGGTGAGTACCGCGACGTATGTCTGC
This sequence comes from uncultured Acidobacteriaceae bacterium, assembly GCA_963780975.1. Lineage (GTDB taxonomy): Bacteria > Acidobacteriota > Terriglobia > Terriglobales > Acidobacteriaceae > Telmatobacter. The sequence goes on along the minus strand of CAWAEU010000029.1, from coordinate 15,013 downwards.
GGAGCCAAAGCGGGCACGCCGACATTCGCTCCGCCGGCTGGGACGTACACATCGATCCAGACGGTAACCATCAGCGATACAACCGGCGGCGTGTCAATCTACTACACGACCGACGGAACGACACCGACCTATCCGGTGTCTGGCACAACGACGCACTACACCGCTCCGGTTACGGTTGCTGTGACGCAGACACTGAAGGCGATTGCGCTGTCCTCGACCAACGCTACAAGCGCGGTGGGATCGGCTGCATACACGATTACCTCGCCGACAGCAGCCACGCCGACCCTTTCTCCTGGGACTGGGACATACACATCGATCCAGACGGTCACCATCAGCGATACAACGCCGGGTGTAACCATTTACTACGTGGTAACGGCGGGAACGCTAGGAGCGATTCCGACAACTGCCTCGACGGTTTATACCGGGCCGATCACCGTTGCCAATACAGAGGTAATCAATGCGTTAGCAGGAGAAAGCGGCTACACCAACAGCACGGTTGCAACGGGGAAATACACCATCACACTGGGGGCCACGGTAGCCGCGCCGGCGTTCAGTCCAATTCCCGGAAGCTATGGCGGTACGCAGACTGTAACCATCAGTGATACGACACCGTCGTCTAATATCTACTACACGCTAACGGCGGGGACTACTGGAGCGGTGCCTGCTTATCCGCCCACCGCGGCGACGCATCTTTATACCGGTCCTGTGACTATTGCGGCGACATCGGTGTTGGAAGCAATTGGCCAGCTCACGGGCGATAACAACAGCCCGGTGACTACAGGGAGATATACACTCACAAATCCTGTGGTAGCCACGCCCACCATGAGCCCAGCGGGCACGCTTACCAACGTGTACACAACGCCCGAGACGATCACTATCAGCGATACCACTGCGGGCTCAACAATTTACTACACCGTTGGCACGGTGTTGGCCGGGACTGCGCCGACGACTGCCTCGACGCTTTACACCGGTCCGTTTACTCTTTCCGCGGATGCTGAAGTGGAGGCTTTTGCCATACATTCCGGCGATCAAAACAGCGCGGTCGATGCAGTGAACTATTACTTCGACCTGGCGACAGTAGACGAGCCCACCTTTAATCCGGGAACCGGAGCCTATGCCGGGGCACAAACGGTAACCATCAGCGATGGAACCGGGGGCGCAACGATCTACTACACGGTAACGTCGGGGTATGCCGGGACGACGCCGACGACAGCCTCGTCGCTCTACTCCACACCGATTTCTGTTACGCCGCCGAGCGTGGTGGAAGCTCTCGGCGTGAAATCTCCCTACCCCAACAGCACGGTTGCCGAGGCGGTATACAGTCTTGAAACTGCTGCTCCGACGCCAACCTTCAACCCGCCGGCCGGCAACTACTATGTGGCGCAGTATATAAGCATCAACGATGGAGCGCCGAGCGCGACGATCTACTACACGACCGACGGATCGACGCCGTCCACAAATTCAGCACGCTACGGCGGAATTCCGATCAAGGTCGTAGGGTCTGCGACGCCGACGGTTATTGAAGCGATCGCTACGGCTAACGGCTACACGCAAAGTGCAATCGGATCGGCGACCTATAACATTCCCATACCGGCGCAGCTGACTATACCTACCCCAGGTACAACACTGACGGGTACCACGGTGACCTTCGGGTGGACGCCGGGCAGCGCCAGCACGCACTTTGAATTGTGGCTGGGCACCACGGGCGCAGGCTCGACCAACCTTTACAACTCGGGTTCGGTGACGGCAACTTCAGAAGTCGTAACCAATCTGCCCAGCAACGGAGAGATGGTGTATGCGCGGCTCTACTTCTATGTTTTCGGAACATGGCAGGAAAACGACTACACCTACACGGCCTACGGGTCGCCGCAACTGCCGTACATAGAATCGCCTACTCCGGGCACGCAACTGGGCAGCAGCGCGCTGTTCACGTGGAATCCAGGCAACATCGCTTCAGCCTTCCAACTCTATGTGGGCTCGACAGGGGTGGGTTCGAGCAACATTTACAGTTCGGGCTATGTGACGGCTACCTCAGAGAACGTAAGCGGCATACCGGCTAACGGGGAGACAGTGAATGTGCGTCTGTGGTGGCTGGTGGGCGCGACCTGGAGTTCAGCCGACTACACCTACACAACAACCGGCGCAATAACGCCGGCGGCGCTGACCACGCCGGTCCCGGGCACTACGCTAACGGGCACCAGCGTGACCTTCGGGTGGACGCCGGGCAACACGGCCACGCACTTTGAACTGTGGCTAGGCAGCAAGGGAGTGGGCACGAGCAACCTGTATAACACGGGATCGGTTACCGCAACATCGGAGATCGTGGGTGGGTTGCCCAGCAATGGGGAGCCGCTGTATGCGCGGCTTTACTACATGATCAACGGAAACTGGATATCGATCGACTACACCTACACGGCTTACGGGTCAGCAACGCCGGCTTCGCTGACTACGCCCACACCGGGCAGCAAGCTGGGAGGAACGCGGGTGACGTTCTCGTGGAATCCGGGCAACCGGGCTACGACCTTCCAGCTCTTCCTGGGCACAACGGGAGTGGGCTCGAACAACATCTACAACTCGCTAGCGGTGACGGCTACTTCAGAGACGGTGAGCGGGTTGCCTGACAACGGCGAGGAGGTTTATGCGCGGCTGTTCTGGTATATCAACGGCAGCTGGAATACGGCCGACTACACCTACACGGCGGCGGGCACAGCGGTAGCTGCGGCGCTGACCGAGCCCTCACCGGGCACCAAGCTGACGGGCACCAGCGTGACCTTCGGGTGGAATCCGGGCAATATCGCCACGAACTTTGAGTTATTGCTTGGCAACACGGGGGTGGGCTCGGACAATCTGTACAACTCAAATTCGGTGACGGTCACATCGGAGACGGTGAGCGACTTGCCGGACAACGGGGAGCCGGTGAACGCGCGGCTCTACTCGTACTACAACGGCGCCTGGCATTCCAGCGACTACACCTACACGGCAGCGGGCACGCCGGTATTGCCGTCGCTCAGTACGCCCACTCCGAGCAGTACGCTGACCGGCACCAGCGTGACGTTCACGTGGAATCCGGGCAATGCGGCCACGCACTTCGAACTCTGGGTGGGCAACACGACCCCGGGCTCGACCAACATTTACGACTCGGGCTCGGTGACGGCAACTACGGAAACGGTAAGCGGGTTGCCTGCCAACGGGGAGCCGGTGTATGTGCGGCTCTACTATTACCTGAACGGAAGCTGGAGTTATATCGCATACACCTACACTGCATCGGGCTCGCCGACGCTGCCGGCGTTGACCACACCCACGCCGAGCACCACGTTGACGGGCACCAGCGTGGCCTTCAGCTGGTCTCCGGGCAATGCCGCCGTGAACTTTGAACTTTTAGTGGGCACGACGGGGGTGGGCTCGGATAATCTGTACAACTCAAATTCGGTAACGGTCACTACGGAGACCGTCTCCGATCTTCCCAGCAACGGAGCGCCGGTGTATGTACGGCTCTTCTGGTACCTGAACGGAGCCTGGAGTCACGCCGATTACAGGTACACAGCGTATTAGCAGTGATCTAAAACCGGGCAGTATTTAAGTAAGAGGCAGTTAACAATCGCGCCGTTTATCTCCGGAACAGATGCCGGGGATGGATGGCGCGATTGAATTTTGAGAGCAGACTGGGAAGGACGAGAGTTCTAAACGGCCTTGAGCAGCATAAGAGTGATGTCGTCGTGTTGCGGAGCATCGCCGACAAAGCGATCGAGATCGAGCATGATGGCGTTCAACATTGCCGACGGCGATGCCGCAAGGTTGGAGAGCAACACAACCATCAGGCGCGCTTCACCATACTCTTCAGTGCGGGCATTTTCAGCTTCGGTAACGCCATCCGTGAAGATGACCATCCAATCGCCACATTCGAGAGTGACCATTCCCGATTCGTAAGGCGCGTTCTCTTCAATACCGATGGGAATACCGCCTTGCTGCAGGCGCTCGACGGCTCCAGTGTGGCGGCGCAGAATGGGCGGGTTGTGGCCGGCGTTGACGTATTTCAATGCGTGCGAGGAGGGATCGTATTCGGCAATGAATGTGGTGGTGAAGCGGCGGCCGTTCTGGCTGTTGCCGCAGGCGTAGTTGTTCATGCGGCCTACCAGTTCGGTGAGCGATTCGGCGGTACCGGCGAGCGTTTTGAGGCTGGCTTGATAGGTGGCCATAAGCATGGCCGCGGGCACGCTCTTGCCGGCTACGTCGGCGATGGTTACCAGATAAGCGCCGCCGGGAGAGTTTGAATTGGAGCGGGGAAAAACGTCGTAGTAATCGCCGGCGACGGTGTTGGCGGGACGAGTGGCAAAGGCGATTTCGAGACCCGGAACCGGCGGCGGAGTTGCAGGCAGCAGCCAAGATTGAATCTCCTTGGCGATTTGCAGGTCGCGCTTCATGACCACGCGGTCGGCGATTTCAAGGGCGAGCAGGATAAAGAGGAGAATGCCGCCCCAGAAGGCGCCGCCGAAATGGAAGCTCACCATATCGCCTTCGCTGTTGGGCCAAGTGGCCTGCATGTTGGCGAAGAGCAGGATGAGGGCAATGACCAGGAAGAGGCGGCGCGCGGGAGAAAGCTTAACAATGATGGCCCAGAGAAACTGCTTGAAAACGCGAAAGAAGTGCTTGATTCTTCCCACGCCTGGCTGGCGGATGGAATCGACTTCAAGCGAATAGAGACGGTAGCTGGAACGGGCGTCGGCGCGAAAGTTCTTCCATAGCTCGCTGAGAGCAAGGCCGTCGGTGATGCGCTGCCAGTTGCGTGTCATGATGGGTCAGACCTGAACAGTGGATTTTTCGCGTGCCGGCAACAAATGAACAGGTATCTGGTTTTGGGCAAGTCGATGCGCGGCATGGCGGAATTATACGTGAATGAGAATACGCATAGTGGGAGTTCGCAGTTCCGTATGCCTGGTTTGAAGCTTGGCTTTCCGTGACCTGAAGCAGAATCCGTCATACACTGTCGGCATGGACAACGAGCGCATCAGGGAGATTTGCCTGGGGCTGCCACATGCCGCGGAGACTTTGAACTGGGGGCATCACCTTGTTTATTGGGTGGGCGAACGGGAGATCGGCGGCAAGATGTTTGCCATGACCGACCTGGACGGTACGGGATTTGGCGTGCTGTGGTTTCACTGCGGGGCGGAGCGGTTCCATGAATTGCTGGAGAGGGACGGGATCAGCGGCTCGCCTCATTTGGCAAAGGCGTTCTGGGTGGCCGTAGAGCGATGGGATGTGCTGAGGGCGCGGGAAGTGGAAGACGAGTTGCGGCGGGCTCACGCGCTGATTTATGAGAAATTGCCCAAGCGCGTGAAAGCTGTGTTGGCTTTGCCGGAGAAGGAACGGGCAAAGTTAATAAGAGAGAGGAAAAAGCTTCTGGTGGCGCGGGAGAAGGCTAAGGGGAAGTGAATATGTGCCGGTCTTTATAGAGATCGGTTCATTCGGTAAAAAACTATAGATTAGGTGGATCTACATCACCCTCGGCACAAAAACAAAAACGCGCCGAGGTTGTGCATCCGCAATTTGGGTTCCTACTGATTTGGCGGAGCCTGATCTGGCTGGGCTGGTGGAGTGGGTGGTGGGCCGGCTTTGGCGGGTGGGGTGAGAACGAAGCCTTTGCGAACCAAGGCGAAGCCTTGCTCGGGCAGTTCGGCCTGGAGGAGCTGATTATCTGGGCCTGAGAAGAGGTGAGTGTCACTGCCGGAGATGGTGGCTACGAGGTGATGAACTTCAATGGGTTTTCCGTCGATGGTTCCCTTCTGATCGGCATAGGTAGCGAGCTTGATGGGGACGACGGAGCCGGATTGCTTGGGGATGATGGCCCACAGGTCGCGATTGTTATGGATTACTGCGAGAGATAAAAGGGTTTCGTAAGCGCCGGGATCGAAATCGGGAAGAAAGACTGCGGCTGGGTGTTGGTCGAGGCGGGCGGTGTTACTTTGGCCGTTGGCGGAGATGTTGAGTAGAAACTGTGCGTTGTCAGGTGCTCCGGTGACGTTGACTGCCGTGCTGTTTACGGAGGCGCTCAACTGGACGTGCTTAATATGGTTAGACTTGGTGAGCTGCTCGGCGTTGGAGATCTTGTAGTTCAGGTCCTTCATGTCGATGCTGACAACCGAGGAGGAGTCGTAGCCGTCGGGGGATGCGGTGAATTTGAAGGAAGCTGTGCCGACGGATTTGCCATGCTGGGCGACGATGAAGCTGCCGGACTGGGCTGATGCTGCTGAGGCTGCGAGCAGGGCGAATAGTCCTGCGAGGGAGATGAGTTTGAAATCAGAAACGATGTTCTTCATAGCCTTCATATCTCTGATTGGTTAGACACAAAATTTGACAAAGAGTTGCGGAAAAAACAGGGATTAGAAAACAAGGGTCTCTGCCCGCCCCGTCATGCTTCATTTTCTTCTGTTTGCAGCACTCATATTCTTTATTTTTGCTTGAGCAATATTGAGATTTCGCCTTGCATCGTCATTGGCCGGATTGATCCGTAACACTTCGTTGAACTGCTCGACGGCTTTTTCATCATCTCCCATTTGAATGTAGGTTACGCCGAGGTTGTTGTGCGCGTTGATATCCGCTGGGTCGAAGCGCACCGCCTGGGCAAACTCCTCTGCCGCTTCGGGGAGTTGATGCGTTTCAGCAAGGATCTTGCCCAACTGGGAATGTATGGTTGGCTGATTAGGCTGGATGGCCAGAGAAAGCCGGAATTCCTTTATTGCTTCCGGCTTTAATCCTTTCGCATCGAGAATATAGCCCAAGTTGTTATGCGCTTCATGATTGTTTGGTTCGATTGCGATCACCTGACGGTTTACCTGAATAGCATCGTCAATTTTGTTCTGGGCCTGAAGAGCACCGGCCAGATAAAGCCGCGCCACAATATAATCCGGGTTTGCGGCGATCGCCTTTCTGCTGTACATCTCTTCATCCTTTGGCTTGTTATTCAAGTAGGACAATAGCGCCATGTTGGTGAGGACAAAAGGATCGTTGGGAGATACACGCAATGCCAGATCGAGGCGTTGTTCAGCAATTGGCATTTTGCTCTGATCGTTGGTTTGCATCGCGATTCGTATGATGCAGTAAGCCGAAGAAGAAAGCGGCAGATACCAGTTGGGATTGTAGACCAGCGCGCGCTCAAAATATTTTTGTGCTTCGGGAAGGTTTCCCTGCCTCATCAACGCGATGCCCATGAACGAGTTGGGAAATTCACCGCGCGGGTCAACCTGAAGCGCGTGGCTTAAAAGCGTCACCGAATCTTTCCACACCTTTACCTGCGTATCGGTCTTCATGGCACAGGCGATAATTATCGCGACTGCGAGCAACAGTGCAGGGATTTTGATTTGCGGGAATTTGGCTACCGCATCACCTGCCAGCCAGACCAGGGCGATGAAAAGACCGATATAGGGAAGATAGGTGTAACGTTCGGCCATGGACTGATTGCCGACCTGCACGATGCCGATGACAGGCATTAATGTTCCCAGGAACCACAGCCAGCCGATGAGGATAGGGCTTAGCCTTGCGGAAACGCCAGCAGAGGGCGGTAACCACCAGGATTGCGATGACAGATAAGGCCGCCGCCAGGAGATTGAAGTTATTTCCCTCGTGGTAATAGAAGACGGTAAGTGGATCAGGCCAAAACATGATGCGCACGTAGCGGCAGTAACTGATGGCCGCGTTGCTTAACCGGGCCAACAAGGACATGGTTTGAAGCTGGACGACCGCGCCTCCGGATCGCTGGGCGATAAAAGTGATGATGCTTGACGCAACTGACAGGATAAATAGCGGTAATTTTTCCGTGCACAATTTGAGAACGGAAGAGAACCAATGCGCCCGCGTCTCAGCTGTGAAGGTGATTCTGCGCAGCGGCCAATAATCGAACAACAATAGAGCAAACGGAAGCGTGACGGCCATTGGCTTGGACATAAGAGCGCAGGCGAGGAAGATAACGATCGGTGTATATCGTTTCCAGGAGGGCTTGCGGACATACCAAACATAAGCAAGCATGGCGGCGAGCGAGAAGAACGCGCATAAAAGATCTTTGCGTTCGGCAATCCAGGCAACGGATTCAACGTGCGCGGGATGCAGTGCGAAGAGAAATGCGACGATTGCGGATCGACCTAATGCGCCGGTCATATACAAGAGCAAGAGAAAAAGCAGGACTGCATTGACGGCATGCATGCGCACATTGGTTACGTGGTAGCCGATGGGATTCATGCCATACATGCTCCAGTCAATCATGTTGGAGATCCATGTGAGCGGGTGCCAGTTTGCGTCCTGGAAGGTGGTAAAGGCCCAATGGATACTTTGCGCGGTTAATCCTTGCTGCACATGCAGATTTTCAGAGACATAATCGTTGTCGTCAATCGAAAGGAAATCGTTGTAGCGTACGCCATGGTAGGCAAAAATTGTGACCAGTAAAAGAACGACGCAGATGGCGGCAATTTGCCACTTTTTATGGGTTGCAGCAACCCCAGAAATGGGCATGCCGGAGTGCGTCTGCTGAGGACGCTTGCCTTGAGATTTGCGCTGACGCGACTTCCGTGCCATGGTTGCTAACCTGCAATCATTTAATAAAAACAGCTATCTCTATATCCTAACTTGGATAGTCATGGCGGGGATTTAGATTTGGGAATGGGCGAGGGGATGGGGCGGATATCCTCGCCCATTCCCCTCGACCCGTTTTCAGCCTTTGGCGACGGCGAAGCGCTTGTTGACTTCGGCCCAGTTGACGACATTCCACCAGGCGGCCAGATATTCGGGACGGCGGTTCTGGTATTTGAGGTAGTAGGCATGCTCCCAGACATCGTTGCCGAGGATGGGATAGAGGCCGTGGGTGAGGGGCGAATCCTGGTTGGCGGTAGTGAGGATTTTTAGCTTGCCGCTGGCGATGACCAGCCATCCCCAGCCGGAGCCGAACTGCTTGGCGGTGGTTTCGTTGAAGGTCTTCTTGAAGGCTTCAAAGTCGCCAAAGTCGGCTGTGATCTGGGCGGCGATGGGGCCGCTGGGCGCGCCACCGATGCCGGCTGAGCCCGCGGGGCCCATGAGGTTCCAGAAGGCGGTGTGGTTGGAGTGACCACCGCCGTTGTTACGGACGGCGCCGCGAATCTCCTCTGGAATTTCAGTCAGATCGCGGATGAGGTCATCGACGGTTTTGGCGGCGAGTTTGGGGTGGTCGGCCAGGGCGGCGTTGAGGTTGTTGATGTAAGCCTGGTGGTGTTTGTCGTGGTGCAGGTGCATGGTCTCGGCGTCGATAAACGGTTCGAGGGCGGCGTAATCGTAGGGAAGTGGTGCAAGTTCGTATGCCATAGGGGGAAATCTCCTCAGATTGAATTTTACTGTGAGGGTAGAGCCCTCGGAAAAAGCCATGGCCGCGGGCCGAAAGTGCGAGCGCAAATCTTCACACTTAACAGCTGGGCTATATGCTTTGATGGTGAAAGGGGCGGGCAGGGTTCGGGAAAGTTATTGACTTTCTGATATTTGAGCAGGTAGAGATGAGTTTGGGCAGAAACCTTTAGGCTCTTAATAACATCGGTTAATAGTACGGCTGCGCGGCTTCCCCCTTATTAGCGCGGCTATCTGGGTACGCAAACAGGAACGAAAATCTGAAGAGTGGAATGGGTTGATGAGCGATCAAGCGCAATATCGCTGGCTTGCGCAGCGGGGTGAGGCCTTTGGCTCGCCGGGCATGGAGCCGCGATGGACTTCGAGCGTGAAGGATGCGGTCGGGACGGCCTATGCGGCCTCAAGCCGGATCTGGTTTACCTGCTCGCACGGAATTCTCAACGAGGTTTACCACCCCACAATCGATCGCCCCCAGGTGCGGGATTTGGGGTTCCTGGTGACGGATGGAGAGACGTTTGTGCACGAGGAGAAGCGGGATTTGATCTCGACCTTCGAGTACATCGATCCGGAGGCGCTGGGGGTGCGGTATGTGAACCGCGATCCAGAAGGGCGGTACAGCCTGACCAAGGAGATTATTTGCGATCCTCATCACGCGGTGGTACTGACGCATGTGCGACTGGAGGGAGATGAGGATTTGCTGCCGCGGCTGAAAGTGTATGCCCTGCTGGCGCCTCACCTGTGCGGCGGGGGGCATGGGCAATTCCGCGGGGGTGGTGGATATAGCCGGACGCACGGTGCTGGTGGCGTGGAAGGACAAATGGGCGCTGGCGATGGCGGCCAGCTGCGGCCCGGCGCAACGCGGGTTTTCAAAGGTAAGCTGCGGATTTGTGGGAGCCAGTGACGGCTGGCGGGATTTGATGGATAACTTCCGCATGGATTGGGAGTTTGGCTCGGCAACGAATGGCAACGTCGCAGTGATGGGGGAACTGGATCTGGAACAGCAATCCCTGGTCCCAAAAGCGGGACCACGGGCACCCGCGGAGAAAGGCGGATATGAATTTACACTGGCACTCGGGATCGGAGAAGGGCTACACACGGCGGCGCAGAAGACCATCAGCTCACTGATCACACCGTATGAGCAGAATAGCAGCCGGTTTATTGAGCAGTGGCATCGGGTGGCCAATCCGGAGTGGTTGGCGGTCAAGGCAGGGGATGGAGGCAAGCTGATGCGAGCCAGCCACAATGTGCTGCTGGCGCACGAGGACAAGACCTATTCCGGAGCGTTTGTTGCCTCGGCATCGATTCCCTGGGGGCAGGCGCACGGCGACGACGACCTGGGCGGCTACCATCTGGTTTGGACTCGCGATATGGTGCAAACGGCGACCGCACTGCTGGTCTGCGGACGGCTGGAAACGGCGCTGAGGGCGCTGGTTTACCTGGCTTGCACACAGGAGCCGGACGGGGGATTTGCGCAGAATTTCTGGATCGACGGCACGCCCTACTGGAGCGGGCAGCAACTGGACGAGGTGGCGTTTCCGTTGATGCTGGCCTGGCGGCTGTGGAAGGCCAACGTGCTGGATGCGATGTTTGTCTTTCATTTTGTGGAGCGGGCGGCGGGGTTTCTGGTGCGACATGCGCCCATTACCAACCAGGAGCGATGGGAAGAGAATGCGGGCTATTCGCCTTCTACGCTGGCGGCGGTGATTGCGGGACTGATTTGCGCGGCGGAGATTGCGCGTGCCCACGATTCGATGGAGCTGGCGGAGTTTCTTGAGGAGTATGCCGACTGGGTCGAGGGGCACCTGGAGGATTGGACCGTGACCAACAATGGTGTGCTGGTCCCGGAGATTAAGCGGCATTACATGCGCATCCGGCCGCCGGAGTGCGGCGAGGCTTATGCCAGCGAGAGTTGCGGGAAAGAGCTCATCCGGCTGCAAAATCGGCCGCCGGGGACGCAGGTGGAGTTTGAGGCGCGGGAGATTGTGGATGCGGGATTTCTGGAGCTGGTGCGCTATGGAGTGCGGCGGGCTGACGATCCACTGATTGTGGACTCGTTGAAGGTGGTGGACGCAGTGCTGAAGCGAGAGCTGCCGCAGGGGCCCGGCTGGCTGCGCTACAACAACGACGGATATGGGCAACGGCCGGACGGCGGGTCATTCAAAGGCTGGGGACAGGGCCGTGTTTGGCCGCTGCTGACGGGAGAACGCGCGCACTACGAGTTGGCAGCGGGCAAGGACATTAGCGATTTGATCAAGACGTATGAGGGCTTTGCCACGAAAGGGCAACTGTTGCCGGAGCAGGTTTGGGATGAGGCGGACCGGCCGGAAAAACGCCTGAAGATGGGGCAGCCGGCGGGATCGGCGGTGCCGCTGGTATGGGCTCATGCTGAATATCTGAAGTTGCTGCGCTCGGCTGTGGATGGAAAGGTCTTCGACCGCATTGACCCGGTGTATGAGCGGTACAGCGAAAAGAAGGGTCTACCGCAGCGGAAGAAGCTGGAGGTTTACAGCAAGCGGCGGCCGATAAAGAAAATTACCGCGGGGGATACGCTGCGCATTCTTGATGAGAAGCGGTTCGAGGTGGTGTGGAGCGCGGACGGCTGGCAGACGACCCAACACACGGCAAGCCGTAGCATGGGCAGCGCGGGCTTCAGCGCGGATATCGCCGTCGGTGCCGAAGGCGGGGCGATTGAATGGACTTTGCATTGGCCGGAGTCGGACAGCTGGCTTGGATACAATGTGGAAGTGAAGGTTGACGCCACTTAGGACGGCAACCCCGTCGTTTCGAGGTTTCCCAGTTCCCTCCGCCTCGGCGGACTAGGGACCTGGGGCACCCAGCGATTTTTTCCCTATCAACAGGGTTATTGACGCATCCCGCACATCAACGAAAGGAATTCGTTCGTACTCATTATGACCACCAGCCTTGCGGAACCAACTCTCGACACACAGACTTTGGACCAACTGTCCATCAATACATTGCGGCTGCTAGCCCTGGATGAGGTGGAGAAGGCCAAAGCCGGACATCCCGGCGCTCCGCTGGGCTGCGCGCCTATCGCCTACCTGCTGTTTCACAAGCTGATGAAGCACAATCCGAAGGACTCCAAGTGGGTGGACCGGGACCGCTTTGTGCTTTCGAATGGACACGCTTCAGCGATGTTATATGGGATGCTCTATCTCGCCGGGTATAACGTGACGATGGACGACCTGAAGAGCTTTCGGCAGTGGGGATCGCGGACGCCTGGTCATCCGGAGTATGGGCACACCGACGGCGTGGAAGTGACGACCGGGCCGCTGGGCCAGGGGATTGCGATGGCTGTGGGCATGGCTATTGCGGAAAAGCATCTGGCGGCGGTTTATAACAAGCCTGGGTTTGAGGTGGTGAATCACCACACCTATGCACTGCTGGGCGATGGCGACCTGATGGAAGGGGTCAGCCACGAGGCTGCCTCGCTGGCCGGAACGCTGGCGCTGGGCAAGCTGATTTTTATTTACGACGATAATTTGATTTCGCTGGATGGGCCGACCAAGTTGAGCTACACAGAGGACGCGCTGGAGCGGTTTGAGGCCTACCACTGGCACGTGCAGCGGGTGAAGGACGGCAACGATCTGGAAGCGATTGAAGCGGCGATCAAGGCGGCCAAGGCGGAGACCGCAAGGCCGTCGATTATTGCGGTACGGACAATTATAGGATACGGCAGTCCTAAGGCGGGGACGAATAAAGTGCATGGCGAAGCGATGGGCCCTGAAGCCGCGGCGGCGACGAAGAAGTTTTTTGGTTTTCCTGAGGACCAGAGCTTTGTTGTTCCGCCGAAAGCGCTGGAGAACTGGCGCCAGGCTGTGGATCGCGGCGCGAAGCTTGAGGCTGAATGGAAGAAGCACTTCGAAGGCTATCGCTCTGCCAATCCGGAGTTAGCCGCAGAGTTTGATCGGACGCAGAAGGGCGAGCTGAAGGCCGGGTGGGAGAAGGCGATACCCAGCTTTGCAAAGGGTGCGGCGCAGGCTACGCGCAATGCCGGCGGAACGGTGATGAATGCCATTGCCGACGTGGTGCCGGAGTTGTTTGGCGGAGCCGCGGATTTGACTTCTTCGACGCGGACGATCTTCAAGCCGGGGGAGAGTTTCCACGTAGACCCGACGGCGCGAAACGTTTATTTTGGCGTGCGAGAGTTTGGCATGTGCGCCGCGGTGAATGGAATGGCCGCGCATGGTGGGCTGATTCCGTTTGGCTCGACATTTTTTGTGTTTTCAGATTATGCCAAGCCGGCGATTCGGTTGGCGGCGTTGATGAAGGTACATTCGCTTTTTGTTTTTACGCACGACTCGGTCGCGCTGGGCGAGGACGGTCCGACGCATCAACCGATAGAACACCTGATGGCTCTGCGGGCGGTTCCGCAACTTACCGATTATCGTCCGGCGGATGCGAACGAGACGGCAGCGGCGTGGAGGCTGGCCCTGGAACGCAGGGAGCCGTGCTTCTTTGCACTAAGCCGGCAGAATCTGCCGGTGATCGATCCGGCATCGCTCGATATTTATGCTGCGGTGAGCAAGGGTGCTTATGTGCTGGAAGATGCAGCCAAGCCACAGATCGTGCTGATCGCTACTGGTGCTGAAGTGTGGCTTGCGCTGGATACTGCGAAGCTATTGGAGACAGAAGGGATTCAGGCGCGGGTGGTCAGCTTTCCGAGCTGGAAGATCTTCGAGGAGCAGACGGCAGAGTACAAGGCAAGCGTAATGCCGGCGGGTGTGCCGAAGCTGGCGATTGAGGCCGGAGCCACGCTGGGCTGGTGGAAGTATGTGGGCCTGGACGGCGACGTGATTGGACTGGACCGGTTTGGCGCGTCTGCTCCGGGGCCGATTGCGATGAAGGAATTGGGATTCAGCGCCGAGAACGTGGCGGCGCGGGCGAAGAAGCTGGTGAAGCGGAGTTAGTCCGCCGCGGCGGACTAACTCCGCTTTCGATGTTCAGAAAGGATTACAAGTGAAACTCGTTATTGCTTCCGACCATGCGGGGTTTCCTCTGAAGGAGGAGGTTCGCGACTATCTGGCCCTGGCTGGTCACGAGATGATCGACCTGGGGGCTTATAACACCGAGCCGTCGGACTATCCTGACTATGCTGAGAAGGTGGGGTTGGCGCTGAATCGCGGCGATGCGCCGCGCGGGATTCTCATTTGCGGGTCGGGAGTGGGTGTGTGCGTGGCGGCAAACAAGATTCCGGGGATTCGCGCTGGGATGTGTCACGACACTTACTCCGCGCACCAGGGCGTGGAGCACGACCAGATGAATGTGATTGTGCTCGGCGCTCGGATTATCGGCTCGGCGCTGGCCTACGAAGTTGTGAATGCTTTTGTTGGCGCAGAGTTTATTACCGCGGAACCGCGCTATCTGCGGCGGTTCAACAAGGTGATGGCTATCGAGCGGAAATACCTGTGCGGCGATGGCGGGGCAAATCCGGCTTAACGACAACTGGTTCAAATTCCGGCGATCGGTGGGGAGGTCCACTGGTTCCGGCATGCAACAAAAAACAAACTTCATCAAGAATTCATCACAAAACTGAATACTGAAAGGCGTTGATGTTCCCCTTCGACGTGATTCTTTTTGATATAGGCGGAGTCCTGCTGACCAATAGCTGGGACAAAAATGAACGTGCCGCGGCGCT
>CAWAEU010000028.1:0-8510 GCA_963780975.1 uncultured Acidobacteriaceae bacterium | reverse complement strand
GCCTGCCGTGGCGGAGGATGAGAGAAGCCAACAGAGCTTCAGCCTCTTTGCCACTTACCTGATGCAGATAGTCAGTGCGCCTGCGCCGTAGATCATGGGCCTGGAGAGCGCGACTAGTGAGCAACTTTGCCATCGTGTTTTCCTTTCGTCATAAGAACGGGCTATTGGTTCAAACTTGTGGAGGCTGGTTATGGAGGGGAAAAATCATTGCATACTACTTCATATAACTGACGTAGCAGGCTCCCATAATGTTTAGCCCTGGAAACTGGTTACCAAGTTCATTACTTGCGCAATGTATGTGACTTGACTTCTGGAGAGACGAGAATCACACGTAACTGCTAAATATTACGTCAGAATCGCTTTACTGCGGTAGCAAAAAGATGACTGCGGAAGCGGAAAAAGACGACAAATTATGCCACTTTAGGAAATTCATGCAATCGGGCCAGGAGAACAGTGAGCTAGATGCAAGCAAGAGCAATAGTTAGAGTGTATAGAAATGATACGAGGGTAATGCTGTACAGAGTTACTTTCGTTTTCACAGTATGGGTACTAAAAACCTTGGGGAAGTCATAAAACTGATTTCGCATCGGTTTGTTCTATGTGTTACGAAAGTATCAAGTTTCATGCTACCTTAGATAACAAAATGCTACTCTTTCTTAAACTTACTTTGGAGCGCTCAGGTAAAGAGTGGCTGTTGGATAGGAGTTTTGTACTTTTGCGGAGTACGCTGCGAACCGCTCATGCTGATAGGCGCCCGAGTTAGAGTTAGCTGAAGCAAAATTGCAGTGCTTCCATTTCAAGTTATCAATTCTTGTAAACAGGGTTTGATGCGTGCAGCTGGGCGCCCTTGTTTTTCTTTCTGAAAGGCCAAGGACGTGACTGAAAGAAGGGCAGAAGGACCGTTCCCCAAACAGAGGCTGGACTCCTGGAAGTCCATCGCCAGGCATTTTGGACGCAGTTGCCGAACTGTGCAGCGATGGCATGCTGAGTTTGGATTACCAATTGTCCGTCTTGGCGGCACCAAGGGCTCAATCTTTGCCTATACCGACGAGTTAGATGCCTGGATGAGGAACCGTAGCCGGGTGGTGACGGACGAGCACACTGATAACTCAGGGGATGCATTTATTAACAAGCCCCTCCTAAGCAAAGACTCAGCCCGGGCGAACCTGATCAGCGAGGACTCACTAATTCCGGGGCTGGCGAGAGCCCGTTCTGCCGAGTTAGTCGCCGTGGCATCGAAGATGTGGAAAGCTCTTTCGCACAGCAATCTGAGAGTGATTGCGCGCTTCTATCGCGACGCCATCGATTTGGACCCAGGTAACGCAGAAGCTTTTGCCGGCCTCTCTTTTTCATTGATTGCGGAGGGTCTATGGGGGTTGCTACGTCCTGCGAATGCTTATGCCTGCGCCAAGGCTGCCACGCAACGGGCTTTGGAGATCGATTGCGAAATGCCGAAGGCAAAGTGCGCGGAGACCTGGCTCAAGCTGGTTTCAGAGCGGGACTGGAAGGGTGCGCGTCTCGGTTTCGATGAGGCTTTAAAGCAGCAGCCCAGAACTACTCGCGCCCTGGCCGGCCGGGCCATGCTTTACATTGCTGAGGGGTGCATCAGGGAGGCATCCGAGCTTTTGCTGGAGGCCACGCAAACACATGCGCTGAGCTCGTCAGCGAGCACGTGGTATTGCTGGTGCCAGTATCTTGCGGGCAAATTCAACCATGCGCTTTTCCAGATTGAACAATACCGGGACAGCGGCCGGCATGGGCCTGTTGTGGATGCAGTGGAGGCGCTCTGCTATATCCAGCTCGAGGACCTGGATGCCTATATTCAGCGCGTGGAAACTCTGGCTGTGGACGCCCGCTATCTTGACGTGGTGCAGGGTGCGCTCGGCTACGCTTACGCAGTGACCGGCCAGAGTGAAAAGGCGAATGAAATTCTCGCGGCCATGACCAGCCCGGAGGCATATGAGAAGCATGAGCCCTACGCGATCGCACTGATCCTGATCGGCCTGAATGAAAAGCAGGAGGCTGTGAAGCGGCTGGAGCAATCGTATCGAGAAGGTTCGCTGTGGAGCCTCGGATTTGTCACCGATCCGATTCTCAAATCCCTGCGCAATGATCAGCACTTCAAGCACTTTATGAGTAAGGCCGGCTACCCGGTGGCTGAAAGTCCCGGTTCACGCGTGCGGCAGGAGTCGACTTTCAGCACGCCAGCATTGCGCGGTTGAGCTTGATGCCGTCCAGCCGGCCGAGCAGCGTGACGGCGATGCGCTCGGGATCAAAGAGACGCTGGGCCATGGCCTGCACCTGGTCGGCATCCACTGCATCGATGCGGGCGATGACCTCGTCCACGGTGAAGAACTCATGGAAGTACATCTCCTGGCGGGCCAGGTTGGCCATGCGCGAGTTTGAGCTCTCAAGGGCCAGCAGGATGTTGCCCTTGAGCTGGTCTTTGGCGCGGGTCAGCTCTTCAGTCGTTGAGCGGCATCTCTTTCAAACTTGCGGAACTCGGCCAGAATCAGGTCGACCACTTCGAGCGCCTTGCCCGCCGAGGTGCCGGCGTAGACGCACAGCGTTCCGGTGTCGCGATAGGGGCTGAGGTCGGAGTAGATGGAGTAGACCATGCCGCGCTCTTCGCGGATGGTCTGGAAGAGCCGCGAGCTCATGCCGCCGCCGAGCACCGTATTGAGGATCAGCGTGGCGTAGCGGTTTTCGTCGGTGATGGGCGGGGCAGGGACGCCGAGGCAGATCTGCACCTGCTCAAGCGATTTTTTATTGCGCAGAACGATGCGGGCGCTGGCCTCGGGCGCCGAGAGTTCGTTGAGCGTTTCGCCGCCGGCGAGCGAGGAAAACTTGCCTGCCACGGCTTCGGCAAAGCGGTCGTGGTCCAGGTTGCCGGCGGCGGAGAAGACGATGTTGCCGCCGTGAAAACGGTCGTTGTGATAGTCGAAGAGCTGTCGCGGTCGAGCCGGGAAACGGTTTGCCTGGTGCCCAGGATCGGCCAGCCCAGCGGATGATCTTTCCAGAAGGACTGGGTGAAGAGCTCCGATACCAGGATATCCGGATTGTCTTCGTCGATTTTGATCTCTTCAAGAATCACGCCGCGTTCGCGCTCGATGTCGGGCGGGGCAAAGAGGGGGTTCAGCACCAGGTCGCTGAGCACGTCGAGGGCGATGGGCACGTGGTCAGATAGGGACTTGACGTTGAAGCAGATGGTCTCTTTGCTGGTGAAAGCGTCAAGATTGCCACCGATGGAGTCCATTTCGCGAGCGATGTGCTGCGCGGTGCGGGAACGGGTTCCTTTGAAGAGCATGTGCTCGACAAAGTGGGAGATGCCGTTGGTCTCGGCGGGTTCGCAGCGTGAGCCGGATTTAACCCATACGCCCATGGCAACCGAACGCATATACTCCATGCGCTCGGTCAGGACGATCAGGCCGTTGGGCAATACGGTGCGGCGAAGTTGCGCTCGTTGGTCGTGGTCATCATGCGAAGCTCGATTGTAGGGCAATGGGATCAGCGACGCTTTGTTGTCCCGGCTGCCCTCGGCGATCAAATGCCTTATTTTTCAATATGTTGGGGTGCAAGGGGCTGCATGAAATGCTGAAATGCTCTATGCTGAGCCGAGTCATGTCAGATAAATCAATCCATCTCGTTAAGTTAGATGCCGTAGACCCCTCGGTCGACACCCGGAAGCCGCTCTTTGGTTTGGACGCGGAAAGTTGGAGGCGCAGATGGTGGAGGCGGGCGAGCCGGCTTGGCGAGGCGGGCAACTGGCTGCGGCGCTCTATCGTCAACGGATTGACAGGCTTGAGGCAATTACCACGCTACCCAAGCCGCTGCGGCAGCGATTGGTTGCCGAGGGGTGGGAGGTGGGACGGCCGGGGATCGCGCAGGCCTTTGAGTCGGTAGATGGGACGGAGCGATACCTGGTTATGTGCCAGGGGCTGGATGCGCAGACTGTGGAAACCGTTTGGATGCCGGAGGGCGACGGGGGCGAAAGCGGCGATGGAAGCGAAGCGGATGAGGCGAACCAGGCTGGTGGGGAAGCTGGGAAGCACTGGGAGCGGGCTACGATTTGCGTCTCCAGCCAGGTGGGGTGCGCCGTCAATTGCCAGTTCTGCCTGACGGCAAAACTTGGATTGCAGCGCAACCTGACGGCGGGCGAGATTGCAGGGCAGGTGATCGCGGTTTTTGACCGGCAGGGTGTGGAGGTTGGCCGTGATCGCGTAAACCTGGTCTTTATGGGAATGGGCGAGCCGTTTCTGAATTACGACAACTTCATGGCGGCGGTGCGGCTGCTGGTGCGGGAGGTGGGATTGAGCCCGCGGCGCATGACGGTTTCTACCTCGGGAATTGTGCCGGGGATCGAGCGGTTTGCCGCTGAGCCTGCGGAGGTGCGGCCCAAGCTGGCCATCAGCCTGAACGCGCCTAACGACCGGATTCGCAGCGAGATTATGCCGGTGAATAAAAAGTGGCCGATTGAGGCGGTGATGGACGCAGTGCGGAAGGTGCAGTTGCGGCCGCGCGAGCGGATCACGTTTGAATACGTGCTGCTGGGCGGGGTGACTGACAAGTTGGAGCATGCGCATGAGGTTGCGCGGCTGGCGCGGCGGACGGGATTGCCGGTGAAGGTGAATCTGATTGCATGGAATCCGGGGCCGGGGATTGAGTACACGATGCCGCAGGCCGAGGCGGTTGAGGCATTTCGCGGCGTGCTGGCGGGTGAGGGGATTGCGGTTTATGTAAGGCGGCCGCGGGGGCGGGATATTTTTGCGGCTTGCGGGCAATTGAAGCGGACTGTGGAGGGATAGAATTCAGCGTGATTTTGCTTCATCACGTTCCAAACAATCATGGTCCAACTTGCGCAGAAAGAGCTCACCAGTCCAGGTCCAGTAGTGTCTGCCGGTCCACCAATCACCGAGAATCTGATTGCGTTTGTTGGTTTGACTGAAATTGCGATAAATCCGCGCCCCAGCGCCAAGGCCACACGCTCTCTGTTTCGCTCTCTCCAAGTTGCGCGAATCCCAGCAACCATCTCAAGGACGATAGTTGGGCGGGTAGACCGTGTAATCGATTGTGATTCTTTTGATAGCCATAATTGCTAAGCCGCTCTATCCACCACTTCCAGCACTGTCCCCTCAATTTTTTGCAGATAGGCGACGATCTCGAAAAGGTTTTTTGCTTGCGGATTACCCTTGGCGCTGAACATACGCATGAGCACCTTGGGGGAATGGCCGAGATCGGCTCCCAGCTTTACAAAGCCAACTGTGCCGTTGATGTACTTGCGGAGGACGGATTTTCCGGTCTCCACATCGCCGGAGATCATGCAGCCGACGGCTTCTTTGAGAAGTGCGCGTCGAAATCCGGCGCTCTCTTGAAGTTTCTCCTTAACGGTCTCGTTGAAATCCTTAGTAAGTGGCATGGTTAACTCGATTCATTTTAATGGTAGCACATAAGATACCATTACGAATATCTTTAATGCTTTAAAGGAGATCAAGCTATACGTTTCCCACCCTAGCCGCAAAAACAAGAACGCGGCGAGGGTGGGGCACCCGGAGCTTTGGTGGAGGGGGGAGGAATACTGCTTTGATTAATATTCTTCCGCTATTTCTCTGCTACCCCGGCTTGCTGCTTCCATTGCTCGATGTTTACGCCTCTTACGATGAGCCAGAGCATCAGGGATGCTTCCGCGCAGATGCCGAGGCCTTCAAGTGAGAGGGATAGATAGTTTGGGAGGTTGGGGATGAGAAAAACCAGCCAACCTACGCCTGCTAGCGCCAGGAGCACGCCCAGAATTCGCGGCAGGAAGGTGGACTTGAAGATGAGGTATCCGAGCAGCAGGCAATAGGGACCGAAAAACAGCAGGGGGTTGGTGGACAGGGCGGCAGGATGAAAGAGCTCAATTGTCATCACGATGCATCCCACGAGGCTGAAGAAGGCCGCGAGTAATGAGAGCATGCGGCTCACCGGCTTGAAGAGGTAATAGAAGAGCAGCGTCACCAGGCAATAGAGTCCGGTGGCGATGTAGTTTGCGCCGCTGCCATAATCGACGTGCTTGTGGCTGGTTAGAACCTGGGCGAGTATGGCGGTGAGAAGTAGAGCAGATAGACGATGCCGGTTAACCTGGCCCTGGGCTGTGGCGACTTTTTTGTCTCTTCCGTCATTTTGTAGCCTCCTGGTTGGGGCCGATCCTTGACTGGATCGGCCCCGAATTTCTCGACACCTCAAATAACTGATGAGTGCGAAGAAAGTACCCGCCATGGCACCGCGTGCCGGGAACTGCGCTATTTGTTCGACATAGGCGTGGGCTGCACGCTGCCGCAGTCGGGGCCTTTGTAGACGGATGAGGAATTGACTGTACTCGACGGGCCTGGAGTTCTGTCCCATCTGCATGGTCCCCACAAAGTGCACTTTTCCTACGGCGTGGTCGGAATGGCCCACGACGTCCAGCGATCCTTTGCCGGTCATCCTGCCGTTGCAAATCCAGTCGGCGGTCATGCCGGTGGGTTTAAGGACGACGTTGGCAATCTGGCAGTCGCCGTGCGAGCTGGGCACGGGCGCGCCGTATCTGTCGATCATGGCCTGGGTGAGACAAACCTGTGTGGTGTGCGGTCCGCCGCCAAAGGGTGAGCCGGCGGGGGCCTGCATTCCCTGGGGCATGGGGGATCGCTGCCAGGTCATGTTGCTGGTCATCTCCCAGAGGCCGGGCTTGCGGGTGGACTGTGCCCAGGTGAAGACGGTAACAGCGAACAGGCAACAGGCAATGGTGAGGGGAAGACGGGTGTTGCGCATGAACCTCCTGATTGAATGGCGCAGATTTGAAGCTCGCGGAGCTCCACTTTACGTCAATGCGGAGTGGCGGGGAAGAGAAAATCGGACGGTTTGGGGTGTGTTTAGAGAGGTACGCCGAGTAGCGAAACGCAGGTCCTTCGACTCCCTGCGCTGCGGTCGCTCAGGATGACAGTATTGTTTTTATTCACTGAATTGGAAAACGCACCAACGAGAAATTGCACTAGGGGACTTCGGGATAGAGGAGCTCAGTGAAGCGAGGGTCGTCGACCATACTCTGAAAGTCGTTGTCAGCGCGGGCCTGTAGGCGATTTCTGGGTTCAATTCGATGGCACGGGAAAGGTCGCCGCAGGCAATCCTGGGAGCGTCCGGTGATCGAATCGAGCAGGGCCAGCCCGTAGAATGCGAAGTCCGAGTCAGGAAATGTGGCCAGAATGCTGTTGAATTGCTCGCGGGCTTCCTCGTAGTAGCCGGTATTGAGCATGGAGACGGCGTAGTCGCAGCGCTCCTCAGGGTGTGAGGAATTCGTAGTTTGTTCTTCTCCAGTTGCCGCTGGCAGGTACTGGATGTACATTTTGCAGCGCTCTATGAGCTCGGGCGGGGCGGTGGGGAGCATTCTTTCAAGCGCGGCCATAGCCTTTTCGTACTTACCCTGCTGCAACAGCTGCACGGCAGACTGGTAATGCTGGAAACCGGGACCCGTACCCACGGTTGAGTGGCCAGTGGGTATGACAGCCGGTGGGGTTGGCTTTTTGCGGCGGGAGAACAACGATCGTACCTCTTGCTTCATATGTTCTCAGGAATTGTACTTGCCGGGACGCCTGATTGAGCCCTCATTGCCGATCTCAAACCTGCGTCTGAAAAAATAACGCTCGGCGAGGCCCTCTTTATACGCATCAACCCCTCGTTACGTCAATGGGCAAGGGTAAAGGCGAAATGTTAGTCGGCCCTGCTCCTCCGCCGAGTTTGCGGTAGATGGCAGGGTTGAGCGAGGGGTCGTTATACATCTTCATCTGGTGGTAAATCTTGAAGCGGCGGGTGCCCAGGAGCGTCTCCTGCCAAAGCTGGTCGAGGCATCCGGCCCGTCGGCGCGCTGCTGTTCAAGGATGGCGAGGCGTTTGCGGTTGCGTTCCGCGTGGCCTGCGGGCGCGTCGGTGCGCTCGGCCTCCTTCCGCGGCTGTGGTAGATCTTTGAAGCGCCAGGATGAACAACGGGTCAATGATCAGGCCGGGGGATTCAGAGTGCAAGGGGCATCGGGGTTGAGGTGGTGCTGGAATTCCAGCCAGGCGTAGAAGAGTGCGGTCGAGTTCCTCAGCCAGGTCGTTACGGAGCTGGTTGGTGCGGTCTACGCGGCGTTTAACGTCAGCCAGTTCGGTCGGTTGCGCCGGGAGCGCGGGCTTCGTCTTCAATGTGCCAGAGGTCGAAGTTGGCGCGGTGCTGGCGGGTGACCAGGCTAAGCCAGTCGGGCAGCTCGAGGGACGGCATCGCCCAGCTTCCTCCGGCTGGTGCCAGGCGCGGGTTAGCCGGTCGTGCAGAGCGGTGATCTGGTTTGCGGAGAGCATGGTCATCTCGGTGACTGGATTTGGAAATTTGCTGCCGGTTGCGGGTTGCAGCGTCTATGGGGAACCATCCTCCACCCCGGGTCCAACTTTGGGATGGAATACTGGGTTGGAAGCCGCAGCCTATTCTCCAGGCTGCGGGTGGGTAAAACCGGGCGGAACTGCCTG
>CAWAEU010000027.1:0-48231 GCA_963780975.1 uncultured Acidobacteriaceae bacterium | reverse complement strand
TCAGAGTAGACCCAGTCGCTTCTGCGAACCGCAGCAGCGTCTTTGTGCTGGGGAGAGTTTGTCCGCTCTCAAGCCGCGCGACGGCGGATTGGCTGGTGCGCATCCGCCTGGCCAGCTCGGCTTGAGACAAGCCGGCGCGGAGACGCGCCCGCAGCAACTCGGCGGAGATTTCAAACTCCGGAGCGAGCGCGTCATATTCTCTATGGACCTTGGGATCAGCCAGTAGCCGTGCCTTGAACTCTTCAAAGGGAATGGTCATTGAGCCTCCTGTGCTCGCCGCATCGCTAAATCAATTTCGGCGCGTGGCGTCTTCTGGGTCTTTTTCACAAATGCGCGAACCACAATCACACGTTTGCCGATCGCAGTCACATACAAGGCGCGTGCAATACCATCCCGCCCGGTGAGTCTCATCTCCCAGAGCTTGCCTTCCAGGTGCTTGACATGCGGCTCGCCCAGACTTTCTAGGCCTATTTGCTCGATGCGTTCGCCAAGACGGACAAATCGTGCCTGCATATCCGCCGGAAGTGCTGCAATCTCCTCGGCAACCGTTTCGTTCACGAATTTTCCACGTGCCAAGGCATAATTTAGTATATCTCAAATATGAGATAACGACATAATCATCTCGACTGCTCATATGCCTTTCCAGTCAATATTTAAAGTGCGTACATTGAGAGAGATTTTGCTATCGCACCAAAATCTGTAAAGATAGAGGTGCTATGACAGTTTCAGCTCCCCCAAAAGTATTTGCCGACCGGATTGGCCGGATCGAGGTTTCCGCAACCATGGCTGTGGCCGCCGAGGCCGCCAAACTGCGCGCTCAGGGCGCCAACCTGGTGGATTTTGGGGCCGGGGAGCCGCACTTTTCACCCCGCGGCATATCAAGGACGCGGCGATTGCGGCGATTGACGCCAATTTCACCCGCTATACGGTGGTGCCGGGCATTCCTGACGTGCGCAAGGCGATTGTGGAGCGGCACGCCTACCGACTTCGGGTCGGACTACGACATCGCCGAGGCGATTTTTACCACCGGCGGCAAGCTGGCGCTGTTCAATACCATGCAGATCCTGGTGGACCACGGCGACGAGGTGATTCTGCCGGTTCCCTACTGGGTGAGTTTCAAGGACATCATCCAGTACGCGGGCGGCAAGGTGGTGTTTCTCGAGACCAGCAGGCAGAGAGCTTCCGCATTACCGCCGACGCGATTGAGAAGGCGATTACGCCGCGGACCAAGGCGATTATTTTGAATTCGCCGTCAACCCGGCCGGCTCGGTGGTGAGCGCGGAGGACCTGGAGCGGATTGTGCGCGTGGCGCACGAGCGCGGCATCTATCTGATTCTGGACGAGTGCTACGTTTACCTGAACTACGCGGGCAAGCCGGTATCGGGCGGGTCGTTTACATGGGCCAAGGAGCACCTGGTGATTCTGGGCTCGCTCTCAAAGACCTAGCCATGACGGGCTGGCGGCTTTGCGCTGGCGGCCAAGCCGGTGGTGGCCAACCTGAGCAAGCTGCAGTCGCAGTCGACCTCGAACGCGACCAGCTTTGTGCAGAAGGCGGCGATTGCGGCGCTGGCCGGCTCGCAGGAGTGCGTCTGCGAGTTTTGCGCCGAGTTCATTGAGCTGCGCGACTACATGCTGGCCAAGTTGCTGGCGATTCCGGGGGTTACCTGCACCAAGCCGGAGGGTGCGTTCTACGTCTACCCCAACATTCGGCGTTCTCTGGGCAAGGGCGGCATCAAGACGGCTACCGAGCTGGCTACGAGGCTGCTGCACGAGGCGCACGTGGTGACCGTTCCGGGCGAGGCCTTTGGGACCGCCGAGCATATCCGCATCTCCTACCCGGTGACCAAGCAGAATATCGACGAGGGAACGCGGCGGATGGGCGAATTCCTGAGCAAGGCTGATTTAGAGCGGGATGCCAGCTTTGTCGGTGAGTTAAGGACTATAGCGAGTTGAGAATTTGCAGTAGCCTTTTCACTATATGGGCGAAACTGCGGCGTAAGGGCTTTTGCATTCTGCCTGTGCAAACGTAGTCCGGGTCGGGTAGGATGACTCTTCGATGCCGAAGACAGTCGATTTTCGTCCTGTGATACTTGCCGGCGGAAGCGGAACCCGCTTCTGGCCACGGTCGCGCCGCGCCCGTGCGAAACAGGTTCTTGCGCTGGACGGCGAGCGCTCAATGCTCCAACAGACCGTGGAGCGGCTGAAGCCGCTGGCTGGGCTGGATAAAACCTCGATCATCACCAACGAATACCTGGCCCACGAGATTGCCGACCAACTGACGGGCTTGCCCGCGGGACAGATTGTCCAGGAGCCGGTGGCTCGCAATACTGCGCCGGCCTGCGGGCTGGCCGCATTTCTGATCGAGAGGGAGAACCCCGAGGCGGGGCTGGGTGTTTTTCCTTCCGACCACGTTATTGGTGACGAGCCGCGCTTTCTGAAGGCGCTGCAAAAGGGCATTGCGCTGGCCGCGGCCGGCGAAAATATTGTGGTGCTGGGCATTGAGCCGGTACGCGCCGAAACCGGCTATGGCTACATTGAAACCGGCGATCTGACACCGGACGATTCCGCGCTGCACGTGCGCCGCTTTATTGAAAAGCCCAACCAGAACCGGGCTGAAGAGTTTGTGGCGGCGGGCAACTACTACTGGAACTCCGGGATGTTTCTGTGGTCGGCGCGGACGCTGGCCAATGCCGTGCGCGAGCACTTGCCGGAGACCGCTCCGCTGCTGGAGACGATCGCCGCTGCCTACGGCACGCCTCAGTTCGAAGAGGTCTTTCACGCCTTCTATCCCAAGTGCGAGAACATCTCGGTGGACTATGCGGTGCTTGAGCCGCGCTCGGCCAAGGGCGAGCATCTGTCCCATTTGTACTGTCTTCCGGCCGAATTCAGTTGGAACGATCTCGGCTCGTGGACATCGCTCTACGAGTACCAGCACAAAAGCGGCTGCGCGGCGATGCGGACGGCAACGTGGCGGATACCGGAGGTCTCCTGGCTATTGAATCTGCGAACAACTATATTTCAGCCCAAAGAAATTTGTGGCGCTGGTGGGCGTGGAGAACCTGGTTATCGTGGATACCGAAGACGCACTGCTGATTGCTAACCGCGACCACTCGCAGGATGTGGGCAAGATTGTGAAAGAGCTGGGAACTTGAGGGCGCAATAAGTCAATTTGAAGCTGCCGCAGACGGGGATGAGGAGCGACAAATAACTACATGATTCGGGGAACTCAAGATGAAGAACACTACATTAGATTTGCTGAGCAGAAGAAGGCTGATTCAGAGCGGATTGTTGATGGCGGCCGGGTGCGCGTGGAAGCCTTCGCTGCTCGCCGCTGCACAAGGCGCGGTTGGCGGTTCCGATTCCAAGGCCGCTGCGAAGACGTGGACCATCGGCAACGACAGGATTGGTAGAACGCTCGCGTTCGACCCAAAGACGGGACTGTTTACGCAGCAATTATCTGACCTGTCAACGCACACTGACTATATCCAGCCGGGGGATGGTCCCTGGTATGGCCACGGAGTCTCATTCGTGTGCGACGGGCGGCGGGCGGGCACCCACGCGGAGTTCGAGCTGGTGAGGCGCCGATGAGGCCGACATCGAACACGGGAAATCTCTGACCATACGATTGCGCCACAAGGAACTGGCGCTCGAAGTCGCGGTGGTTTACTGCGCTTACTACTATCATCCCGCCATCGGCAACATCTGGTTTTGCGAACAGCGGCAAGAGCGCGTTCATTTACCGACCGAATATCGAAGCCATCGGAATTGCGATTGGGCCGGAAAGTGAAACCACTCTGCTGACGCAGTATGGAACGATTCCGCGCGAGATTTTTTATACCGGGCGCATTGAAGATGCGGGACTGATGGTTGCAAATGGGCTAACCGGCGTTGGCATGGCTATCTTGAGCGAGGTTCCTGGGGCCATGAAGCGCACCGAGATTGCCGGCTGGGACGATCCGGAGCATGTGGGCATCGGCGTCTCACGATACCGATCTGATGCCCTTCGAACGCGCTATCGGCGGCGGAGAGGAGTTCACCACGGCCATGCGTTTCGCTGGTGACCTATCGCAACGGCGACGGATTTCAACGATCCGCATTGGGTGCTGCCGACTTATACGGCGCAAGTGCTGGAGCGGCGCGTGGACGCGCATGGTCCGCCGTGGATTTACAACACATGGGAGCCATTTTGAGCGCGGCATCAATCACGATATTGTAATGGGTTTGATTGATGCGGCGGGCGCGATGGGGCTGGTTATTTTTACCATCGACAATGGCTGGCAACAGGACTACGGCGAGAACACGGTGAACCTGACCGCGTTTCCCGGCGGGTTGAAGCCAATTCAGGACGCCGTGGAAGCGCACAATATGCGGCTGGGACTATGGATTCCGATGGCGACTATCGGAACCACGACCGCGGACTATCGCGAACATCCTGAGTGGGCTGCGCTTGACCAGGATGGAAAGCCCAAGATCACCTATACGGCTGCGGGAGCGAAGGCTGTGATGTGTATGGCCAGCGCCTATCGAGAAGCAGCAGCCGCACGCATCATCGACGCGATTGAGCGCTTCAACCTGGCTTATGTGAAGCTCGACCTGACTACCGTCTTCAATGCATACGGCGAAGCGCCGGGCTGCTGGGCGAAGAATCACAATCATGGCAATTGGGCACAATCGCTCAACATGATCTACGAAGGCATTTCGTATGTGACCGGCAAAATTTATCACAAGTATCCAGACGTGCTTCTCGACTTGACCTTCGAGCTCTGGGGCCAGAAGCACATTATTGATGCGGGCCTGCTTGCCGCCGGCGATCTTGACTGGATGAGCAACGTAGCCGATGGAGAGAAGGATTCAGCCGGGCCGAGGCAGGCGCGGCAATTGCTCTACCAGCGCGCGGCGTCGATGCCGGTGGAGGCCATGCTGATTGGCAATCTGCACGCCGATTTGCCCAGCATGGAGGAGAGCTTTGCCACCGCGATTGGCTCGGCGCCTCTGCTGTTGGGCGATTTGAGGAAGCTGAGCGTCATCGACCGCCATTGGTACCACGTAAGAATTGCCTGGTTCAAAAAGCTGAGGCTCTATAACAAAATCAGCGAAAGCTTTTTCCCGCTCGGCAGCTGGCTGGAGAGTAACGCCCGAGGCATGGGATGGGTTATGCCCGGTTGTCGCGCAACGGCAATGGGGATGATTGCGATTTTCCGCAACAAATCAAAGGAGCCATTTGCCTTTGTGCGGCTGCCTTCGTTCCCGCCGGGAAAGTACAAGGTGCGTTCCGCATTTACCGGTAAAGAGATTGGCGTCTTCTCTGATTTGGATTGGCTCAGGGGCGTATCGTTCGCGTTCTCTGATGAGCATCCGGCGGATGTGTTTGAAGTCAGCGCCACAATTGGTTGATCTATAGTCATGCACCATTCGCGCCCGGCAGTGAACGGAATCGACGTGGATGCGCAAACCAGGTGCGTACATTACCACCTGCCCGTGGATATCGTCGCTATCAGGATGAAGTGTTGCGGCGAATACTATGCCTGCAAGGATTGCCACGATGCGCTGGCTGGACATGCGATCGAAGTATGGCCTCGCGGCGAATGGGATCGCGCGGCAGTTTTGTGCGGAGAGTGCGGCGTGGAGATGACTATCAGGCAGTACCTGGAGTGCAAAAATCAGTGTCCGGGCTGCGGTGCGATCTTTAATCCCAAGTGCAGTAATCATTATCACTTTTACTTTGAGGATGTTTCACCGCGAGGCGTGAACCGGGCGTTGTGACCTGTGACCGGGCCGCATACCTCCGCCATCCTTTACTCTGGAAGTTGTTGCATAATTGCTGTCCAGCTAAAGGGGTAATATCCCTCAGGGGCTAAAGTGTTTGCGTGAGAACGCCGTTGGCCCTGTGCAGCGGCGGTCTAGTTTTGAGTTTTTTCCCGCCAGTAGTGGCGGGGGTTGTTTTCAGGCTGCCAGCGTGCGGTGCAGCCGGGTGATGTTATAGGCCAGCGTGGCCAGGGTGAATTCGTTGTTTACGTTTTGCAATCCACGGGTACGAAATTGACGCATTCCACGTTGTTGTTTCAGGACTCCGAATACCGGCTCGACCACCGCCTTGCGCCGCGCATAGGCGGCCTGCCCGGCCGGACTTCGCAGCTTGGCGCGCATCCTGCGATGAGATGCGGCGCGCGCCTTTTTAGGGCAACGCCTGCCCAGATTCAATTCGCAAGCCAGATTCGAGTCCGGTACATAACCATCGATATTCCGTTGCTCCATCATTTCCAGGTTGTCGATGGAGAAGAAGCCGCTGTCGGCCAGAGCCGCGCCCGGCGGCGCGCCACAGCGCCGCTCGACCTCGTCCAGCATCGGTTGCAACGACGCGTTGTCGTTTACGTTACGCGTCACCTGCTGGGCCACAATCAGGTGGTCGTCGGAGACGGCGATCTCGCCCGTATAGCCGAGCACAAACCCTCCGCGCTGGCGCAGGAAGCGCGCATCCACGTCGGTCCGCGACAGCTTCTTCAAGCCGCTTTTCTTCAACCGCTCCATGCGCCGCGGCATCTCCGCCAGAGCCTGATCGAGTTCCGCAATGGCGATTTCCAATCCGCCCGGCTCCGCGTCGTCACCATCCGCCGCCTTTTGCCAGATGCGCACCTGGCGCCTCAACCGCGCCCGCGTATCGCGCAGCGCCTGCTCCGAGTCCGCCTTGTCTTTGCAGGCGTTGGCTGCAATGCGCGTCGAGTCAATCGCCACCCGCCCCAGCTTCACCATGCCTTTGCCCCGCGCCCACTCCAGCACCTGCGTGAAGGCGTCGTTCAGCGCCAGGCTGTGACGCCGGCGAAACGCGCTCAAGGCCCAGTTGTCTACCCGTTCGCCGGAAGCCAGATAGCGAAACGCAAGATCCTCGACCAGCCGCCGCTCCACCTGCCGCGCACTGGTGATGCCCAACGCGTAAGCGTACAGCCACACGCCCAGCAGCAGCTGGGGCGAATAAAGCTCCCCGCCCTCGGCGCTGTAGCTCAACTCGAACACGCTCATATCCAACCGCTCCACCACCTCGCGGACGAAAAAGCAAAGGTGCTTGGAACCCAACTCATCCCGCACGCTCGGCGGCAGCAAATAAGCCTGATCCGGGCTGTAAACTTTAAATCGCGACATACTTCTGTTGTCGCTCAACTACGCGATGATTACAAGTGCCTCGTGAAGTTCTCACGCAGACACTTTAGCCCCTGAGGTATGCTTCCGGGCATACTGTCAAAATTCGGCCTTTTTTCCGCAAGCTGTTTAGTTGTGCCGCAAAATATCCAATAAGACATTGGGCTTTAACCCCTGAGGGATGCGGTGCCCCATCCATTCCGCGCTTTTGCGGAATGGGTGTGATACCTATATCTAAAGCCCTTTATAGTTTTTAATAAAAAAACCCGCCCATCACTCCAAATGCCCATCCGTCCTCAACTCATTCAGTCCTTTAAAAATTGCCTCATACCTTCCGCTCTCCACCGCAAACCGCAGCGGCTTCACGTTCTCGACACAAATCTCCTCGGGCGTGGGCTGAGTCTTCCAAATCGTCATCACCTCGGCAATAAACTTGTCCAGCTTCATCGCGCGCGGATCGTTGGCGCCGGTCATCAACTCGGTAGCCACATAAGGAGGCACCAGTTCAATCACCTCGGTCGTCGTAGTCTTCAGTTGATACCGCAGCGACTGCGTCCAGGAGTGAATCGCGGACTTCGATGCGCAGTAACTCGGCGTCAGCGCCAAAGGAAGAAAAGCCAATCCCGACGAGACAGTCACAATCGTCGAGTGCTGTTGCCTTCTCAGCAGCGGCAGCAGCGCCGTTGTCAGACCGTATCGGCCCCAGCAAATTGATAGCCACGGTAGCCTCCGCCACATCCAGCTTCGGCTCCGCCGCAAGCAGCTTTTCCGGCCGCATGATACCGGCATTGTTGATCAGCACATTCAACGCCGGAAAATCCTTCACCACCCGCGCCGCAAAATCGCGAATAGCCGTCGGATCTTCAATATCCAGTTGCAGCGACTTCATGCCGGGATTGGCTGCGGTAGTCTCGTCCAGAACTTTCTTACGCCGCCCGGCAATAACAACCTGGTTGCCCAGCTTATGAAACTCCTCCGCCAGCCCGCGCCCAATCCCCGACCCGCCGCCGGTAATGAGGATAGTGTTTCCAGTGAGGTTCATAGGGATTTGTACCTCCAAGCAGCATTTAGATGCGGCGAGTCACCAGACAGGCGCGAGATTCTGGGCGAATTCATCCGCCCCACATTTACTTCTTCAACGGCTTCCGAGCAAAGTAATACAGCGAGAACGCCAGCGCCGCAAACGCCAGCACCGAAACCCAATCATGATAGAGGAAGCTATGCGGCATGGCGATGGGGTCTTCTTTCCCGAAGGTCGTTTCGTAGAGCTTCAGTCCCACGCCCAGCAAGCCGATAATGCCACCTGCAGCGATCAGTCCCGAAGCATAAAGCGAGCCCGGTGAAACGTCACTCTCCGCCTCTGCCGAGCCTCCGGCTTTCTTCGCCGCCGCGTCGACCATCCAGCGCATCAGGCCGCCGGTAAAGATAGCCAATGTAGTTCCAATGGAGAGATACGCGCCCACCGCAAACGACAGCGAGCGGATGCCCAGTAACTCAACCGCGATCACTAAAAAGACTCCCAGCAGCACCAATCCCCAGGGCAGTTTGCGGCTCAGGATTCCGCTGATCACGGTAGCCATCAATCGTGCCTGTGGCGCGGCGGCCTTCTCGCTGCCAATGCCGGAGATCCACTGCACCTCAATCTCTCCTGTCTTGGGCGAGTAGAGATATTTGCCATCCGCCAGCTCCGGCGAGCCCAGCGCATTCAGCACCACATACTCGCTCTTGTGATGGATGGTCGTGGTCTTGTCGTTGGCGATGACAGGAATCTGGTCGTGCAGGCTGCTCAGGTCATTCTGGATATTGACGCCGGGGTGGGGCGCGGTCAGGTTCCAGGCTTGCGGCGCCGCGTGAAACTCCGTCAGCCCATCGTTCATCAGCCGCAGTGTAAAGCCGATGGCAACCGTAGAAACCACAATGCCGATGAGAAATGCAAATCGCTGCAGTCGCGGCGTTGCTCCCACCAGAAATCCGGTCTTCAAATCCTGCGAAGTATCGCCGGCCTCAGCCGAAGCAATGCACACCACTCCGCCGATGGTGATGGCCAAAGCCCCGAATGCCGGCGCAGTCCACCCATTCACCAGGAAGATGGCCGAAGTGGCCATCAGCGTAGCAATCGTCATGCCGGAGATTGGGTTAGCCGAGCTGCCTATCAGCCCTACAATGCGTGAGCTGACAGTAACAAAAAGAAATCCGAAAAAGACAATGAGGATGGATCGGCCAGGTTGGCCCATATGCTCACCTGCGCTCCCGGAACCGGTTTGAAGACTAGGAAGAAAAACATCAGAACGATCAGCAGAATGGAGCCGACGATAGCTGTGCCCATTGAGAAGTCTCTCTCCGTCCGGATCGGCTCGGTCTTGGCTTCCGTGCCGCCGCGCATATTTTTAAATCCCGAGCTGAGCGCGTTGACGATTGTGGGCAGCGTCTTGAAAAGTGTGATCAGTCCGGCTGCGGCCACAGCTCCCGCGCCCATGGGACGGATGTAGGTGGACCACAGGTCGCTGGGCCCCATCTGCGCCACCGGAATGGTGCCGGGATAAATTGCGTTCGGCAGTGCCTTGCCGAAGAAATAAATCAGCGGCATCAGCACCAGCCACGAAAACACGCCGCCTGCAAAAATGATGCCCGCCACCTTGGGCCCGATAATGTAGCCCACACCCAGATATTCTGGCGTTGCGTCAGCCTTGATCGACGAGCCTTTCAAAACGTGCTGCGGCCCAAAGTCGGGTTGAAACTCCGGCGTGCCCGGCCAGGCGCCAAAAAGATTTTCATTCTGGAAGAAGGTGTAGAGCGCGCCCAGCCCCAGGCCAAAAAATACCCGGCTGGCAAATGAGCCACCCTTTTCGCCCGCCATCAGCACGTCCGCGCAGGCCGTGCCCTCAGGAAATTTCAGCGTGTCGTGCTCCTCCACAATCAGCGGCCGCCGCAGCGGCACCATAAACAGCACGCCCAGAAAGCCGCCGATCAGCGCCAGCATAAAGATGCGCGAATACTCCAGATCGAACCCCAGAAAAATCAGCGCCGGCAGCGTAAAAATAACCCCCGCCGCAATCGACTGCCCCGCATTGCCGGTAGTTTGGACAATGACGTTTTCAAGAATCGAGCTGCGCCCAAACGCCCGCAGAATGCTGATCGACAGCACCGCAATGGGAATCGAAGCGGCCACCGTAAGCCCCGCCCTCAATCCCACATACACGGTGACGGCGCCAAACACGATGCCAAAAAACGAGCCGAGCAGAACGGCGCGGAGCGTAAACTCCGGACGGTTGTCGCTGGCGGGAACAAAGGGCTGATAGTCGGGCATTAGTTGTCTCCAATTTAACGTGAGCGGTCTTGCCTAGATTCTCTGAAGAAGGAGTGTAGCAGCGCAGGGGGCCCACGCGACAGAGATAACGCACTTGGCGAACCCACCCTCCTGCGCGTAAAGTAGCTGGCATCACTCAATTCATTGGAGCCGCCGTGACCAATCCATCCCTCGCCCATGAGCCTGCCGGTCGCCTGCTCTCGCTCGACGCCCTCCGCGGCATCACCATCGCCTTCATGATCATGGTCAACAACAACGGCGGCTCCGGCTCCTGGAGCTTTATGAATCACGCCGCCTGGAACGGCCTCACCCCCACCGACCTCGTCTTCCCCACCTTCATGTTCGTCGTCGGCGTCTCCATCGTCCTCTCAACAAACGCGCGCCTCGCCCGCGGTGCCACGCGCGCCCAGCTCGCCGGTCACACACTGCGCCGCGCCGCCATCATTTTTCTCTTCGGCCTCATCGGCAACGGCTTTCCCTACTTCCATCTCCAGCACTTTCGTGTTTACGGCGTCCTTCAGCGCATCGCAATTTGCTACCTCGTCGTCGCTCTCTTTTATCTTTGGGACCGGCGCATCTCCACCAAAATCGCCGCCCTCGCCGCCTGCCTCATCGGCTACTGGATACTTCTTCGCTGGGTTCCAATACCCGGCGCCGGCATGCCTGTCCGCGACATTCCCCTCCTCGACCCAAACCAAAACATCGTCAATTGGCTTGACCAGCGCCTCTTTCCCTATCATCTCTATGAGGACTGGATTACCCATAACCTGCGCGACCCCGAGGGCCTGCTCAGCAACATTCCCGCCATCGGCACGGTGCTCATCGGCCTGCTCACCGGCATGTGGCTGCGCAAACAACACACCATCAAAACCAAAACTCTCGGCCTCGCCGCCGCCGCTCTCTCCTGCCTCGCCGCGGGCTACTTATGGTCGCTCTCATTTCCGCTCAACAAAAAAATGTGGACCAGCTCCTACGTCCTCGTAGCCGCCGGCTGGTCTCTCGCTGTCTCCACCCTTGTCTACTTTGCGGTCGAGCTACTCGGCTGGGGCAAGCAGCGCGGCAAGTTTCTCTTCTGGCCCTGGCTCGTCCTCGGCTCCAACGCCATCGTCGCTTATATGTTCAGTGAGCTGCTCGCCGGCACTCTATGGAACATTCACTTCACCGCCGGCGGAAAGCAAACCGATCTCCCCGCCTGGTTCTTCACCCACACCTTCGCACATATTCCTGATCCCGGCTGGGCTGCATTTTCCTTCTCAGTTACCTATCTAGCCGTATGTTTCGTTCCCATATGGCTCCTCTATCGCAAAAAGATTTTTATTAGGATATGAGCGAGCCTGCGCGGCAGATCGATTGATCGAAAGCAGACCATCCAGCAATCGGTTGTCGAGGAACGCAGCAATGCTTGCCGGTCCAGCCATCGGCAAAATTTTTGCGTCAAAGGCGAAAATTATTGGCATCATAATAATTTGCGTGTAAACTCATCTACGCAGCCGATTATGGTTAGCGAGCTTCCCAAAGGCCCGGATTGCGCTGCTGATTAGGCCCCCAGGTTCAAGATCGATCAGTTATTGCCAGCGCCGGCGGGGTGAGTATGGCTTCCGCGCCGGTAAAACCAGAACAAAGCCACCACTGTTCCCCCAGTGCTTCCCTAATGTGCGTCATCAAGCGAGCTCTTAATGATGATTTTAGTTGCAAATTTTATGCTCCCTCTGCGGAGCCTGCGCATGCGTTTTTCCCTCGTTCTGGTTGTGCTGGCCGGCTTGTTTTCTGCCGGCGCCTACGCCCAGACCTGCACAGTCAGCTCGACAGCTGACTCCGGCGCCAATACGTTGCGCTCCTGCCTCACTAGCCCCACCAGCGGGGTAGCGATCACCATTTCGGCTACGGGCACCATCACGCTGGCCAGCGCGCTACCACCGATCGCAGTAGATCTAACCATCATCGGACCCGGTGCGAATCAGCTTACCGTCTCCGGCAGCAATGCATACCAGGTCTTCAACATCAGTTCCGGTACGGTCAGCATCTCCGGGCTGACCATTGCCAACGGAGCCGTAAGCAGCGGTGGTACAGGCGGCGGCATCCAGAACGCGGATACGCTGACGGTAGCCAACGACATTTTCTCCGGCAATGTCGCCACGAGAGGAATGGGCGGAGGCATCTACAGCGATGGTTCCTTGACTGTTCAAAATTGCACATTTGTCAGCAATTCCTCCCAAACCGGTGCAGGCATTTATGTCAATTCCGGCACGGCAACGGTAACCAACAGCACCTTCGCCAACAATATCTCGAGGTTAGGTGGC
Organism: uncultured Acidobacteriaceae bacterium; assembly: GCA_963780975.1. Taxonomy (GTDB): domain Bacteria; phylum Acidobacteriota; class Terriglobia; order Terriglobales; family Acidobacteriaceae; genus Telmatobacter. The sequence goes on along the minus strand of CAWAEU010000027.1, from coordinate 35,490 downwards.
GGCGGCATTGGCAGCGCAGCCACACTTAACGTGACCAACAGCACCTTCTCCGGCAATTCCGCCTTCGGAGCAGGTGGCGAAGGCGGGGCAATCATTGATTCGAGCAATACTACGACGGTGAACAACAGCATCTTCTCCGGCAATACCGCGGGCGACATTGGCGCCGGCATCTATAACAGCGGAGCAACGGTCAACGCCGACTCCAATGTTTTCTATAACAACCTGGATGACGGCATCAGCGAAGACGACTGCAACAGCTGCGCTATCAACAGCAACGAAACCACTGACAATCCGCAGCTCGCGCCGCTGGGAAACTACGGAGGCCCGACTGAGACTATGGCGTTGCTGACGAGAAGCGTGGCCACCTGCGTGGGAACCACGGCCAACGCAACGGCTGCGGGTGTCACAGCCGACCAGCGCGGCTTTGCTCTCGATCCTTCCTGCCCATCCGGGTACGTGGATGCTGGAGCCGTCCAGACCAACCAGTTTGTGGTGAGCACTCTGTCAGATACCACCGACGCCACCACCAACTGCAACCCCAGCGGCACGGGCACCACCTGCTCTCTGCGCGATGCCATCACCCTCGCCAATAGTTTTCCCACCACCTACGCAACCGGCGGCGACGTCACCATTCCGCCCCGCGGCCTGGGTTTGCCGGGCACCATCACGCTGGGTAGCGCGCTTCCGTCTATCACCGGCCAGGTGAATATCATCGGTCCTCAAGCCTACAGGCTCACCATATCCGGAAATAACGACGCTTCTGTTGGCAGCGTGCTCACGGTCGACTCCGGAGCGGAAATACTTTTCTACGGGATGACCATCGCCAATGGAAATTCAACTGGCACCGGCGGCGGCATCGATAACAGCGGCACGATGACCGTTATAGACGCCGCCATATCAGGCAATAATGCCAGCGTAGCAACCGGAGATAGAGGAGGCGGCATTGAAAATTACGGCACACTCACGCTCATCGGCTGCACCGTTTCCGGCAACACCGTGGGTGCTATCGGTAACGGAGGATATCCACTCGGCGGCGGAATCGCTAACGAGAGTGAGGGCACGCTCATACTCACCGATAGCACAGTTTCCGGCAACGTCTCCAGCGTCAGTGGCTCACCTGGCACTGCCTACGGCGGAGGCATCTCCAGCTATGGCACGGTCATACTAAACAGCAGCACAGTCTCAGGCAATTCCGCAAACGGCAGCGGTGGTGCCTCCGGCATAGGCGGTGGCATTTGGATTGGCGATGGTACGCTGACTTTGGCCAACAGCATCGTCGCAGGAAGTTCGGCCACCACCGAATATGCCGATATTGAAGGCAGCTACACTGACAACGGCGGCAACCAGGCCAGCAGCAATATCAGCGCCACATCGGCCATCGCCATCAACCTCGCTCCGCTGGCCAACTACGGCGGCAACTTGTCGACCCAGGTGCCTCTGCCCGGCAGCCCTGCCATCTGCGCCGGGTTGACTGGCAATATACCAAGCGGCACCACCACTGACCAGCGCGGCTATCCGAACACCAACACCACTTACACCAGCGGCACCTGCGTGGATGCGGGTTCGGTGCAAACCAACTACCAGTCAGTGCAGTTCTCCAATGTCCCCGGCGGTGGCGCTTACACCGCGTTGATCAATACGGCAGCCAACACCGCGCCCAACGTCATAGTCACTGAGAACGGTCAGTATATGGGAGCCGTCCCAGTCACTCTCACCGACGCATCACTCACCGTCTCCGGTCTTGGCCCGGTAACCACCGTGGCCACCGTCGGCGCAACCTTTGGCAGCATCGAAGACACCGCCGCGGAAGACACCTCGCTTGTAGCCGCGTTGCAGATTACGCCGGCGGCCATTACACCCCCGTACATTCTTTCGGCCAGCGCATTGTTTGACACTACCTCGCCGTCAACGCCGGCATCGCTCAGCACCCCCACGCCGGGAACCACTCTGACGGGAACCAGCGTAGCTTTCACGTGGGCACCCGGCACCACTACGCACGTCGAACTGTGGATAGGAACCACCGGCCCGGGCTCGACCAATCTTTATAACTCGGGTTCCGTGACGGTAACCACCGAGACCGTCTCTAATCTACCGAGCAATGGCCAGCCTGTGTACGTCCGGCTCTACTCCTACCTCAACGGAGCTTGGGTATATTCGAGCTACACCTACACAGCATATGGCTCGCCAACTCCCGCAACGCTCACCACGCCCGCCCCGGGCAGCACATTGACGGGAACCAGCGTTGCCTTCGCGTGGACGCCGGGCAACGTCTCCACGCACTATGAGCTCTGGGTTGGTACTACGGCGGGTTCGACTAACTTATATAACTCGGGTTCCGTGACAGTAACCACCGAGACCGTCTCCAACTTGCCGAGCAATGGGCAACCTGTGTATGTCCGGCTCTACAGCTACCTCGACGGAGCCTGGGTCTACACGAGCTACACCTACACGGCATATGGCTCGCCGTCTCCCGCAACGATGACCACGCCCTCTCCGGGCAGCACATTGACGGGCACCAGCGTTGCCTTCTCGTGGACACCGGGCAACGTCGCAAAGAACTTTGAACTCTGGGTAGGCACCACAGGCCCGGGCTCGACTAATCTTTATAACTCTGGTTCCGTTACGGCGACCACCGAGACCGTCTCCAATTTGCCCGCCAACGGCCAGCCGGTTTATGCACGGCTCTATTACTACATCAACGGAAGCTGGCAATATGTCAGCTACACCTACACGGCATATGGCGCGCCAACTCCGGCAACACTCACCACGCCCACTCCGGGAAGCACATTGACGGGCACCAGCGTGACCTTCTCGTGGACCCCCGGCAATGTAGCCAAAAACTTCGAACTATGGTTGGGCACCACAAATGGTTCGAGCAACCTTTACAACTCGGGTTCCGTTACTGCGACCACCGAAACCGTATCCGGCCTGCCCAGCAACGGCCAACCCGTATATGTCCGGCTCTACTCCTACATCAATGGAGCCTGGCAATATGCCAGTTACACCTACACGACTACGGGAGCGCCAACCACTGCTGCGTTGATTACACCCGCACCGAGCAGCACATTAACAGGTATCAGCGTCGCCTTCTCGTGGACTCCCGGCAACGTGGCCAAAAACTTCGAGCTATGGCTGGGCACCATAAATGGCGCGAGCAACCTCTATAACTCAGGCTCTGTCACAGCCACTACCGAAACCGTGAGCGGTCTGCCCAGCAATAGCAAGACGATTTACGCACGCCTCTACTCTTACATCAACGGAGCCTGGCAATATGCCAGCTACACCTACACGGCGTACTAGCAAGCAACTCAAAATGAATAAGAAGTTATCAGGCAGTTAAAATCGCACCGTTCATTTTCGGCATCCACGCCGGGGATGGACGGTGCGATTTTTCCACATTGCTGAGCCATCTTATATATTTAGCGTCAAGGACGAAATAGTATTGCATTTTGCAATTTATGCGCTTAGGCTGATTTGCATTGCCGATTTTGTTTTGCGGGCTTCCCAAAGGCCTGGATTTCGCTGTTCGTTCGGCTTCTCGACTCCCCGGGTACTAGATCGAGCGGTAATGCCAGCGTGACAGAGTGAGATTGGCCTTCTCGCCGGTAATGCAAGCACACAAGTCATTACAGTTCCCCAGTGCTCCCCGAACGTGCTTCACCAAGCGAGGTTTATATGCTGTCATTGATTGCCCATTCACCGCGCCCTTCGCGGCGTCTCCGTATGCGGTCTTACCTGTTGCCTGTTTTGTTTATAGGTCTGTTGAGTACCGCCCACGCCATACTGCCCTCCTGCACTGTCTCCTCGACTGCTGACACCGGCGCCAGCGGTACGCTGCGCTATTGCCTCACCAGCCCGACCAGCGGACTGGTGATCACCATTTCAGCTAGGGGCACCATTACGCTGGCCAGCGCGCTACCCGCGATCTCCACGAACCTGACCATCAACGGACCCGGTGCGAATCAGCTTACCATCTCCGGCAACAATGCATACCAGGTCTTTATCATCAACTCCGGAACTGTCGGCATCTCCGGGCTGACCATCGCCAATGGACTTGCACCCAGCAACGGCTACGGCGGAGGCATTTCCAATGGCGGCACACTGACGGTGACTAACTGCGCCTTCTCCGCCAATGTTACAAACAACGGCAGCAATAACGTGCCCAGCGGCGGCGCCATTTATACCACGGGCACACTCAATGTGAGCGGCAGTACCTTCGTCAATAATTCCGCCACCAGCGGCAGCGGCGGCGCAATCTACATCAATTCCGGAACAACGACGGTGTACAACAGCACCTTTGTCAGCAACTCCGCCGACAGCGGCGGTGGCGCATTCTATAGCAATGGCAATTTGACGTTGACCAACAGCACTCTCTCCGCCAATTCAGGGACCGATGACGGCGCCATCTTTTCCGGTGACGGTTCAGAGACCCTGAACAACAACATCTTCGCTGGTAATGACGTCTTGAACTTAGGCTTCACAATCAACGCCAGTAATAATGTCTTTTACCATAGCCTCTGCCATTACTGCACAACTAACAGCAACGAAAAAACCACCAATCCGCTGCTGCTTCAGTTGGGCAACTACGGCGGGACAACCGAGACCATGGCGCTGGCGCCGGGCAGCGCGGCCATCTGCAATGGTTCAGCCAGCCTTGCCTCCAGCGCCAGCGTCACCGCTGACCAGCGCGGCTTTGCCCTAGATCCCACCTGTGCATCTGGCCTCGTGGATGCCGGAGCGGTGCAAACCAACCAGTATGTGGTGAACTCGCTTGCGGACTCCAGCGACGGCAGCAACAACTGCAACCCCAGCGGCTCGGGCACAACCTGCTCGCTGCGCGATGCCACATTTCTGGCGGCTGAGAATTTCACTAACTATGGATATGGCGGCGACATAACGTTTCTATCCAGCTTAACCAGCGTCAACACGCAAGGAACCATCAACCTCAGCAGCGTCGCTACCCCGGCGGGAACAGGCAGTACGCTCACCATCGGCGGAGTGACGAACATCCTGGGTCCGGGCGCCAATCAGCTTACTATCTCCAGCGACTACGATACCGATTTGGGCACCGTGCTGGCCGTCAACTCCGGCGCACAGGTGTTATTATACGGGCTGACCATCGCCCAGGCGTATACGAACGGCAACGCCGGCGGCATCAACAACCAGAGCACGCTGACCGTGATGGACAGCGCCATCTTCGATAATATGGCTCTCGGCAATGGCGGCGGCATCTATAGTGACGGCACACTGACGCTGATTGATAGCACCGTCTCAAGCAACACCGCGGCATTTGCGAATGGCGGCGGCGGCGGCGGCGGCATTTACAGCACTGGCACGCTGACGCTAACTGAGAGCACCGTCGCAGGCAACTTCACGGGGTTTTTGTCCACCACCGGCGGCGGCGGCATCTACAACGACGGGGGATCGGCGACGCTGACGGCAAGCACGGTATCTGGCAACTCTGCGGATGGGTCTTGCATAACTATCCCCCTCGAACCACCCTATTGTATCGGTGGCAGCGGCGGCGGCATCTTGAATAGCGGCACGCTAACGCTGACCAACAGTATCGCGGCAGGGAATTCGGCTCAAAGCACGGCGAATAGCGGTGATTGTGTTGGCGCCGGGTGCCCGTCCAATGGCAGTTCCAACCTGATTGGCGGCGTACCGAATCTCGCTCCGCTAGGCAGCTACGGCGGCACAACGCTAACCATGATCCCTCTGCCCGGCAGCCCGGCTATCTGCGACGGGTTAGCGGCCAATATACCCAGCGGCTTTACCACCGACCAGCGAGGCTTCCCGAACACCAACACCACCTACACCAGCGGTACCTGCGTGGATGCGGGTGCGGTGCAAACCAATTACCAGTCACTGCAATTTTCAAAATCAACATACAACGGCTACATCAGCCAGGCCATCAGCCCGGCGCCCATCGTCTCAGTCACTGAGAACGGCCAGAATATCGGCGCTGTTCCCATCTCACTCAATGACGCATCGTTGACCGTCAGCGGCCTGGGACCGGTAGTCACCATAGCCGGTACCGGCGCAACCTTCAGCAGTGTGGAAGACAGTGTCGGGGAAGACACCTCGCTTGTGGCCTCGCTGCAACTTACGCCCGAGGCCATTTCGCCCGCCTTTACACTAACGGCCAGCGCAGCGCTCGACGTTTCCTCGATCATTCCTGCAGCGCTCACCACACCCACACCTGGCACCACTCTGACGGGAACCAGCGTAACCTTCGCGTGGTCGCCCGGCAACACCGCAACACACTTCGAACTCTGGCTGGGCACCATAAATGGCTCATCCAATCTTTACAACTCAGGTTCTGTGACCGTAACCACCGAGACCGTCTCCAATTTGCCCAGCAACGGCCAGCCGGTTTATGCGCGGCTCTACTACTACATCTACGGAAGCTGGCAATATGCCAGTTACACTTACACCGCATATGGCGCGCCAACACCGGCAACACTCATCACACCCACTCCAGGCAGCACATTCACGGCAACCAGCATAGCTTTCACATGGGCTCCGGGCAACGTCGCAAAGAACTTCGAGCTCTGGATAGGCACCACAGCAGGCTCGACTAACATCTACGACTCGGGTTCTGTGACAGTAACCACCGAGACCGTCTCCAATTTGCCCGGCAACGGCCAACCGGTATACGCGCGGCTCTACTCCTACATCAACGGAGCCTGGCAATATACCAGTTACACCTACACGGCATCGGGTTCGCCAACTCCGGCGGCGCTCACCACACCTGCACCGAGTAGCAAATTGACGGGCACAAGCATTGCCTTCTCGTGGTCGCCAGGCAATGTCGCCAAGAACTTTGAACTCTGGGTAGGCACCACCGCCGGCTCAACTAACATCTATAACTCAGGCTCTGTAACAGCCACAACCGAAACTGTGAACGGCCTGCCCAGCAACGGCCAACCCGTATATGTCCGCCTCTACTCCTACATCGACGGAGCCTGGCAATATACAAGTTACACCTACACAGCAACGGGCTCACCAACGCTGGCCTCACTCACCACACCCGCTCCCAGCAGCACATTAACCAGCACCAGCGTCGCCTTCTCGTGGAACCCCGGCAACGTGGCCAAAAACTTCGAGCTATGGCTGGGCACCACAAATGGCGCAAGCAACCTTTATAACTCAGGCTCTGTAACAGCCACAACCGAAACTGTGAACGGCCTGCCCAGCAACAGCGAGAAGATCTACGCACGCCTCTACTCCTACATCGACGGGGCCTGGCAATACACCAGCTACACCTACACGGCGTATTAGCAAGCAACTCGCGAGGCAACTGAACTGATTGAGCAGTTATAACCGCACCGTTCATTCCCGGCAACCATGCCGGGAATGGACGGTGCGGTTATTTGCCCGCCGGGCGCCTCCAGGAGCAAAAGGTCACCCTCAAAACGGTTTGCATAATATGTGCCTGCGGAAATAAGCCGGCATGTTTTATTTTCTTCCGCTGTTAACCATTCTGTTTTTCAACTGAGCTTCAGCAATATCCAGATTCTTTCTTGCATTTGCATGGTTCGGATCAATCCGTATCGCGTCGCTGAACTGCTCGGCCGCCTTTTCATACGCCCCCTGTTGATAGAGGATGACGCCAAGATCGTTATGAATATTGGCGTTTGCAGGATCAAATTGCAACGCCCTGGAATATTCCTCTATAGCTTCAGGGAACTTATGCATCCCGGCTAGTAATCCTCCGATTTTGAAATGAGGCAATGCCTGATCGGGCTTCATGGCCAGGGAAATGCGAAATTCTTTAATTGCATCTTGCGGCGAGCCCTTCCCTTCATAAACATTGCCTAAACCGTTGTGCACGTTATATAGACTCGGCATGACGGCAAGCACCTGGCGATACTCCCGAGCCGCGTCGTCAAATTTTCCTTGCGTCTCAAGAGCATCGGCAAAATAAAGCCGCTCGGTTATATAGTTCGGCTGCTCCGTTATCAGGTAGTATCTGTCGATGATTACCAGGGGAAGATAGATGAGTGTCAGCAATTGACAGAGCACCACAGTCGCTGTTGCCAGCCAGTACCCTCGATCTGATCGCATAAGACGAGGCAGGCCAATGCCGCAGGCAATCGCCGGTGGTATCAGATACCGGCTTTGGACGCCAAATACGACTTGCGAGCCGACTGGAGAAAAAATCAGATACTCGATAAAAAAGAGGCCGGCGATTACTGACAGTGTGGCAAATAGAATGAGGGCGGTTGCTTTGATCGTGAATCTGCTCCGGTAGACCATCTCTCCGGCCATCGCAACAAGCAACATCAACTCCATAACCACATAGTACGGATGAGGCATGGGCGTATCCAGCCACCCAAGTATTCCGACTAAATCATCGATGTACAAGGGAATTTTTTATGCCCGTGATGATTACCCAAATAACTCCGGGGTTATGGAGGATATATTGCAGCTGCATTCCTGCATTCACATTGCTGCTCGCGGCCGGAGGTGGCGATGGAGCGGCGAGAATCCACCATAGAACAGTTATAACTGCCAACAGTCCGGCTAGGCTGAGACTTGTCAACCAGGCAGGTTTCTTTCCCCACTGAGGCAAAATTCCCGGGATAAATAGAACTAACAGCAGCGGCACATAGGGAGGTCTTGCCAATATCACAAACAGAAGCGCGGAGGCCAGCACAATAGTCATTCGCAACGAGAGCGGCGCGCCTTCGGAGATTTGGCGTGAGACGATGGCAAAAGCAAGGCAGGCGATTGAGATTAACAAAGCATCCTGGCTGCACGACCCATAGAGAGACATGGTCATGGGCATCAGCAACACGGCAAACATGATCAGTTTGCCGCGCCGGCACCAATAAAGAGCAAACGCCGAAATGAACATGGCCAGCGCGCCGTTAAGCAAGCGCGAAAGGATGAGAGTATGCACCACGCTCATGCCCGCGATTCTGCCGAAGCGCAACTGCCAATGCCTGAGGTATGTAATCGATCGGCGGGTATACAGCAGTGTTGGGAAAGTCGTGGTAAACAGTCTCTCCGGTCCACATTACCTTGGCAGCTGCGGCATCATCCGCAGCGGTAACGCGGGCATCCGTTTTGAATGGCAGATTAGAATAAGGGGCTTGCGCTTCGTCAATTCCACGGTCGACATTCCCGCCTTTGCCTCCATATAACCCGCCGCGGCTCACCTGATAAGCCCGTTCAAAATGGGCATCTTCGTCCGGGCTCTGGAATGGAGGCGTGCAAACTGCAAGAAATACAACCAGCATGGATCCGATAAGCAAAAAAACCCAGTGTAGTTTCTGTGGCAGTCTTGCCAGTGTTGAATCCATAGATATTAAGTCGGCGAATTCAAGGCGCGGCGATACATCCATTTCCACCGCATGCGATTTAACTGCCGGACTATGTCCAGGCGTCGTGCCGTCACTTCGCTGCTCAAGCTTCTTCTTCGATTTCTTCATGATATTCAAGCTCCGTGTTGACTGCCCAGATGTTGTCCTTGGCGGTAACTCCGTTAACAATATTTTCAACTGCCTTTATGGCGGTAAGCATTGAGTGATCCTGATTATTATACTTATGCATTCCGTTGCGGCCTATCAGGAATAAGTTTTCTAATCCGTCCGTGTATTTGCGAATCGTCTCGAATCGGTTATAAGTTCCAAAATATGCCGGATAAGTCTTGGGTACATGGACTACAAGCGAATCTTCCACGTCTCCGGCATCGAGGATACCAATCCTTGACACTTCCTCGATAGCCAGCTTCGCCATCTCCTCATCGCACAGCCGCCACAACTCATCGCCCTCGTTACAAAAATATTCCAGCCCAATCCAGATCTTATCTTCGCTATTCACAAGCCACGGGCTCCAGTTATTGAAGATTTGCAGCCGGCCCACTTTTACATCCGGCTCTTGTATATAGATCCAGTTGTCCTTGAGCAGCGTGCCGTCATCTTCAGTCACTTTTAGTTTGCTCACCAGCAGTCCCACGGTAATAAAGTCGCGATACATCAGTCCTTCACTTACCTCGCGAACCTCCTGCGGCACTTTGCCTCCTATGGCGTGAATCAAATCGCGGACCGGCATGGTCGAGAAAAAATAATCTCCACTGTAGCTGACGCGCTCTCCATCCTCGTCGATGCCCTCAATGGCAACCACCTTATCCTTTTCAACGTGAATTCGATTGATGCGTATGCCTAAGTGAATCTGTCCCCCGCCCTTGCGGATTAGTCCGGCAACATGTTCCCAAAGCTGCCCTGGCCCATGCTTGGGATAAAGAAACTTCTCAATCAGCGAGGTCTCCGTCTGCTTCTGCGCCAGCCATCGGCCTTATTCCATCCGAAGCTCTTCTTCAAAAAGTGCACCACAACACCCTTGAGCGAAAGACCTTTGATCCGCTGAGCGCCCCACTCGGCGCTGATCTGGTTGCAAGGCACTCCCCAAACCTTTTCCGTATAAGACTTGAAAAAAGTCAGGTAGAGTTGCTTGCCAAAGCGGTTGATAAAAAAATCCTCGAGCGAATGTTCTTCTCGTCGCGGCAGCAGAGCCGCTCGCATATAACTCATTCCCGCGCGAAAGGTGCGAACCGCACCCATCTTCCTCAGCGTGTCTGCCGTCAGTCGAATTGGATAATCAAAAAATCGGCGCAAAAAATAGATGCGGCTCTTGCGCTGCCTAACCAGCATCACCAGGTCTTCAGTCTGCGGATTTGCGTCCCCAAGCGGTCCCGGCACATCGCGCTGTTGCCCCTGATAGCGAAGCTGGCCCTCCTTGCCCGAGCCGGCCTCAACCGGCATCAGCTCCAGCCACCAGCGCATCACCTGGTCCGATTTTGAAAAGAAGCGATGCCCGCCGATATCCATCCGGTTGCCTTTGTAGCAGACGGTGCGCGACAGGCCGCCAATTTCATGGCTGCTCTCAACGACTATGGGTGTGATCCCTGTGCGGCGCTCCAGCTCAATCGCGGCCGTCAGTCCTGCGGGACCTGCTCCAATAATGATCGCTCTTTCTTGTTTCATATGCTGTTCATCGCCAGATTCCTTCCGTCAAAGGGATTGGTATACGTAAATCAGATTTAGATGTGCTGCCAAATTATATTCATTTCTGCATTTGCAGAATATATCCCTCTGCTCGCGCACAATAAAGGAATTGGGGAAGTGTAGCTTTACCCAGTCCAGATCCTTAGTTCCACAGTTTCACAGTCCCACAGTCCTTAAACACCCCCCGGGTGTTTATTCCTCTTCTGTCCGCTATTTTCAGTACTTAAGTGATTGATTATAAAAGATAATGATCAAATAATGTATGGTCAAAATATGACATAAACGTACATCTCTTGTATCAAAATTGTCGAAATCCGTCAGAATCTCGCCTCAATCCGGCTCTTCAAATTTCCCCGGCAGTCGGGACTAACTTCGCCTCAGGATATTTATCTATTTAGATCCATCGCCGCAGCCTTCACCGGCCTGAAGAGCCAAATCAAAAGCAGCGAAAAAAGCACTCCGCCAACGCTGAATTTCAGCCACGGCTGCGCCTGCGACGGCGAGAAAAATCCTTCCAGACAGCCTGCAATCACCAGCATGGGAATAATTCCCGAAACCAGTCGCGTAGCTTCGCCGCCGCCGCGCGCGATTGATTCCTTCCAGCGCAGCGCTCCCGGAAAAAGCATCGCGTGGCCGAGCCGGAATCCCGCGCCGCCGGCGATGATAATCGCCGGCAACTCCAGCGATCCGTGCGGCGCAACAAAGCTCCACAGCTGCGTCGACATTCCATATTGATGGCATGCCGCGCCAATCACGCCCAGCATCAACCCATTGAAGGCCAGGTAGAAGAACGTTCCCAATCCCGAAGACAATTCCCGTCGCGAAGGTTACAAAGCTGACCGTAAGATTGTTGGTCATAATCCAGCTTGAGGCTCTCGGCTCGACGCCCACAATCGCCTTGGTCCACATCTCGTGCCGCTCCATGGTCGCGATCATCTCCGGCCCGACAAAGTGGCGCATAAACTCCGGCCGCGCGCTGGTGATTGCCGCGCCCAAAACGCCCCAGGCCACAGTAACCGGAGCGAAGCCAGCACGTAGCCGATCTGCCGCTGGAAGATCACTGGATATTCGTCCCTCAGAAAGCGGTAAAGTGTCCCCAGATTGGTCTTCCTGCCCGAATAAATGATATGGTGGGCGCGAGCCAGCAACTGATTCACATGCGCGGCGTAAGCGCGGGCGGTCGAGTCCTGGCGCAGCACCGAAAGGTCTGCGGCCACCTGTCGATAGAGCAAAGCCAGCTCCTGCAGCTCCTTGCGGGAGAGCCGCCCCAGGCCGCCAGCCCCCGACTGGGCCAGCAGGCCGGAGAGCCGGTCCCAATAGCGGTCGCCGCTTTTGAATCCACTGGTTTGAGAGGATTTGCGTCATGGATATGAGTTCAGACCAGCTTAGCATCGATACCCCGGAACTGGTGGCCATTGAGATGCCACTGGCAGGCATCGGCAGCCGCTTTATCGCTCTCCTGGTCGACTATCTCATCTGCGGCGCAGGACTTCTGTTTTTGCTGATCGTCTTCGCGATCATCTTCCCGGCATCCGCGCATTCTCAAACAATTCAGCCCAGTGGGCCGTGGCCTTCGTCATTCTCGTTATCTTTCTGCTTCAACTGGGGCTATTTCACGCTCTTTGAGGCTTTCTGGAATGGTCGCACTCCGGGCAAACGCGTAGCCAGGATTCGCGTTATCCAGCGCTCGGGCCGCGCCATCGGACTGTTTGAGTCCATGGCCCGCAATCTCGTCCGCTATGTTGACCAGATTCCGTTCTTCTATGCAGTCGGCGTAATCACCATGTTCGCCACCAAACAGCATCAGCGCCTTGGCGACCTTGCTGCCGGAACGCTTGTAGTGCGGGACCGTGAAGAGGAGACTCCGCTGTGGGGCGAGTCAGGCGCGCGCACCTTCACCGCGCCGAGTTTTGCATCCGCAGCTCCGGTTCCCGAGCCGCATTATGCCGTAACGCTTCCCGTCACCGGCATCGCCAAGCTCTCAACAGCCGACCTCGAGGTGCTTGAGGGCTTCTTGTCGCGCCGTCTGGATATGGGCCTGCAGACCCGTTACGCATTGGCCATGCGCATTGCTTCCGCCATCCAGGCCAAATCCGGGCTGGAACCGCCTTCGAACACAAGCGTGGAAACCTTCTTAGAGGCCACGGCACGGCAACTGCGGGATATGGCAAGGATGCGCTAGGGACGTTTCAGAGGCGACCGGCGCAGAGCACTAATTGACCCGGGCATGGGAGAAGGTGGAGTGTTCCTGCGCCATCATCTCTGCCAATGCCTTTTCCGGACAGATATGGTGCACTTCCCGCTGTTCCAGCTCTTCCGCTGTTTCCACTGCGGAGGCAATGGTCATGAAGCAGTCAAGGCAACGAGTGTTGTAAGTGCCGTTTTCGTTTTGTGTGCGGCTGTACATCTTTCCTCGGTAGAGCTAAGAGAGATTTTCCGATGCTAGGCGCACTTGCATTTCCTCGGCGTGATAGTCATCACTTGATATTGTGATGCGACCCAAGGCCCTGCGTACTGCCGCTGATCTGGAGATTCGCTTACAGTGTTGTGGTCTGGTTGACGTTGCGTCTCAGTTGCCAGCAGGGGCTCTGGCCAGCCTGCGGAAAGAGCGAGCGCGAGCAGGCCACGTCAGCGGAGCCGAGATAGTCATACTCCAGCTTGTTGCCTTTGAGTGGCACGGTGAGAAAGCGGTTGACGGTAACAGTGGACATAGGCGACCCACGCAATTTGAAGATGGCCCAATCGGCTCCGTAGACAGCCACGAACCCGACCACGAGCACAACAATTACGCGAATCAACCAGCGCTTGATCAACTCTCAACCTTCCTTCAGCCGGGGGGCTTCATCCTTGAGCGTAACGCCGGTAAGTTGCCGGCGGCGCGCTTCAGTCAGATAGTAGACCAGTTGCGCGGCTGCCTGCGCATAGCTCAGGCCCTCGGCGCGGATGTTGGAGATGCAGTTGCGCTCGGCGTCGGTACGGCCCGGACCGCGGATCCCAGGTGATATAGGCACCCAGCGAGTCGGGCGAACTAAGTCCAGGACGCTCGCCGATGAGCACCACGGAGATTTGCGCGCCGAGCGCCGCGCCGATCTCGTCCCCGATGGCTACTCGGCCCTGCTCAACTACGCACACAGGCGCCAGCCGCCAGCCCTCCAGTCGGGGAAGCAGTTCCTTGAGTAGCGGAGCACATGCCGCTCGACAGCAATCGCCGAAAGACCGTCGGCTACGATGAGCGCGAGGTCGGAATCGCCAGGCCAGACTTGCCCGGCTGGCCTCGTCGAGCCTCCGGCCCAGATCCGGACGCTGCAGATAGGTTGTGCGGTCAGCGGCCGCGGAGTGCAGACGCAGAACTTGCCAGCCTGTGATTGCGGCTAGGTCTGCCGCCAGCGCGGCGGCTTCAAGGCGCGCATGCACTGCATCGCGGGCTTGCGCATGAGCACGCTGAAAGTCCAGCAGGTCGCGGGTCTGCTGGCTGACGCCGGTGCGGCCCAACCCGACGCGCGCGGGAGTAGCGCACGCAGCCGTGCAGCCAGAGCGGAGGCTGAGCCGGATCGTGCAGATCTGGCTCATGCGGTCAGCAGCCTTTCCGGATGATGGGCCTCGAGCGCCAGGCGATGAAACTCTCGCCTGCCAGCCACTGCCTCGAACTCCGGCGCCGGCCTGAGCCCCAGCACGCGTGCGCAGATAGAGCGCATCGTGAAAGCTGGTGCTCTGGTAATTGAGCATCACGTCGTCAGCGCCGGGAACGCCCATGATGTAATTCACTCCCGCCGCGCCCAGCAGCGTGAGCAGCGCATCCATGTCGTCCTGGTCGGCCTCGGCGTGGTTGGTATAGCAGACATCGCATCCCATGGGCAGCCCCAGCAGCTTGCCGCAGAAGTGGTCTTCCAGACCGGCGCGGGCAATCTGCTTGCCGTCGTACAGATACTCGGGGCCGATGAAGCCCACCACGGTATTCACCAGCATGGGCTGGAAGTGCCGGGCCACGCGCATAGGCGCGGGCCTCCAGCGTCTGCTGGTCCACGCCGTGATGAGCGTTGGCTGAGAGCGCCGAGCCCTGGCCGGTCTCAAAATACATAACATTGTCGCCCATGCTGCCATCGGCGCAAACCGCGCCGCGCTGCAGCGACTGGCCCGCCTGGTGCGCCTCGTCAAGCAGTGCCAGATTCACGCCAAAGCTGCGGTTGGCAGCTTCAGTGCCGGCGATGGATTGAAAGATCAGATCCACGGGCGCGCCGGCTTCGAGCGCCGCCAATTGCGTGGTGATATGGGCCAGCACGCAGCTCTGCACAGGAATCTGGAATCGCTCGCGCAGTGCGTCGATAAGCCGCAGCAGGCGCGTGGTCATGGCTACGTTGTCGCCGGCGGGATTGATGCCGATGACCGCATCGCCGGAGCCGAGCAGCAGGCCGTCAAGAATGGATGCTGCAATGCCGGCCAGATCATCGGTGGGGTGGTTGGGCTGGAGGCGCGCGCTCAGCATGCCTGCCAAACCAACAGTGGTGCGAAAGCACGTGACCACGCGGATCTTTTGCAGCGGCGGCAATCAGATCCTGCACACGCATCAGTTTGCTTACTGCCGCAGCCATCTCCGGCGTTAGGCCAGGCGCGAGCGCGGCTAGCCGCTCCCCGGTTGCATCGTCAGAGAGCAGCCAATCGCGCAATTCGCCCACGGTAAGTGAGCTTACCGGCGCAAATGCCTTTGCGTCATGTGTGTCCACGATCAGCCGCGTAACCTCGTCACTCTCGTAAGGAACAACCTGCTCAGAAAGAAAGTGCGCTGAGCGGGAAATCGGCCAGCGCAAACTGCGCCGCAACCCGCTCCTCGGCCGACTCCGCCGCAATCCCGGCCAACTGGTCACCACTGCGCAGGGGCGTTGCCTTGGCCAGCAGTTCGCGCAGGCCGGCAAAAGTGTAATGGGTATTGCCGATGGTGTGAAAGAAGCTCATGCGATTACTTCATCAGAATAGCCGTAAACGGGAAGTGTGCAAGCAGAAGAGTTAAGGATGGATGGATATTTACGCAGAGCCCTCATTCGATAGCTCAGACAGAGTTGATAGAATTCCCGAGGATCAAGAAATGCAGGGAAAACAGTTGACTAATACATTTTTCAAATTCCACGCCCGCCGTAAAACAGGAACAGTTCTGCTGTTCGTTGCTTCAGTCATGATTTTTATCTTTTACGGCAGCAAGTTGCAGGCTGAAGACAATGCGCTGACGGTGCAAACCGCAAGCGGGCAACTGCGCGGCGTTCCCAGGCCAAACGGCGGCGCGAAGTTCCTTGACATTCCCTATGCGCAACCTCCAGTGGGCGATCTGCGCTGGCGTGAGCCTTTGCCGGTTAAGCCCTGGAGTGGTGTTCGCGATGCGTCTGCCTTCGGCGCTCCGTGCTCTCAATGGGCCGATGCGGAAGGAGACTGGAATTGGAGCTGGGCACAAGTCGGCCAGGAAGACTGCCTCTATTTGAATGTGATCACGCCTGCGTGGCCTGCAAAGAAGCGGCTTCCAGTCATGTTCTGGATTCATGGAGGCGGCAACGAAGGCGGCACCGCATCGACGCCGCTCTTCAATGACGGAACGTTGGTCGATCACGGAGTGCTGCTGGTTACGGTCAACTACCGACTGGGCATCTTCGGCTTCTTTGCCCATCCCGAACTTACGCGCGAATCGACGCATCAAGCATCAGGCAACTACGGGCTGATGGACCAGATACTCGCACTTCGCTGGGTGATCGCCAATATCGCAAAATTCGGCGGCGATCCGCACAACATCACCGTCTTTGGCCAGTCCGCCGGCGCGCTCGATACGAGTTTAATGATGACCTCCCTGGCGCGGGAACTGCCTCAAAAAGCGATTGTGGAGAGCGGAACGCCAATGCATACTCTGCCCTCTTTCCGCGCCACTGCGGAGCAAGCCGGAGTTGAGTTCGCAGTTCAAATGAAAATTCCAGCCGGTGAAGACGCATTGAAATTTCTGCGCCACATGCCGGCTGAAGATTTGTTGAAGGCCGTGTATGCCAAGGATGCGCAGCACCGTCCCACTACGCACCCGATTATCGATGGGTGGGTCATTCCCCGTTCGCCCGCCGAGGCCTTTGCATCCGGACAGGAGTCAGCGATTCCTTTGATGATCGGCTCCAACGCCATCGAATCCGGCAGCACAGACACACCAGACGAATTGAGAGTGAAAATTCAAAAGGCTGCGGGAGAGTTTGCGCCTCAGGCTCTGGCGCTCTATGGTCTGGCTAATGGCGGGCAAGGCAACAACGATCCGCTCTACGGTACAGCGGCCGACCAGTGGGTGGCCGATACGCGCTACCGTTGCGCGGCAGCCACTGAGGCCGCGTGGCACGGCGCTGCGCATCATCCCACTTATGAGTATGAATTTCAGCGCCTCAGCCCTGGCGAGGCAAAGGGAGCCGGACATTCCGCCGAGTTGCCTTACGTCTTTGGGTATTACCCCAAATCAGGACAATTCGCCGTTGCCGCGCAATTTGTCGATGCCGATTTTAAATTGGCCGATGAGATGGAGACTTACTGGACCAACTTTGCCAAAACCGGCAATCCGAATTCAGATGGGCTGCCTCGTTGGCCGGGATTTGAGCCAGGACAAGCATTTATTGAATTCACGCAGGACGGCCGGACAGCCAATGCGGGAGGTTTACGCGTCACGCAGTGCAACCTTTACCGGGAAGTGTTGGCGGAGCGCATGAAGGAACAGCAGTAAACGCGCTAGTCGGCAATTTCGGATGAATAAGTCAACGCGCGCTCTGCACCAGGGCGGGAGACATGTCGGTCGTGTAGACATGAAAGCGATTTCTGCCGCTCGACTTGGCATGATAAAGAGCGGCATCGGCTTGCCTTAACAACGATTCGGCATCGAGCAGCCCCGCCGGAGCAGAGCAGACCCCGACACTGGCTGAAATTCGCACCTCGTGGCCTTCAAACATGATAGGAACGGACAATGCTTCCACAATGACTGCGGCAAAACTCTGCGCCGATTCAGTATCGCTCAGTTCGGGGAGAAGAACTATAAACTCGTCCCCGCCCATTCTGGCAACAGTGTCGCTCTTGCGTACAACTTCCTGCAGTCGAATGGCGGTAATGCGCAACACCTCGTCGCCGGCGCGGTGGCCGAGTGTATCGTTGATGAATTTGAAGTTGTCCAGGTCAAGCATCAGCAGCGCCAGTCCCGTATGATTCCGGTTGGCGGTCTCCACTGCCGTATTCAGCCGGTCACGAAGCAACAGTCGGGTCGCCAGGCCGGTGAGCGAATCGTGCAAAGCCATGTGCCGGAAGCGCTGCTCACTTTCACGGAGAAGAATTGTTTGCCGTGCCACTTGCTTTCTGAGCGCCATCACCCAGCCAAGCACAATCAGAGTGATGAGAACCGCCAGGGCAAGCATCGCCAACGTGCGTTCCTGCGTCCACCATGAGGGGCTTTCGAGAATGGCCGCGTCCTGAGGTGAACGCATAAGAACACTGAAAGACTCCGCTTCCGCTATCCCCTCTGTTGCCGCGCTGCCTTCAATATCCATGCGGGTGGAGCAGATTCCCATTATCCGCAGACTGCTCCCGATCTTCCAACGAGTCGGATTAGTTCCTGCAAGTTTCCTGGGCAGAACCGCGCTGAAATTATTGGCCCCGGAGGTTAACAGGAGCGTGATGTCAGAGTTCGTCTGACTGTAACCGATCAACTGCCCATCGATCTGGATCAACTCGGAATCGGACTTTCCCTTCAAAATCTGTTCAACAGTTATGGGCTCGGCGAAAATGTTTTCATTATGCGCCACTTTTCTGAACAGGGGATGCTCGATGACCGGCACACCTGTTGCTGCCCCTACAAATCCAACCATGTCCACTTGGTCGCCCAGGGCCAAATGCGGATCCTGATCGGTATGCGCGCAAATTCCTCGCTCCGCATCGCGAATACAGACCAGCGAACCCGGCCAGGGCCATTCTAAGGTTACTGTCCCGTGCAAATGCTCGCGGTGATACCGGTTATTCACCTGTTTCCATCGCAACAAGTCGTCGATGGGGATGACAGGCTGCTGAAACGGATCGCCTTCTGCGGGTTCAAGTATTTTGACTGCGGAAAGGCCTGGAGCCAACAGGCGAACGGAGATCATCTGGCTGTATTTGTTGAACAAGGGGGCGGCAGTTGCGCGGAGACGCACTTTTGCGTCCACCAGGTTGGAATAGGTAGAGCCTGCCTCCCTGACCATGACAACGCGAATGATTCCGGTTTCCATTTGCAACATGAGTCTGACGTTATGCTTATGCTCTACGGCGGAACGAACTAAACCCTCAACCTCAACCCATTGGCAGTCTTCCAGGCCGGAGTGAAGACGATCATTGCTAACCCGGTGAGGGTTTGATGGCAGAGGCGCGCGCCCAAGCACCTTAACCTGAACCTGGTCAACGATGGGAGCAAAGCCTCCGGGGTGGCTAACGCCCTGCACATCGACCAGAGTCCCAGGGGTAAGCACATTTTTGAAGCTCTTGGGAAGGTTGACATAAAGGCCTCCGCTGGCATCGTGAACGAACATTGAGGCGGACTCATCACCGTATATAGGATCGAAGTAAGTAACCACCGCGCGCAGATGGACGGGAAAGGCGCGCTTGGCTTCCTCGTTGGAGAGGCTATGGACATCGTTCGCTTTCGTAAGAGTCGGCAACTTAGCAGGCGACTTAGTTGCGTTTTGCGCGTATGCCGATAGGCTTGCGGATAAGAGGCACGCAGTAATGGCTAGCAGCCAACATAAGCAGCGGAGACAAACAGGCAGGCGACAGACCTCCGCCTTCCTCTTGCCGCATAGTTGGTTTGCGACCTTCAGCGACTCGAACCGCTCACCGCTTATTCCAGCAGTAACTGTAGTCTCAAGTCTCAATCTGCCTCGGTTTCCTCCCATGCCGAATCGCCTTACAAAGGATTGATCACCAACGTTATATCGGACGACTAAAGACACATCCTATCTAATTGCGCAATTGTACGCCCAGAGGTAATTGAAAGCATTCTGGAAAGGGAAATACATGGCAAAAGGTAGCGACAATAACTGCCGTCGAAGGACAATTTTCGCCATTCCTCTTAAACGCGAACTGGTTTTGGGCACCCAGAAGATTAGCGTCGGGGCCGGATCGCTACCAAGATCTGCTGCCAGGGGGATTAAATTCAAGTTTTTCCACAGTCAGGGCCTAGACCCCTGCTCAACTTAACTTCTCGAAGAACAGAGGAGTGGATTTCTATTCCGATTCACCCAGGTGCTTTGGGGTGGGGCAATAGAAAGGGACGCTGTTCCGGGGGGAGCTGCTGCAGGCAGCATAAGACTCCACAGCGAACCTTTTTCACGTTCTCCCTGCCGCAGAATAGTGGCTAACATCCTTATTAGCATCAATATATTAACTTGACAGAGAAATCTTCATATGGAATCATCCCGCCATTCCTGAAGGCCGCTTCCCCGGCTCCGAACGATTCATCGGGTTACGCAAAAGCGGGTCGACAGATACACAAATTCCCTTGTGTTGCAAAGAGAAAGAAAAGGAGATCTATGGCTGACGAACAGAAATCCGTGTTTGCCAATCCGGCGCCGCTGGGCCTGATTGCCTTTGGGCTCACAACCGTCATTCTGAGCATGATCAATGCCGGCATATTGCCCAAAGGCGGCGAGCCGGTAGTGCTGCCGCTGGCCTTCGCCTTTGGCGGCCTGATCCAGATGATTGCCGGAGTGATGGAGTTCCGCACCGGCAACACCTTCGGCACCGTGGCGTTTCTCAGTTACGGCGCCTTCTGGTGGTGGTTTGCTTTCTGGTCCTGCTGGGCGGGCACGGCGTGCTCGACCTGAGCCAGGCGGGCAGCACCATCGCCGTCACGCTGATCGGGTGGGGCGTTTTCACGCTCTATATGTGGATTGCCACCTTCCGCCTGGCCAAGGCGCTGTGGTGGGTGTTTCTTACCTTGTGGATCACCTTCTTCCTGCTCGGCTTTGGCGACTTACTGGGCATGCACGGGTTGCATGTGGCTGGCGGCTGGGTGGGTCTTGTCTGCGGACTGCTGGCCATGTATACCAGCTTTGCGCTGGTGACTAACTCCACTTTTGGCAAAACGGTGCTGCCGCTGGGCGCGCCTTCGAGCCACTAACTAAGTAAAATTTGTACATTGACTAAGAGGGCCAGCCGAAAACGGCTGGCCCTCTTTATGTGCATATGCTCGTTTCGCTATAACTTGACCGAAGCGGCGCGAGGAGAAATCCCGCTCAGCTCGGCGGCGCGGGCCTCAGCGTAGGCGGCAGCGCCCAGCAGCGCGGCGCGGCTCTCAAGAATAATGCGCACCGGCATATTGACGAGTAACTGGCTCAGCCGGCCTTTGTCGGTGAAGGCCTTCATGAAGGTGCCGTCCTTGAGCTTCTCGAGAATGCGGGGCGCGATGCCGCCGCCAACATAAAGTCCGCCCACCGACAGAATCTTGAGGGCCAGGTTACCGGCCTCGGCGCCGTAGGCGGAGACGAACATATCCAGCGCCTTTTCGCAGATTTCGCTCCTGGCCGCCAGCGCCAGTTCGGTGATCACGGCGTTGGGGTCTTCGGTGGCGATGCGCTTGCGGCAGCCACGCCGGCTCTTCCATGCCGCGCACTTCGCGCAGAAACTCATAGACATTGGTCAGGCCCGGGCCGCTGACCACGCGCTCAACGCTGATGCGCCCGTTGTATTTCTGCTTGCAGATAACGCAGCAGGTCGATCTCGTCTTCGTTGCGCGGAGCGTAGTCCGCGTGGCCGCCTTCAGAGGGATAAGGAACGTGCTGGTGGCCGTTCCAGACCAGGAAGCACTCGCCCAGGCCGGTTCCGGCGGAGATCAGCGCGCGGTTGCCTATCTGGCTGGCATCGCCCTGGTTCAGCGTGAAGATCTGGTCGTCGGCGAGCTCGGCAAGGCCGTAGCCATTGGCCTCCAGGTCGTTGATCAGGAAGACGTGCTCGATGCCCAGGCTCGGCGGCCAGCTCGCGGCTGTCCAGCGTCCAGGGCAGGTTGGTCAGGCGAAGACGACCGTCGCGCACCGGGCCCGGCACGCCAAAACAGGCCGCAGTCACTTTGTCGGCGGCCAGAAACTCTTTTACGATCTCTTCCAGGCCGGAGTATTCCTTGGCCGGATACTGCTTATCTCTGTGTTGCTTCAGTTTTCCATCGGTAAAATCAAACAGCGCCAGATTGACCTTGGTGCCGCCTACGTCGCCCGCCAGAATCATCGTTCTCTCTCCAAAACCCCGCAACCCTCCCCATCTGTCGCGGGTAGAAGAGCAGCTGCAGCCTTATCCAGGAATCAGTGTAAGTATACCGCTTGCGGGCCAGATCAGCTGGCTGGGCAGCCGCTCCGGATCGTGCGGTCCGGTTAGAACTTCCTTTAAAATCTCTGCTTTATCCTGCGCCGGCGATGAGGAAGAAGACCGAGCTGGCGTGGTTGATCACCGGCCAGGTGAGGGTGATGCGCCAGGCGTCTTTCTGCGGCACGTGATTGGCCGTGACCAGGCGGCTCATTTCGTGGATGGCCTCGGTGTGGGGAAAAAGCGAGGCGGTGTGGCCGTCCGTGCCCATGCCCAGTGCAACCAGATCGAAGCGCGGGCTCTCCGCGCCCTCCAGGCGAAAGCTGTTGCTCAGCTCCGACTCGTAGCGGGCCGCGGCAACTTCGGGGTCAAGCTCGCCCTCCATGCGGTGAATCTGCTCGGGCTGCAGCGGCACGTGGTCCAGCAGCGCCTCGCGGGTCATGCGGTAGTTGCTCTCGGCGTTGTCGGGAGGAACAGCAGCGCTCGTCAACCCAGTAGAGGTCCAGGCGTCCCAGGGCATGCGGTTGCGCCAGGGCTGGCTGGGATCGGCCAGCAACTGGAAGGCGGCCTTGGGCGTGGAGCCGCCGCTGATGGCGATGCGCGCCCGTCCCGCGGCCTGCCACCGCTTCCCCGGTCATCTCAACAAAATACTGCGCCGCGCGGCGAGCCAGGGCCGCCGCATCCGGCTCCACGTAGTACTTGATTCTGAGTTTTCTCGCCATGGTTAATTGATTCCTCTTATCTCTACTCTACTCGTGAACATGGACGCGGACAGCCTGTGTTCAGCAAGACTGTTACGTAAAGCGGACCAAATGAATAAGCAGCGCCGCAATCGTAGGGCTCTACCGCCCCAGATAGACCCGGTACTGCTGCTCCAGCACGCCGGCAGAGCGGGCCAGAGCCAGCTTGGCAAGGTTGTACTGGTAGAGGCTTTCAACCAGATTGCTCTGCGCGGCGGCCAGCGTGGCCTGCGCGTCCACCAGCGGCAGATTGTCGTCCACGCCGGCGTTTACGCGGTCGGTTTCGTCGCTGAGGGCGCGGGTAGCCAGCTCGACGTTGGAGCGGGCAACGTCGACCAGCTTGGCTGTTGCGTCCACGTCCAGCAGCGCCGAGCGCACCTGCTGGTCGATGTGGTCGCGGAGGTCGGCCAGTTGGGCGTTCAACGGAGGATAGCTGGGCCTGGGCCGCTTCCGTCATCGCCGCGCAGCTTGGCCTTCGCGGAAGAGCGGAACGCTGAGCGTGCCCTGCGGCGATGAAGTTTCCGTGCGAGCCGACGCCGCTACCTTGCTGACGCCGTAGTAGCCGCCGAAGCTGAGGGTGGGCAGCCGCTGGCTGCGATAGGCGGCGTGGATGGCCTTGTAAGCGACCGCCTGATTTTGCAGGTTCTGGTAGTCCTGGCGGTTCTGGTAGGCCACGGCGCGGACCTCTTCAGGCGTTTGCGCGGCCAGTTCGCTGTATGGAGCGGGATCAGTGAGCACGATCTTCTGGCCGGGGTCGACGCCGATCTCGCGCTTGAGCAGGATCAGGTCCTTTTCAAGTGAGTTTTCAGCCTCAATCAGTGCCTGTTGCTGGGCCTGAAGCTGCACCCGCGCACGCAGCTCGTCGAGATTGGCCGCGGTACCGGCCTCGATGCGCGGCGTGGGCCTGGCTGAACAGCACTTGGTCGGCCGCCTCCAGCGCCTTGGCGTTGTCCACTTCGCTGGCGGCGGCGATGGCATGAAGATAGGCCGTGGCCACCTGCTGCACCACCTCGCCGCGCGCCGTCATTTTGGCGAAATGGGCGGCTTTCTCGCCGGCGCGAGCCGCCTTGTATCCGGCGATCACAGGGCCGGAAAAAAGCGTCTGGCTAAATGGATTTGTCCCTCGGTCAGTTCGTCGCGAGTGATGAAAGAGAGCCCGGCAGGTAGCATGCCGCCGGGAAAAAGCGAGCTGAACTCTTTGAGGGCACTCGGGCCGAAACCCAGCGCGACCAGGTTGTGCTGGTGGACGCCGGTATCGCCGCTGAGAGTGATGGTGGGCAGAAACTCCTGCAGGGCCTCGTTTCTTTTCGCCCTGTGATCGACTTTTTCGCCGTTCTCGGCTTCCTTCAGGCCGAGGTTGTTTTCAAGGCCGCGGCGCACGGCATCGTCCAGCGAGAGCTTGAGGGTCTCATCGCTGGTTGGGCGGACGGTTACGCTGCCGAAAAATGGGTTGGTGGCGGAGGTGGGGTTGGGCGCCTGCGCGCATAGTAGCACGCGGCCGCACCAAAGACTACCAGCAGTGCAAGAAACGCCTGCGCCGTCGCCCAGCTGGGAGACAAATTGTATGCTTCGATTCACTATCACTATTTTCTCAGATGAGGCAACGGGCGGTCGGGATTCCGTGGACGGCGAAAAGTTGCAGAGGTTCGCTACACCATCGCCCGTTCCTTCACCGTCAGGTACTGATTCAGCACCGACGAGGTGAGCGCTTCGGGGTTCAGGTCGAGGGTCAGCGCGCCCTGCTCGTGGAGGCGGGCGAGGAGCAGTTCGCGGCGGCCGGCCATCTCCTGGGCGGCGGCGGCGCGGAACATCTGCTCGACATTCCTTAGGCCGCGCCTGGGCGATGGACTCGACCTCCGGCTGGGCCATGGCGACAAACAGAAGCACGTGGCGGCGCAGCAGTTGCAGCGCGCCGTCGATCACCTCGGGGCGCATGGCGGTCTCGGCCAGATCCGTGACCCACAAAATCAGCGACCGGCGGGGTTGCAGGCGATTGAGCGTGGCCGTGGCTCGCAGGTGGTCGGCCTCGCCGGCTTCGGCATGCACCTGGGCCAGCGACTCGATCAACTGCCGCAGATGGGCCGCGCCGCGACCGGGCAAAAGCCGCTGCTGGATGCTCTGGCCGTAAGCCAGCAGGCCCACGCGGTCGCCGGAGTAAAGCGCCAGTTGCGCCAGCGCGACAGCTGTGGTGCAGGCGTGGTCGAGCTTGGAGTGACTTGGCGCCTGGCGCCGTGACTGGCAGTTTTGGAGCTCCTGCGAACCGACGGCCACGCGCGAGCGCATCAGCCGTCCGCAGTCGAGCACGATCCACACCGGCTGGCTGCGCTCGGTCTGGTACTGGCGGGTGATGGGGCTGCCGCGCCGCGCCGTGGCCGTCCAGCAGATATCGCGCAGGTCGTCGCCCTCGCGGTATTCGCGCAGGCTCTCGAAGTCGCGGCCCAGGCCCCGCTGCTGCGCGCGGCGCAGTTGCAGATCGATCTGGCGGCTGCGGGCCAGAAAAATCTGCTGCTCCTCGCCGGTGCGCAGAGCCGGATAAACCCGCACCGTCTGCGTGAGCGGCGCCGTGGCCCAGCGCTCGGCCAGGCCCAGCCCCGAGCGGTAGCGGACATAGAGCCAGCCCGTCTCCCAGTCGCCGCGCTCCGTGGGCTCCACGCGGTAGCGCAGCTGGCCGGCACGCGGGGAAATGCGGTGAGCCGAGCGTCGCCGGCTCTGCAACCAGTGCCGGCGGCAGATCGTCCACCAGCCGGCAATCGACAATCATCCGGCCGTGGTTCTCAATGGTCAGCTCGATCTCGGTCTCGAGTCGAGCGCCGGAGCATTCGACCAGGACGGCCGGCGGTCAACTTGGCAGCGGCGGGCAGGCGCAGCCCATCGAGCAGCGCAGCCAGCAGCACCAGCGCATCCCAGGCCGGCATGTGTAGGCCAGCGCGCGTCCCAGAAGCCGGGGATCAGCCAGAAAAAGCCTACCAGAGCAGGCCGATGGTTCGCGGCGTGAGGCCGAAACCCCAGCGCCGCCGCCGTTCGCAGGCGGCGCGCACCGGCTCGGGATGAAGCGAAGCAGAGATCATTGCCGCGGCACCGGCACAGCAGCAATCACGTCGGCCAGCACGCGGTCGGCATCGAAGCCCTCCAGTTCGGCTTCGGGCTTGAGCATTACGCGATGGCGCAGCACCGGCTGCACGGCCCGCTTCACGTCGTCGGGAACCAGGTAATCGCGGCCGTCGAAGGCAGCCGAGGCCTGGGCCACGCGCATCAGGCTCAGCGCCGCGCGGGGGCTGGCGCCCAGCAGCAGCGTGGGCCACTCGCGAGTGCGGCGGGCCAGTGAAAGTATGTAGCCATAGAGTTCCGGCTCGATGCGGATGGCGCGCACCTCGGCGCGAGCGCGGGCCAGCAACCCCTCGGGAATGGGCGCGATTTGTGCGTCTTCAAGCAGCCCTGCGCCGGAGCCAGCGTGATGCCGCTCCAGAATCTGCATCTCCTCCTGCTCGTTGGGATAGGCCATGCGAATCTTCAGCAGAAACCTGTCCAGTTGCGCCTCGGGCAGTGGATAGGTGCCTTCAAAGTCCACCGGATTCTGCGTGGCGAAGACCGTGAACCACGCCGGCAGCGCCCGGCGCACGCCGTCCGTGGTCACCTGCCGCTCCTCCATACATTCAAGCAGCGCGGCTTGGGTGCGCGGCGGCATGCGGTTGATCTCGTCCACCAGCAGCAGATCGGTAAAGACGGGGCCGGCATGAAAGCTGAAACTCTCCTCGGCAGATTTAGCGCCGGGCCGCAGAATGGTGGTGCCAAGAATGTCGGCAGGCATCAGGTCAGGCGTGGCCTGCACGCGCTGGAAGCCAAGGCCAAGCAGCCGGCCAAGCGCCTTGACGATCAGCGTCTTGGCAATGCCCGGCACGCCTTCAAGCAGCGCATGGCCCTGGCACAGCACGGCGATCAGCACCTCCTCGATCGCTCCGCTCTGGCCGGCAATTACGCGGCCCAGTTCTCGCGCGCGCGTGGGCCATCAGTTGGTTGGTCGCGTGCAGCGGCTGCTCCGCGGCTTTGTGTCATCTTGGTTTCTATTTCCTGTGCTCATCAAGCCCTTTCCTGCTGTTTGGAATGAATGTCTTCAAATTTTGTTCGCGGCCGTCCGTGTTTTGTTGCGGCCATCAGTTTTTCCATGGTGCCCGTGCAGCTTCTGGACCAGCTTGAGCGCATCGCCGTGGTCTGATCGGACTCGCCCCATGCTGCATCTTCGCAGGCGGCCAGGTCGGCTTCGAGATCTGGCATCGGCCTGGGGAAAGCGGCGGCGAATTGTCGCAGCCAGCTCAGCCGCGCCCATTGGCTTTGCCGCGCAGTCCGCAAAGCGCGCAAACTCTGGCGGCGAAAACGCTCCCAGGCAATCGAAACCGCGGTAGACGCCGCACCGGCATTGCGGTAGAGCGAGCCCAGAGCCTCAAGAAACTCGATGGGCGTGGCCCGCGCAGGCGCAGGCAAGTCGCGCACCGGCCCGCTGCGGCGGCTGAAGCTGAAGACGATCAGCAGCCCCAGAATAGGCAGGCTGTACCACAATATTGTTAGTGCCGGTCCGGCCGCATAGCTCCAGGCAGTGCGAATCTCCCCGTGCAGCGACTCGTCCCAATAGAAATGGTGGCCATCGCGCGGACCAAGCGAATTCAGCAGTAAGTCGAGATCGTTGGCGCGGGCCAGGGAACCGTTTTCAAGCGGCGTGGAGCTGGCCCACCACACCACGTGCCCCTTGCCCCAGTCCGTACTCCACCACCGCCGGATGCCCGGCGCAACTGTACTCCACGCGGTGCGCAGGATTGCCCACCTCCCAGCTTGCTTCAGGAACCATCCATACTTCGCCTGAGTCGGGAGGGGATCAAGACCCTCCGGCTCCAGCTTGCAGGCGGCAAAGTCGAAGCCCTGGGCGCGCTGCTATCCGAGCCAGGCAAGATGGATCCGCCCATGTAACCAGTTGAGAGCACGCGGCCTCCGCGCTCCACAATTGTGCGCATCGCTTTGATGTCGCTGGCTTCGCGGGCGAAAGGCTCGGCAAAGATCACCACTGTATCCGGCCCTGCTGTGGCGGCCAACTCTGCCAGTGGCCGCTCCCAGCGCTCCAGAGGGTAGCCGGATCGGAGCAGCGTCTCATAAGCCGCGCGCGCTCCGTGCTGGCCTGATAGATAACTCGAGGGCAAGGGATTGTCGTTGCTGTTCCCGTTGGGCATAGAAAGCCGGTGAGCACGGCCAGTACGATTGCGATACCCAGGCACCAGAGCAGCAGGCGGCGATCTTTCGAGTCGAGGGAGGAGAGAAATGTCATTGAGTCGCGCCTCGCTCGGCTGGTTGGCAGAAGTTCCGCTTCCCGAGATCAAGGCTTTCGCCAGCGCTTCTGCATTGCGGTAGTCGTGTTCTTCAGCCGCACGGCCGCCGTACCAGGTGCGCTCAAAGCTGCCGGTCAGCGTGGCCAATCCCGAGTGGCGGGGATCCTCCGGCGCAACCAGCGCGAGATACTCGCGCGGAGTGCGTGCGCGGTCGGCGGGCCACAGCCGCTTCGATTCCAGCCGCGAAATTGCCGCCCAGTAAAGGAAATGAATCGCCTCGCGCCACTGGCCTGCGGCGGCGGCTTTGCGCGCATCTTCGAGCCACAGTTGCCACTCGCGTGCCGATGCGGCTCCGGGGGCCGGTCTCACTTCCTCCGGTACAGGCCGGAACCGCCAGCGGCGTTCCAGTACGATCAGTCCCCAAATAAGGCCCGTGCAGATGGCCAAGCGAAATCCCCATACAATCATCAAGCCCACCCACGCGGCTCGGGCTCTCAATTGCGAAGCGCTTTCAAAGAGCTTGTTCAGCCAGTTGCCCAGCTTTTCCAAAAGCGCATTCTTCGCCGTTGGTTCGTTAAGGTTGCGAAATTCGCGTCCGGCCAGCACCTGCTTCATAGCCTCATGCTGTTGCGCGTAGTTGGGGGCGGCTACCGGTGCGGCATTGATCTGCGCCAGGTCCTGAGCCAGGCGATCCTCAGCAGCCTTCAATAGCTCTGTCGTAGTCGGGGGCAGCGGCACAACGCTCTCTTCTGCTTGCTCTCTATTCGCAGGCTTGCCGTCGGGCTTAGCCTTAGGCGCGCTGCTGGCTTTATCTTTCTCCTGCGCCTTAACGAGCAGCACGCGCAGCCATCCATAGCGCACCAGCCGCCGCTCCGCATTGGTATCGGCAAGAGGAACGCGGTCATCCGCGCCAACCAATGCAGGATCGCAGGTCTTTGTGTCGCGCGCTTGGGAGCAGGCCTCCACCAGCGCAGTCAGGTTTTGCAAATGCTTGCTGTACTCGTCGAGCGAAGCGTCATAAGTGCCGCTCGCCGTAGGAGCTGGCAAATCAGGAATCTTGCTAGTGGCACGCGCCGGTGCGGCGGCAAGAAAGGCCGCAATAGCAGCGACAGCAATGATATTTTGGGCCGTCACGCCCAGACCTCCCGCGTGTTTATTTTAAGCAGCATCCATCGCCCGTCGATTAGTTAGCCCTTAAGACATATGCGCTGATGATAGTAGACCATTCGATGAGCCCACCGTGAAGTTTGTGCGCGTGGATTCCGTAGCGGCATCGCGGCGTCGGCGTAAACTCCGGAATACCTTCAGGAAATATTTCCGGCTTGCGCAGGCGCTGGCAATTGCCCGTCCTTGCGCAGGCGCTGGTCGTTGTAAAGTACCGCCAGAGCGGTGGAATAAGCGGCATAGGTGATTAGTATGCTGATCACAAATACCAGCAGATACCCGAAAATAGCCAGGCCGATCAAAATGAAGAATGCCGGCGATCCTTCACTCACATGGGCCAATATGGCAATAAAGGCGCCTACTGCGCCCACCGCAAAAAAGACAAGCATGCAAACCATGGTGATGATGTAAGTGATCGCATAAACCAGTAGCATCACCAGGAAGATGCGGCCCTTGGCGCCATTGGTCAGCATTACGCTGCGCTTGATCGATTCCCATGCGGTAAGCTCCTCCATTACGCAAGCTGGGTAGGCCAGAGCAAACCTGAGCATGATCAGGACGCAATACACCATGAACGCAATATACAGCAGCACCAATAGTGGAATCACAAAGAACATTCCGTTGTTGCCTACCACGTTGTGTAGCAGCAGTGCTCCCAGGCCGACGAGAGCCGCGATCACAACCACCGGCACAATCATGAAGAGGGAACAGATAATCATGAGCCACAGAAAACGGCCAAAGCGCCGCCATGCCACGCTGTACGACTGAAGAAAAGTGACGGTAACGCCGAGATCGGCCTGCGTGGCGGCGTAGCTTGCCGCAGGCATATAGAGCACATAGATCAGTGGCGAGATCAATTCAATCAGAATCAGAACTACCCAATAACCGGCGGGAATTGACGGCAGCGCGGCATTGTTCTCGGCTAACTGCGGCCCCATCGCGATAAACATGATACCCAGCATCGCCGCGACAACCAGGATGATAAACGCGGAGGGGACCGCCGCAATGCCCAGAAACAGCCGCAGGTTAGCGCGCATAAGCCGGTAAGTGCGGTCGATAATCTGGCCAAAGGTTTTGGGTGCGACGGGCATTTACCCGGAAGGCATGGAAGCTGCGAAATCGTTCATAGTGTCTCCTCTGCTTTTGCCTGGGTTAATTCTGCGGGTTGTTGAAGCACTGCGGCCTGCTGAGCGGGTGTCATCATCCCGGCCTGCTGCATCATCCACTCAATATCGTATCCTTCTTTGCGGATGCGCTGGTCATAGTAGAAGAGCATGAGCGCAATGCCGTAAACAGGTCTGGTGAGCGCCTGTACGGCAAAGCTGGTGCCGTAGATGACGATCAGCATCACCATGCTCGCCGTTTGCGCGCGTTCCGGATTATTCGCTCCCGGCAGCAGAGCCAAAACAAAAATTGCCGGTACGGTGATGGCCATCATAAGCAGGTAGTTGAGCACAGTTCCCAGCGTATAAAGCAGAAGAATGCGGCCCCTGGTGCCGTTGCTCAGTGAGAAGCTGCGCTTGATTGCCGCTGTGGAGCTAATCCCCTCAACCACGCAGGCTGGGAAGGCCAGAGAAAGCCGCAGCAACATCCACACGCAGTAGGTGGCCAGTGCGGATATGACCACAATCGCACCCATGAAGAAGATTGCGCCGGCTGCCATGCCCATACCGGCCGTTTGCGCAAGAGCAGCCATAATCGTGCCGAAGAACACCAGCCCAATCCACACGGCAAGCGGAACCACCCACACCAGCAGCGCCTCAAGAAGAAAGAGCGCGATGTAGCTCCAGCCGCGTCTCCAGGCTTGTTTGTACGCGTCGCGAATGGTGATCTGTTCGCTTAGCCAGGGGTGGGTTACGGCTTTGTTTATAGCCGCCGAACCCAGCGCCGCCGCCGACAGGCAGATGGGCAGGGCCACTGAAACAATGACGACGATCAGCATAATCGCCATAAATCCAACTGCTGGATTGGAATTGATGCTTACGCCGCCGAGACTGATTAATGCAAAAAGAATAAAAATGATCGCCGCCAGCGTCAGCACCACTCCGGTAGGAACGAACGCAATGCCGAAGAAAACCAGGAACCTCGAGCGGTAAAGCTGAATGGTGCGGTCCAGAATCTCGCCCAGGTTCAATGGACGTGGGGTTTCATTCATGCCCGCTCCCAGGCTCCGGCGGGGCTGGCGGTGCCGGTTCAAAGTGAGCATCGAGCGCCAGCCAGGGTTCTGCTGCGGCCGGTGCGGGCGCCGTGAGTCCGGCAGCCTGCATCATCCACTCGATATCGAATCCCTCCTTGCGGATGCGCTGGTCATAGTAGAAGAGCGTCACTCCGGTTGCGCCGATAGGCCCCAGGAATGTTCCGGTAAAGAACGAGATGATCTGCGAAATCGCGGTAATGCCCGGTCCCAGTTGGCCGTGGTTCCTGAAGGCCGATATAAAAACGAAGAACTGCGTAACCAGAACCAGCCCGATCTTGATGGCGCCGATCAGCAGCAGAAGAACAAAGATGCGCCAGCGCGCTCCCCTGCTCAGGTCGATGCTGCGGCGAAGTGATTTGCGGGCGGGCAGGTTTTCAAGAACGCAGGCAGGCAGAGCCAGGGCATAGCGCAGGGTCATCAGAATTGTGTAGACGCCGACCGGGATGAGTAGCAGTATGAAGGCCACCGAGGCAATGCCGACTACAGCCACAGACTGCGAACTATGTTGCGCGTGTGCTCCGAAGCCCTTTCCGTATAATGCCAAAGTCCCAAGAAAGCCGCCATAGAGCAGCACAAACGGCGTATACACAA
This sequence comes from uncultured Acidobacteriaceae bacterium, assembly GCA_963780975.1. GTDB lineage: Bacteria > Acidobacteriota > Terriglobia > Terriglobales > Acidobacteriaceae > Telmatobacter. The sequence continues at coordinate 3,158 of CAWAEU010000027.1, read as the reverse complement.
CAAACGCGGTAATAATCATCAGCCACAGGTAACGGCCCAGCCGTGGAAGGACGCTGGCAAAGGCTCCGCGGATCGTGGCCGGTTCGCCCAGATTCACCCAGGCCACGGCGCGGCTGATGGCAGCTATCACCGGCCCTATCAGCAGGAAGAGAATCAGCATTTCAACAGCGGCTGCGGATATGGTGAACCAGGCCAGGGCAGTTGTATGCTGCTTTTTCAGCAACTCTTCCAGGCCGAGCACCAGCAGGTTCATCACCAGGCCAACGCCGCAATACACGGCAAAAATTCCTGCAAAAAGGAAAAAGTTTGTCCGGTAAAGTTGTGCAGTACGATCGAGAATTTCGCCGAGCGAGAGTGGGCGGAGGTTGGTTTCCATGCAGGATTCCTCAAAAGTAAGTTGTGACCGCTTGCCGGGATACTAGCACAACTTGGAATTGCGCCGCCTATTTTTGCATTGCCACAATCCTTAACGTCACTATTTCGTGAGGATGGATGGTGAAATGAAATTGATCGTCTCCAGCTAACGGCACTACTGTTGCTCCTCTTTCCACGGCGTCGGTTTCAGTTACACGATCCAGGTGCAAAGTAGGAGTGCGAACGGTCACCGTCCGCTCTGAGCCGCCTAAGTCAAGAAAGCGCAGAATAGTCCCATCTCCGTCCTCAGCTGGTTTCCATGTTTCCAGCAGGACGTTGGGATCGCTTATATCGAGGAAACTCCCCTGCTTGCCGTCAAGGTTATGCGCAGAGTTGGCATCCGCAACCATTCCGGAGGGCTGTGCTGAATCATTTTGAGCTACAGCTTTGTCCTGGCTGGTAACCAGGTCAGTCTCCAATGGCGTAACTTCTTCCCATCCCATGCGGCTCAAGTCGTTGGGGCTAGTTGAGGTCGCGCTGGTTATCAGGTAGTGAAAGCTAAAGTGCCCTCCCTGGCCGGCACGATAATTTGTATCCCAGTAGTTATTCATTACGTAAGAAAATACATTCCCTGGCCGTTTCCCAAACTCCTCAGGCCATGCGCCGCGGTTGATGTCGCCCAGCGTAACCATGGGCGCATCGACCGGAAACACGCTTGCTGATACCCCATCCTGTTGGACAGAAACCCAGTGCTGCGCGGTAAACCACTCGTGGCCTGCGCCTGCGTACATATCTTTCGCCGGGTCAACGACTCCGTTCTGGATTTCGTATTGAAACTGGGGCTGGCTCATGGCAAACGGAAACGCAAAATAAACAGCCTCTTTGCTGTAAACCTCTTTCTTATCGACATCTTCAACCAGCTCAATCTTCTTCTCGTTGTCGAAGAGCCGGATCTCAGTTTTGATTGAAGGGGTGTTCATGCCCTCGCTTTCCATGCGCGCAACAATGCCGGTAGGAGTGCGAGTTATAGATACAATCCTTCCGTGATGCGAGGCGTGAATATCTAACTCCGGCTTTGGATATACAAGGCCATAGTGAAGAATGGAATTCGGAGCTTTATCTCCGCCGGTAACATAAAGATACTCACCAAAGCGATACGTGTTGTCCTGGCTTACCAACTCACGCTGCAACTGCTTGTCGTAGATGCTGCGGATTGCGCCGGTTCCGGCATCAAGCTGCACCTTATAGTAAGGGCTTTCAAGCGAAGTGCTTTGTTCTGCTGCGGAGACAGAAGCAGGTTTCTCCGTCTTGCGTATTGCATAAACCTTATACCCGATGGGCGGCACATCCTGGGCTGAAAAACGAACGTGATTGAATGCATTTCCGCTGCTAACGATCTCAAAAGGCACCGTATGGTTTGTCGCCGCATCCACAATATCGTCACCTTTATTCAAATCGACAAAAACCGGGCCGTTGCGCTGCCAGTTCAGGCTATTGAAGACAATCAGGCTACCCGGGCCGGCAGCAATCGCATCCGCAAGGTTTGCCATGCTGCGCTTGGCGGCAAAGTCCACCTCTGCCGCTGCATTGACGGCAAACTGCTCTTTCACCGCGAGCTGGCCGGTCGCTTCTTTGCTTGACGGGTCGTTGACGCTGTTATCCGAGTCCCATGTGTGCTCATCCATCAGCACCATATCGGTCCACATGCGGTCCAACTCGTCGGTATTCGTCTTAAGCAGAGGATTTATAAGCGATGTCAGTGTGTCCAGTTTTTCAGCCGTTTGAGCCCGCGCTTCGGTCCGGCGTTCCATGGATAAGTAATAAGCATCGGAGGCTGCGCCATCTTCCCAATACGGCCCCCCATCACCACGGATAGTTTGAATATGATCGCCAAACTGTTTTTCGATATTCTGGAGCGCCTCACTGAAACCCGAATATTGCAATCGCGGGTAAGCATAAATGGCATTCCATTTCCCCACTAACTCTGCCTGCTGAGGAAACAAATCAGTATTCTCTACCTGTGTTCCATAGATGATCGCGGCGTCGGCATGGTATTTAGGGGTTTCATACATTTGCAGATAGAGCGGCAAAGTATCGCGGCCCGCGGAGACGACCGGCGGCAACCCGAATAAAGTTCGCATCTGGTGGTAATGACGCGAGTACCACAGCAAAATCTTTTTGCCGTCCGGTCCCACCCACCACATCGGCGAGCCTTCGTTCAGGCGCCCCTGAAGCAATACGGGACCGCGATAGTTATCGCTGCCGCCTGCCAGGTAGGGGATGCCTGCGGAGGCAAGAATGGATGCATAGGACCATGAGTAGGATGGAACGTCGGTGATATTGGTATAGTCGAAGGGCGTGCCATATTTTCTGCTGAAGTTGGCGCTGGCATAGAGCGAGCGGATGAGAGTTTCCGCCGTAGGAATGCCGGTGAGCAAGTTGGCGTACTGTGCGGGGACAAAAAGCTGCCTCTTTTGCACGGCTTCGATAGCACGCTGTTGCTGTGCGGCGGTGCGCGTTTGAAGAAACTGCTCAAGGTCCCACTCTCCATCCAGGCTGAAGCGGAATTCGGGGTGCTTCGCGGTCATATCCATCGCTTCTGCGATGGTGCGGCTCTGAATGGCTGCAATCTTGGCCTGGTAATCGGAGTAGCCTACGTCAACATGAATATGGGGAACGAGAAAAACTGTCCACTTCTTCGCGGGATCGATCGATTGCCTGAAGTGTATGCTTTCGGCCGCCGGTTTCCACAGTTAGTTGAATTTCAGTTTGAGGCGCGAATTCGTGAACTGCAAGCTCGGCCT
>CAWAEU010000026.1:0-5821 GCA_963780975.1 uncultured Acidobacteriaceae bacterium | reverse complement strand
ATACGGCCATAGTTAGCGTAGACCACTTCAGCGGTGTTGTCGCCGGAGCCGGAGGAGCCGTTGAAGGGCATGGTAACGCGGGGATCGTCCTGGTAGGGGTCGCCGGCTACGTGCTCGGGGGTGGGGCCGGTCATGAGCAGTTTGCCATTGGGGTCCCAGGCTTCGACGCGAACGGTTTTGGGGTAATTGATGAGGACGCGGTAGGGGAAGATTTCAGTTTCGAGGCCGGCGGCGCGGAATTTTTGAGCGACGTATTCGGCGGTCTTGCGGTCTTCAGGAGACGCGGCGATGTGGGGCTCGGCAGTGAGGATTTTGAGTTCCTGGCCGGCGAGCTTGGCATCGGGGACGGCGAGGAATTTTTCTTCGATGTGGGACTGGGCGGTGAAGTCAGCGTAGCCGAAGACGGTGGGCGGTGGGGATTGGGCTGAAAGCAGGCTGGGCGTGAAGGCGAGTGTGAGTGTGAGTGTGGGTGTGAGTGTGAGTAGAAACAGGGGCAGCAGTGGGGTGCGATTGGGCATTGGTTGGCCTTTTCAGCGTATTAGCGGTTTGGCAAGCTGGTGATTTGGCTACTACTGAGACTAATTGAGTTCATTCTACGGGCTGGGTGCAGTGGGCGCAGCGTTTGGCGGCTAAGGGTATTTCGCTCAGACATTCCGGGCAGGTTTTTGTGGAGGGGGGAGCTGCAGGCGCGGGCTTTTTGATGCGTGCCAGAAGCGCGTTGACGGGTAGCACGATGGCGAAGTAGACCACGGAGGCCACGATGAGAAATGAGACGGCGGCGTTGAGGAAGTTGCCGACTTTGATGTGGCCGTTGCCGACGTTGAGGATGACGCTGCTGAAGTCAGGCTTGCCGACGGTGGCGGCGATGAGGGGGTTGAGCACGTCGCCGACGAGAGAGGCGACGATGGAGTTGAAGGCAGCGCCGATGATGACGGCTACGGCCAGGTCGACGACGTTTCCACGCAGAATAAAATCTCGAAAACCTTTCAGCATATTTTCTCCAGTGGCTTACTAGTTGAGGGCGCGCAAACGATCACGGTGAGCATGATCGCGGGTTTGAACCATCGTACACGGCAGGCATGGGCTCACGGTAGACGGGGCTGTTTGGGTGGCGGATTTATCTCGACGGGTAGATGCACAGGAAGATGACCAGGGCCAGGATCATGAGTTCTGAGTAGAGCAGGATGAGTACGCCAGCGTGGTAGAGGCTCCATTTGCGGCCCAGGCAGCGGGCGGTTTCGATCATTCCCCAGCAGGCGAAGAGCAGGACTAGAATTTGCCAGGATGAGCCGTGCAGGGCATTGATGTCAGGAAAGCCAGCGAGGCGCAGGCTGGCAGCGAACGCTGCGAGCGAGAGCAGGACGCCGCGGAGCAGGGATTTGTAGCGCAGACGAAAAATGGAGGAGCGGAGATGCACCACACCTCTTACTCTAGACATTTTGGCCTACTGGGGGGCCAGTTCCATGGTGCGCAGGGATTCAGTGTAGGGAGCGCGAAGGACGCCGCGTTCGGTGATGATGGCGGTTACGTATTTGGCCGGGGTTACATCGAAGGCAGGGTTGGCGATACCTACGCCGTTGGGGGTTAGCTGCTTGCCACCGTGGTGGGTGACTTCAACGGCGGGGCGTTCTTCGATAGGGATGGACGCGCCGGTGGGAGTGGCGAGGTCGATGGTGGACCAGGGAGCAGCGACGTAGAACGGGATGCCGTGCTCGTGGGCGAGGATGGCGACGTTGTAGGTGCCGATTTTGTTGGCGGTGTCGCCGTTGGCGGCGATGCGGTCTGCGCCGACGACGACGGCCTGAATGCGGCCGGCTTGCATGAGGCTAGCGGCCATGTTGTCGCAGATGACGGTGGTGGGGATGTGGTCGACCATCAGTTCCCAGGCGGTGAGGCGCGCGCCTTGCAGGAAGGGACGGGTTTCATCGGCGAAGACGGAGATGCGCTTGCCCTGCTCGACTGCGGCGCGGATGACGCCGAGGGCGGTGCCGTAGCCGCAGGTGGCGAGAGCGCCGGCGTTGCAATGCGTGAGGACACAGCCTTCGTCTGGCAACAGATCCGCGCCATTTGCGCCCAGGGTACGGCAAGCGGCGATGTCTTCCTCGTACATGGCGTGGGCTTCAGCGAGGATTTTTTCCTTTATCTGGTCGAGGGTTTCGCCTTCAGAGAGCAGAGCTGCGAAGAGATGCTTCATGCGGTCGATGGCCCAGAAGAGATTGACGGCGGTGGGGCGGGTTGCTGCCAGGCGGGCGCAGATGCGGTCGAACTCTGGGGCGAATTGCTGGGGCGTGAGGGCGGCAGTGCGTGTGCACCAAGAGCAACTCCGTAGGCGGCGGAGACACCGATGGCCGGTGCGCCGCGCACGACCATGGTGACGATGACTTCGGCTACTTGTTCATAGGTGGTGGCGAGGACATAGCTCTCCTCGAGGGGGAGCTTGGTTTGATCGATGAAACGGACGCCTTCCGGGGTCCAGGTGAGCGTGGGAATCATGCTTGTTTAGTTTAAATGGTGGGAGGGGATAGGACGGGACTAGGGAATAGGGAATAGGGAATAGAAATGCACGAAGATTGAATATCGTGCTCTCCCAGGTCTCAAAAACGAGACCTGGGGCAACCGGCATTTTGTGGGATAGCTCAAAACTGCTGAAAACTTTGGGTGGGGCTGGACTTGGGTTGGCCCTGATGCAGTAAAGTTGTTGCGGTGCTTTTTTGCGCGGTTTTCTGGTTTCTGTTGATTTGACGGCGGCCTGCATTGCTCGGGTTTGAGTGCGGAGGACAGCGATTGGCGGACGGCGAAGAGCAGATGATTCTATTTAAGGAAGCAGGGAAAACATCTCATGGCTACTCGATCGACACCACCGGCGGCGTCTGGCTCGCCCAGCTATATTGGACCGTTCATTACGGTTACTGCACTGTTCGGCATCTTCGGATTTTTGACCAGCCTGAACAACCAACTGGTGCATAAGCTCGAAGACATTTTCCAGCTGAATCACTTTTATGGAATGCTGGCTACTTCGGCATGGTTTTTTGCTTACCTGGTGTTCTCAGTTCCGAGCGCGAAGCTGATTGAGAAGGTTGGCTATAAGCGGACCATGGTGATTTCGCTTTTCATTATGGTGGCTGGTGCGCTTCTGTTTGTTCCCGCGGCAAACCAGGTGAGCTTTCCCATGACGCTGGCGGCGATTTTTGTGCTGGCCACGGGCGTATGCGCGCTGCAGACTTCGGCTAATCCTTATATTTCGATACTCGGGCCTGAGTCGAGTGCGCCGGCGCGGCTGAACCTGGCGCAGGCGTTTAACTCGCTGGGCTCGGCGGTGGCGCCTTGGTTTGCGGCGCACTTGATCCTCTCCGATGCCAACAAAGCATCCGATTCCGCCATGCAGGCGCATATGCTGGCAGGGCCTTATATCGCGATTGCTGTTTCGCTGCTGTTGCTGGGTTTTGCGGTGATGCTGCTGAAACTGCCGGCGATCTCGATGACGCGCGAATTTCGTCCCGGCTCAGCGGACGATCCGGTGCTGGGGCGCAATATATGGACCTATTCGCACACCGTGCTGGGGATGGTGGGCATCTTCTTTTACGTCGGCGTGGAGATTGCGCTGGCCGCGATCGGAATCAGGTTCTTCCAGGAGCAGGGCATCAATAGCCTGGAGACGGCCGGATTGCTGGTTACGCTTTATTACCTGCTCATCATGGCCGGACGATTCATTGGCAGCGCGTTGATGAGCGTGATCAAGGCGCAAAAGATGCTGGTGGGGTTGGGGTTGCTCGGCGTGGCGCTGATGGTGGTAGCCATGTTTACCTCAGGTCAGGTGGCGGTTTGGAGCGTGGTGCTTTGCGGCCTGGCTAACTCCGTGATGTATCCGACTATCTTTACTTTGGGCATCGCAGAATTGGGGCCACTAACCAGCAAGGGATCGGGCGTGATTACGATCGGCAACGTGGGCGGTGCGGTGATTCCGCCGCTGTTTGGATGGTTATCAGAAGTGATCGGCAAGCACTATGCGGCTGCTCACGACATGACGTATGTCATCGGTGGTGTGGCCGACAAGGTTGGAATTCAATACGCATTCCTGCTTCCGATTGTCTGCTATCTTTTTGTTGCCTACTACGGGCTGTCGGGGTACAAGCCGAGACGCGCGGCATAGATTCGATTTCACTGGTTTTTTTGAAGGCCTTCCGGATTGCGCCGGAGGGCCTTCTTGTTTGGTCCGCACTTGAAATCCTCTGGTTAGAATGATCGAAGGTTATAAATCATGGGTAAGAAAGCGCGCCTGCGCAAAATTCGAAATCAGAACCGGCAAGAGCCGATAGAAGGCAATGCTGTACGCTCTGTTGCGGCAAGCTATCAGACGTGGCAGGTTGCAGTTATTTGCGTCCTTCTTGCGGTGGTTACCTTGATTGCTTTTCAGGGAGTGCGGAACAACGATTTTGTTGATTTTGACGATCATGGTTATGTGCTGGAGAACCGGCACGTGCAGCAGGGGCTTACGGCGCAGAGCATTGAGTGGGCGTTCACGACCTTCGATGTTTCAAACTGGCACCCGCTGACTTGGATTTCGCACATGGTGGATTGGAGCATGTATGGCCACAATCCTTCAGGCCACCATATGACAAATTTGCTGTTGCATGCCGCGAATGGGGTTTTGCTGTTTCTGCTGCTTATATATATGACGGGCGCTTTGTGGCGCTCGGCGATTGTGGCATTTTTGTTTGCGCTGCATCCGGCGCATGTGGAATCGGTTGCGTGGATATCGGAGCGCAAAGATGTGTTGTGCGCGTTTTTCTGGTTTGCGACATCGATTGCTTATGTCTGGTATGTGCGCAAGACCTCGTGGAAGCGGCTCGTATGGGTAGTGTGCGGGTGCGCATGCGCGCTGCTGTCGAAACCGATGGCGGTTACGCTGCCGTTTACTTTGCTTCTGCTTGATATTTGGCCGTTGCGAAGAATTACATTTTCGACGGAAACGCGCGGGCATTGGTTCGCTACATTGTGGAAATTGTGCGTGGAGAAATGGCCGCTGTTTATTATGGCGGTGATTTCGAGCGTCATCACCTTCAAAGCTCAACGGGTGAGCGGGGCGGTGGCTACAGTTCAAAGCTTGCCGCTGGCGGATAGAATCTGCAACGCGGCGATCAGCTATTGGCGCTATGTACGGATTATGATTTGGCCTGATCCGCTGACGCCGTATTACTACTACGATGGAAGCCACATTATTGTTGGCGCAGCGGTGTTATCGGCTATTGCGATTTTGCTGGGGACTGCTGTTTGCTGGCGCTTCAGGAGCGTACGACCTTATTGCCTGGTTGGCTGGTTGTGGTTTTTGGGAACTTTGTTGCCGGTGATCGGGTTGGTGCAGGTGGGTGGGCAGTCGCTGGCGGAGCGCTACACCTACATTCCCTATGTCGGATTATTTATAGCTTTAGTTTGGCTGGCCGGCGATGCTGTGGCTGAATTCCCGAAGTTTAAGTTGCGGCATTGCTGCTGGCTGGTGCGGTGATTGTAGCGTGCGCGGTGAAGACCGATGCGCAGGTAAAGATTTGGAAAGATACTGCGACGCTTTTCAGCCATGTGCTGGCGATTGACCCGAGGGGAGAAATTCCCAATTCAACGCTGGGCATTGCTTACATGAGGCTGGAATGCTGGACGAAGCGCAGAAATATATCGAGCAAGCGCTGATCTACGGCGAGGATAATTTTGATGCGCATAACGATTTAGGGATTATTTTGGGGCAGGGAGGGAAAGATGCAGGAGGCGCTGAAGGAGTTTCGGCGATCGGCGGCTATCAACCCCAACCAGGCAAAGGCCCATGCCAATA
>CAWAEU010000025.1:0-110194 GCA_963780975.1 uncultured Acidobacteriaceae bacterium | reverse complement strand
ATCTTCACTTTCTCGCTGATCATCCCTACGGCCCGGCGCGCGCTCAACGCCGCGCCCTCCTGCCAGCCAACGATGTTGCTGATCGTGTCGCCGGCCAGGTAGATCGGCCCATCGCCTTCGATCACCACATCATAGCCCTCGGGACCGCCGCCATACTCCAGCACCCACGATCCTTCGTTCCACTTCACGTGCTTCCACCCGCAAAAGACCGGGTCGTGCAATTCCTTGCCGTGTCCCGGATGCAGTTTTTCCATCGACAATCGCGACGCATCGAACTTCTGCTCGAGCGTCATCTCGCTGAACCCCGGCACCTCGCTTTCGTCATTCAGGTAACCGGAAATCACCACTCCCGTTGGATGCATGATCCGCGAGCTCGGATACCACACCGGACTCATCCCCTGCTCAAGAAACGACAATCCGCCATAAATGTTGTAGTCCTGCTCCCAGAACCGCCGGCTCTCCCATCCAATCTTCACCGCTCCTCCCATCGTGCAGCCGTCAATCACGCGCTTGAACGGCCCCGAAAGATCGTTCGGTATCTTTTTCAGCATCGGGAACGGCAACGCGCAAATGCAATACTGCGCCTCAATCTGCTTTCGCTCGCCGAGTTGCGTGTAGCCAATCCTCACTCCATTCGAAGTCTTCCGAATCTCCGTCACCGGCGAACTGTACTGCACAATCGATCCCAGCGACTTGGCAAATGCATATGGAATACGGTCCATCCCTCCCACCGGCTGGAACATCGTCGCCTGCCACGGCCAAACCTCTTCATACAACATGCCGCCCCAGAAGTTCCCATCCAGCAGGGTGCGCATATCCATGGGCAGCTCATCCACTTCCACCTGCCTGCCTGCGCCCGGCGTCACCTTCAACCCCGCACGTTCCGATCCCACATAAGCGCCGTCCTTGGTCAGCGGCCCATAGACGGCAAGAAAATCCATCATGCGCACACGGTCCTCGGCAGAGAAATCCTGGTCCAGCGCGCCTTTCCTGATGCATTTGGCCAGCAGCTCCGACACATGCCCGCGTGTATCGTTGATCGCTTTGCGCTGCACCACCGGTTTGCCGCCGTTGGCCTTATCGCTTTGCAGCAGGCTCGAGCGCGTAGTATTAATCTCCACCTCGAGCGGAATGCCCAGCTCGCGCACGTAGCCCAGCATCGTCCAGTGGGTGCTTGACGGGACCCGCGCCCGCCCCATGTTCTGGTAGTTCCCTTCTTTCCAGTGAATGGTCTGCACCGTGCCGTCGACAAACTCGACTTTCGTGCCGTCTCGCCCCGTCCAGTTCACCGCCCGGCCGCTCGCGCGCCTCCAGCACAGTCACTTCATAGCCAAGTTTCCTCAGCTAGTAAGCGGAAACAAGACCGCCAATCCCGCCTCCCAGCACCACCACCTTCACTCCCTTGCCCACTCCCGCCTCGGCTCTGATCGGTTCCGCCAAAACGCCCTTCATGGGCATCAGCCCCAGTGCCTGCATCGTTGCAAAGGCAGCGCCATAACCACCCGCTTGCCCTACATTCCTCAAAAAATCACGCCTTGAAATCGCCACAGACAATCACCTCGGGGAAAAGGTGAACAAAGATTTTGCCTCTCGGCTAGGGAACAATATATCCCACTCGCATCCACTCACGATCTTCAATTCCCGTCACCTAAATACTGCTAAACTCCGTCCATGGTGATCTTTCGGCGATTTCCGGCTCTTGTTCTAGCCGCAGTTCTCATTCCTTCCACCGGACTATTAGCGCAAACTCAACCCATCGCCGGCGCCAGACCGGTCGCGCATCCCGTCCCGCCCAAAGGCCCGCTCGCCGACCGCATCAATGCGATCCTTGCTGAGCCGGCGCTCAGCCACGCCGAGTTCGGCATCAGCGTAACCACGCTTGATGGCAAGCCGCTCTATGGTTTCAACGAGGGCCGTCTTTTCACCCCAGCGTCGAACGCCAAACTGCTAACCACCGCCGCGGCCTTTGCCCTCTTGCCCGTCGATACGCTCACCTGGACCACCAACGTAGTAACCGGCGGCACAATCGACAGCGAAGGCATTCTCGATGGCGACCTGATCCTACTCGGCTCGGGCGATCCCACCATGAGCGCGCGCCGTTATCCCTACCATGAGCCGGAACCAGCTCCATCAGCCGCCGCAACCAATTCTGAAGAAACCGAGCGCCCACTGAAGGCCATGGACGTGCTGGATCAGTTAGCCGAACAGGTGGAGCAGGCCGGAGTTCGCTCCATAGACGGCAACATAGTCGGCGACGACACCTTCTTTCTCGACGAGCCCTACGGCCAGGGCTGGGGATGGGAAACTATCAATGGACCTCCGGAGCCCCGGTCTCCGCGCTCACCTTCAACGACAACACAACGGAACTAACCATTGCACCCAGTCCGGAATCACCGCCTGAAGTCGCGCCTGAAACCGCCGCACCCGAAACCGCCACGCCTGAAAACACTACGTCTGAAACAACCAAGCCAGAAACTCCAGCGCCAGCCCAGGCCATGGCCGAGTCAATGCGAATTTCGACTACTTCACGCTCGACAGCACCATGACCATCGCCGCCAAAGGCGAAACCGCCATCCCGGCGTCGATCGCCGCCCCGGTTCCATGCAGGTGCGCGCATGGGGAACAGCGCCAGCCGAGGGCTACCATGGCGTGCTGGCTGTCGCTGACCCAGCGGAATTCACAGCAGCGGCATTCAAGCAGGCGCTGCTCCGTCGCGGCATCACCGTCACCGGCTCGGCTTCCTCCCGTCACAGGACTTCCATAAGCACAACAAAATTTGTCGATGAACGCGCCGAGCCGCTCACCCTCAGCCGCGCGGAACAGCCCACCATCGAGGCTCCTCTCGAAGGCCGCAAGGTGCTGGCCACGCGCGTCTCCATCCCGGTAGACGAGGACATTATGCTCACCAACAAGATCAGCCAGAACCTCCACGCCGAGTTGCTCCTGCGCCTTTGGGCAAGGTTCACGGCAATGACGGCAGCTTTGAGCAGGGCGCGCGCGTAGTGCGGCAGTTTCTGGTCGGCGCAGGCGTCGACGACGCCGACTTTTTCCTCTACGACGGCTCGGGCATGAGTCCCTTCGATCGCATCGCCCCGCGCGCCTTACCCAACTGCTGGCCTACGCCGTAAAACAACCGTGGGGAGCGGCCTGGCGAGCCACGCTTCCTATCGCCGGAGTCGACGGCACGCTCCCTCGCCGACCGCTTCAAAAACTCCCCGCTCAAAGGCCATCTGACAGCCAAAACCGGCACGCTCAATGAAACCAACGCCCTTTCCGGCTACCTCACCGCTGCCAGCGGCAAGACCATCGTCTTTTCCATCCTCGTCAACGGCCACCGCCCAGGCAGCAACACTGAACTCCAGGCCATCGACCGCATCGCTGAAGCGATAGCGGCGGTGGAATAACCGACGCCAGACCCTAGTATCATCAGATTCAGATGCGCACTCATTCTTTTGCAGTCTCTATAAGTCTTTTGGCCGTTGCCATTGGCCTCGCCGGATCGCTGATTCTGGCTGGCTGCCGTTCGCTGCCCCCTTCAAAGCCATCTTCACAGTGGACCGCCGAGGAGGCGCGCGGAGCGCAGGTCTATCAACTGAAGTGTGCCCGGTGCCATTACCCGACAACTACAAGCGGTCTTCACGGCCCCGGTCTACAGGCCATCACCAAACTGAAAGCTATGCCCTCAGGCATGCCCCCCACCGACGAGCGCATGACCCAGGTCATCCTGCACGGCCACCAGATGATGCCCGCCACCGAACTCACCGACGACCAGCTCTCCGACCTGCTGGCCTACCTGCACACGCTATGACCGCCGAACCCGAAAAGATCCAATCCGAAAAACCCCAACCACTGAAGCGTGAACTCTGCCGCTCCCTGGTCTGGCGGCCATCAGCCTTTACCTGCTGGTGCTGGCCGTGGTCATCGTAGTTGGAGTAGTAGGTGGCCGTCATTATCCGCCTCTGTTTCTCCTCTTTGCAGTTGGCTTCGTCGCCTCCAGCGCCGGTCTGTTACGCCTCTTGCGCTGGGCCTGGGCGCTGGCTCTCTCCGCGGTCTTTCTGTTGACGGTATATAACCTCTGGATCTTCTTTAGCCAGCACCAGTTTCCCGCCCTCATCCAGGGCCTGCTAAATCTGGTCTTCTTTCTTTACCTCGTGCGCCCTGAAGTCCGCGAGCGTCTTGGTAAACATTGGTTACCCAGCCCGCTTTCCACTACCGCTACAATTGAAGTCGTGATGGACCTCGTGCAGATCGAGCCTTTCCGCAATGCTCCTGCCCCCAAGCCTGACTGGCTCAAGGCCCGCGCTCCTATGGGCGAAAACTTCCACGATCTCAAGCGCCTGGCCCGCTCGCTCAATCTGCACACCGTCTGCGAAAGCGCCCACTGCCCCAACATCGGCGAGTGCTGGCACCACAAAACCGCCACCTTCATGATGCTGGGCAACCTCTGCACCCGCCGCTGCGGATTCTGCGCCGTCCCCAAGGGCCGCCCCGAACCAATCGACTTTGACGAACCCCGCCGCGTAGCTGAAGCCGTGGCCGCGCTCGGCCTGCAGCACGCCGTCATCACCAGCGTCAATCGCGACGACGACCTGGTCGGTGGCGCCCGCGCCTTCGCTATGGTCATCGAAGAAATTCGCCGCCAGGCCCCCGGCTGCCGGATTGAAGTTCTCATCCCCGACTTCCAGGGGAACAAGGAAGCAATTCGCACCGTAGTCGAAGCCCGCCCTGAAGTCCTCAACCACAACACCGAGTCCGTGCCCCGTCTCTACCGCGTGGTCCGCTCCGGCGCACGCTATGAGCGTTCTCTTGAGTTGTTGCACTACTCCAAAACGCTAAACCCGGAGTGGTAACCAAATCAGGAGTAATGGTCGGCCTCGGCGAGGAGACCTCTGAACTGCTTGAAGTCTTCCGCGACCTCGCCGCCACCGGCTGCGACATCCTCACCATCGGCCAATATCTGCGCCCCTCGCGCGACCACCTGCCCATGGCACGCCTTTACACCCCCGCGAGTTTGCCGATCTAAAGACTGAAGCCCTCAAGCTAGGCTTCCGCCACGTAGAATCCGGCCCCCTCGTCCGCTCCAGCTACCACGCCCACGAGCAGGCATCTTCAATGGGATTTGTCAGTCATCGGATGTAAAGGAGAAGTTTCAAGAGTTAATAATTACAATAGCTTTTTAATCACAACGATAACTCCCCTGACTAACTCCTCACTCGGCAAAAAAGATCGGCAGGGCTATGATTTCGTTGCGCCTCGCAAATTCCTATTGCGCAAGCCCCTCCCTTTCGTCCATCATGGAGTTATCTAAGCCAGTTTGTTTTCCGGGCCCAGGGGCCTGTTCAAAACGGATAGGGAAGTGCTATGCGCACATGCATACTTGCGGTTTCGTTTGTAGTCGTCTGTTCAATGCTAGCAGCGCAACAGGCGTCCACAGGCAGCGGCGCCGCCGCTCCCAATACAGCCCCGGCGCAAGTCTCCAATAGCCCCGGTACGGCTTTTCACTTCACCAAAGCCGACGAAGCTCTTCTCGCCCAGACCAATGTAATCGACTCGGAGTATGAAAAAAAAGGTTTGGTGCTTCACGATCCCGGTCTGCAGGCCTACATCGACACGGTGGGCAAGCGCGTCCTCGGAGATCGGCCCACACCCGAAAAAGTCACCTTCCGCTTCCTGGTCCTGCGCGATCCCACGGTCAATGCCTTCGCATTCCCGAATGGCTCGGTCTACATCACCACAGGACTACTCTCCTTGCTTGAAAACGAGGCGCAACTCGCCGGCATTCTGGGCCACGAGACAGCACATGTCTACAAGCGGCACTCCTATCTTGAAAACCGTAGCATTCGCAAGAAGGTAGTCGTTTCGGAAATTATTGCGGCTGCTGCCAGTTCGGTCCCCGCTGGGTATGGTTTAGCGGCAGCCTCGGCTGTTGTTGCCGCCGATGTCAGCACCCTGCTCATGCTGGAAAGTATCTTCGGCTACTCGCGCGAATTGGAGAGCCAGGCTGACCACGACGGGCTCACTGCCATGACTGTTGCTGGCTACGATCCTCACGCCATGGCCGCTGACTTCGAACTTCTCGACCAGGACAGGACCCTCGAGTATGAACCCCGTCCGGCTTTCTACCAGGATCATCCCAAGCTGGCAGAAAGGCGGAAGGATGCTCTTGCCTTCGCCAGTTCATTCACTCTCCAGGACGCGCGAGTAGGTTCCACACAGGACTACATCACAGCGGTCGCACCGGCTATCGCGTCCAACATCAACATCGACCTCGAAAGCCGCAGGCCAAGAACGGCAGTAGCCCGCGCCACTCGGCTCGTGAACGCATTCCCCGGCGATCCGCAATATCAGGTACTCCTCGGCTGCTCATATCACGAACTCGGGGCCGAAACGGCCCTCCCCACAAAGGCCGAACTCACTCCCAACGGTAAGGTTCAGCAGCGCAAGGAAGTTCTTGATATGACCGAGCAGAAGGAGCAAGAGGCCCAGCTGAAAACGCCCGAAGGCCAGGCGCTACTCAAAGAAAACCAGGCGAAAGCGGAAAAGGCCGTCCTCGCCGCGATCCTAAGTGATCCCCACTATGCGCTTGCCTATCGCGAGCTTGGTTTCCTCTATGAAGATGAGTCGCGATACTCTGACGCGGCCGCAAACTATCAACGATATCTGGAGCTGGTGGCTACCACCAGTCTCGATCGCCTTCGCATTAAGCGGCGTCTGGCACAGTGCCAGAACCATCAAACCGCGCAGGCGCATCCATGATTGCTTGTGAAGGTTTCTGCCTGATCGAAATCGGCAACAGAACGCTATCGCCGGCAGCTTTTTACTTGAAAGGGGTAATTTGATGAAACTCGAACGACGAATGTTCCTGGCCTTTGCCATCGCCATCTTTGTATGCGCTTCTGCTTCCGCGGCATTCACTCCAGCACTTCAAATCAACACGTCCTACGCGCAGCGCAAGGTAAGTTCCGGCAAGTTCCCCATACACTCCGCCTGCATGATGCCGCCCCAGGGCGATCTCATCAAGATTGGCGTCACAGGTGCTAAAGAAATACCTCAGGAATCCAATACCTGGGCTGAGGCCCTTGAGGCTGTCGTCGAGTCTCACCTCATAGCCCGCAGCATCAGTATTCAATCCGCCGCCAACCCGCTTTCGAGTGGCGCATCTGCCGACGATATCAACGCGGTGATCTCTCAAATCCAGCAGAAGTTTAAGACCGTCTCTGCCGTGATGAACAAGAAACCGAGAGATATCGCTAAGTCAGCCTACACTCTAGGCGATCAGGTGGGAATGTTGCCATGCTCTGAGAACTCCGACATCCTGGTTTTCATCCAGGGCCGAGGCCAGGTCCTCACCGGAGCCCGTGGTGCCATGACATCGACCTTCGGGGGTCCCGCAGAAGTTGCCAACCTCTTCGTCACCATGGCCGACGCCAAAACGGGGGAGATTCTTGATCAAATTCGTCTCTTTCCCGACGGCGATTTTTATTCGCAACCGGATATCTGTTTCGGCCCGGATCTCGACATTGAGCTTCTCGATATGAATATCGGCTCCATCCCCAAGAAGGCCAAGAAGCCCAAGAAGAGCGAACCTTAGGCCAGGCCTTCCCAATCGCACCTTCCGCAGCGGCCTGGGAGTTCCGTCCCGGTTGATTTCTTCCGCGCCATCCATCCCCTTCGCGGCGCGGATTCGCTAATATAGTGTTTTGTACCCAAGTGAGGGGAAACAATGGCAGTCTCAACAATGGCCGGAATTCCGGCGCTCAAAGATCTCTACGGCGACCTCAAGCGCCGCATGGACCAGGCTGTGGCCACATTCCAGGCTCACTTGGCCTCCACGCGCACAGGTCGGGCCAACGTGCACATGCTCGACCAGGTCAAGGTCGAATGTTACGGCACACACATGCCCATCAACCAACTGGCGCAGGTCTCTACGCCTGAGGCGCAACAGATCCTTATCGCGCCTTACGATCCCGCCGTGATCAAAGACATTGAGAAAGCCCTTCAAACCGCCGATCTCGGCTTCAACCCCCAGTCCGACGGCAAGGTAATCCGCGTCCCCGTCCCGCCCATGACCGAGGAGCGCCGCCGCGATGTCGTCAAGCACCTCAACAAGGTTCTTGAGGAGCACCGCACCGCCGTTCGCAACGTTCGCCGCGATGGCAACGACGCCCTCAAGAAGCTTGCCAAGGAAAAGAAGATCAGCGAGGACGAGGAGAAGCGTGCCCTCGAAGAAGTCCAGAAGATGACCGACGAAGAGATTCGCCGCATGGAAGAGCTATCGCACAAGAAAGAAGCCGAAGTCATGCAGGTGTGATGGCGTACCAAATAATCTGCACCTATTAGCAGGCGGTGATAAGGTCCGCACAAAAGCCCAAGGTTATCGATCTTGGGCTTTTGTGTGCCAGGTAGCTACAGCCGGCTCAGATCGCAACCCAAAGAGAAGCGCAAAGCGCAGCAGATTTCGTTCATTCGCAGGGAACTCAACTGGGCCAGGCGCTTTCCCAATCGGTCCTGATTAACGGTGATCGCATTGTGCAGATTCACCGCGCAAGACGCCTTCATGCCGTCTTCCTCATTCAAGACCACTTCGGATGGCACGCCGCGAATCGTGGACGTGATGGGCGCGACGGTGACAGTCGATAGATAAGCGATAGCGCTGTCACGAGTAAGCACAACCACCGGCCTCTTCTTATCGGGCTGGGCAAAATTGTAAAGGCGGATCTCTCCTCGGGCTACTCTGCCGGCCATGCCGCCTCCATTTCCCACAAATGCGATTCATCGTTTGCCTGCGCCTGCCTGAGATAACCCTCTCGGTCGCGTTCTTCCCTGGTCCGCGCTTCCATTCTCCGCAGATGTTCCCGTAGCGCTTCGCGCACAAGTGCAGAACGATTGAGTTTTGTTTGCCGTGCAGCTCTATCGGCGGCCTGCAGCAGCTTTTTATCGAGAACAATCTGAACAGTTTCCATATGTTGACTCCACTCCACAGTATACTCCACATACTCCCGCGGACTCGCTACGCTCAAAGTGCGGCTGGCAAATAGCTCTGATCGAGTAGCCGGCAAAATATTGGCGTCACTTTTTTAAAGCCCATAGCTCATCCGCCACAGAGATGCTAGCGTAAATCGGGTATGAGCTCTCCAACAGCCGCCCTGCTCGGCGAAATCGGGCTTCCCGTCCCCATCCGCGAACTGGCAGCCAAAACCTGGGACGCAATCATCGTTGGCGCGGGCCACAACGGCCTCGCCTGCGCGGCTTACCTGGCGCGAGCTGGCCAGCGTGTGCTCGTGCTAGAGAGCCGTGCGCGCGTCGGCGGTGCATGCACCATCGAGGAGCCGTTTCCCGGCGTGCGCATGTCCCCCTGCGCATATCTCGCCGGCCTACTGCATCCGCTGGTGCTTGAAGAGCTCGAGCTTCCCCGTCGCGGCTACGCGTGGACTCCCGCCGTCAACGGCCTCTTCGTCCCATTTCTCGACGGCTCCAGCATCCAGCTTTGGGACGACGACGACCGTTGCGCTGCCGAAGTCCGTGCGCTGGCTCCAGCGGATGTCGAAGGCTGGCGCGCCATGGGTGACGTAATTCGTCGCCTGCGCGATGCACTTCGCCCGCCCGGGCAGCGGAGACCTCTGGATCGGCGAACCGCCTACCCGCGAACAAATTGAGTCTCGACTCGCTGGCGATGCCGAAGCGTGCTCCCTGCTCTTCGATTGGTCAATGGCCGAGTTTGTTGAGCGCTACCTCACCGATGAGCGCTTGCAAATCGCCTATCTGGGTCAGGGCGTAATCGGTACCAACGCCAGCCCCTTCGATCCCGGCACTGCTTCCATCCGTTTCCACCACGCCTCCGGTCGTCTCGGCGGAATACCCGGCATGTGGGGCTACGTGCGCGGCGGCATGGGGATGGTCTCGTTTTACTTTTGCGATGCCGCCCGCGAAGCCGGAGCAACCATAGCAACAAGCGTCCCGGTAGCAAAAATTCTGCCCAGTGAAGGCGTGCAATTAGAAGGCGGTGACCGCATCGCCGCCCGCACCGTAATCTCCAACGCTGATCCCCGCCAAACTCTACGCCTTCTCGGCCCGGCAGCCGATCCCGAATGGCGCACCCAAGTCGAACGCGTTCCCATCGAAGGCTGCACCGTCAAACTTAACGTCCACCTTCGCGAGCTTCCCAACTTCACCGCCCGTCCCGGCACCGACCAGCCCCACCACTACGGCCAAATCAACATCCCTCTCACAAAAGAAGAGTGGAAATCCGCCTACGCCGCCTCCCGCCGCGGCGAGCTCCCAAACCATCTCTGGTGCGAACTTTACTTCCAAAGTGCGCACGATCCCTCCATCGTCCCGCCGGGTGAGCACACCATGAGCGTCTTCGCGCAATATGTGCCTTACAAATTCGCGCAGGGCGACTGGGACTCCCGCCGCACCCAGGTCCGCCAGCTAGCCCTCAACTCGCTCTCCCGCTTCTGCTCCAACATTGACAGCGCCGTCATCGACGCCCAGGTCCTCGGCCCGCCCGACATCGAGCAAAAAGTCGGCCTCACCGGCGGCCACATCTTTCAGGGTGAATGTCTCCCGCCTTATATGTGGGCCAACCGTCTCTCCGCGCGCACTCCCATGCAGGGCGTCTATCTCTGCGGAGCATGCACCCACCCCGGCGGCAGCGTCATCGGCATCAATGGACGCAACGCCGCCATGGCCGTGCTCAACGATCTAAAGAAGATTTAGTTTCGCCGCCGCGCGCGTCTCTGTTATGCTCCGCTGAATATGTCTTCCATTCCGGCTCTCAAGCGTGGCATCCGCTTTCGCGATCTGGCGCTCTTCTACGTCGTTGTCTCTCTAGGTTTGCGCTGGACGGCCACCGCCGCCGCTGCCGGTCCCAGCATTCTTGTCATCTGGATCGTCGGCCTCTTCTGCTTCTTTATTCCTCTTGCCGCCACCGTCATGGAGCTCTCTAAGCGCCATCCCGAAGAAGGCGGACTTTACATCTGGTGCCGCGAAGCTTTTGGCGACTTCGCCGGCTTCATCGCCGCCTGGACCTACTGGATGTCTAATCTGCCATTCTTTGCAGGCATACTTTACTTCGGCGCTGCCTCAGTGCTTTTTGCCTTGGGCCATCGCGCGCAGTCGCTCGCCGCCAGCCCGCTTTATTATGTGAGCTTCGCTGTCGGCGCGCTTACTCTCATCACATTGCTCAACATCCGCGGCGTCGAAGCGGCCAAGTGGCTCAACAACATTTGCTCCCTCGGCAGCATTCTTCCCATCTCGACCATCATGTTGTTGGCAGCCGTCTCCTGGTATCGATTCGGACCCGCAACCCATATCACCACTGCCAGCTTCGTTCCCCACTGGTCGCTGGGCAATGCCGTCTTCTGGTCCACCATCTGTTTAGCTTTCACCGGCATTGAGTCCGGCTCCGCCATGGGCGACGAAATTCAGAATCCCCGCCGCACCATTCCCTGGGCCATCCTCGTCGGCGGCAGCATCCTCACCATCGGTTACATCGGCGGAACGGCGGCCTTGCTGGTGGCTCTACCCAGCCAGGCTGTCGAAGGCCCTGACGGCTTCGTCAACGGAATCCGCCAGCTCAGCGCCCATCTTGGCGTCGGCTGGCTCCTCGTCCCCATCGCCCTCTTCGTCGGCCTCAATGCAGTGGGTGGAGCGGCATCCAATCTCACTGCCAACGCGCGCCTGCCCTTCGTCGTCGGCATCGATCGCTATCTTCCCGCCGCTTTCGGCTGGGTGCATCCACGTTATCGAACCCCCTGGGTCGCCATCACAGCCCTGGGTGTCTTAGGCATCGTCATGGCCGTGCTCAGCCAGGCAGGCACCTCGGTCCGCGGAGCCTACAACGTGATGGTCAGCATGACCGTCCTCTCCACAATCGTGCCCTTCCTCTTCATCTTCGGCGCCATGATCCGTTTGCAAAGCCGTCCTGTCCCTGCTGGAGTGCGCCGCATTCCCGGCGGCAAACCCGTAGCCATTGCTCTGGCATCCCTGGGCCTGGCCTGCACACTGGTCACCATCGCTTTGTCAGTCGTTCCCTCAGGCGACGAGCCCAACAAGCCGCTCGCAATCGTCAAAGTAGTTGGCGGAATGTTCGTGCTCGTCGGCGCAGGTGTAGTGGTCTTCGTCGGCGCCAAGCTCAAAGCGCGCCGCGAAGCGAAGGCTCTGCCAGTGGCTTAGGGATAAATCCGATGCAGCGTCCGCGCAAACGGAATCGTCTCGCGCACGTGATCCAGCCCGCAAATCCACGCCACCGCCCGCTCAATCCCCATCCCAAACCCCGAGTGCGGCACGCTGCCATACCGCCGCAGGTCCAAATACCATTCGAAGGCTTCCTTGGGCAGTTTGTGTTCTTCAATGCGGCTGTTCAATAACTCAAAACTTGAAACACGCTGCGACCCGCCGATAATCTCCCCATATCCCTCCGGAGCCAGCACATCCACGCACAGCGCCAGCTTCGGATTCTTTGGGTCAGGCTCCATATAAAAAGCCTTCACATCGGCTGGATAGCGGTGCACCATCACCGGCTTATCAAACTGCGAGCTCAGCCACGTCTCTTGCGGCGAGCCAAAATCATCTCCATACTCGATTGCCACCAGGTTGGTGGAGTCGCCTCGTTCACCAACCTCGGAAGTAAGATTAAAATCTCCATCCTTGTACGCCTTGTTCAGCATGGAGCAAGCTTCATCGTAGGTAATACGTGGAAACGGCGGCACAATCGCCTCCAGCTTCGCTCTGTCTCGTCCAATCACAGTCAGCTCCGCTGCGCGATTCTTCAGCACACTCTGCACAATATGCGAAAGAAAATTCTCCGCCAGTTCCAGCAGGCAGTCCAAATCGCAAAATGCCACCTCCGGCTCAATCATCCAAAACTCGGTCAGGTGCCGCCGCGTCTTTGACTTCTCCGCCCTGAAAGTCGGCCCAAAGCTATAAACCTTGCCCAGCGCCAGCGTCGTGGATTCAATATAAAGCTGTCCCGATTGCGTCAGATAAGCCGGGTCGCCAAAGTAGTCCACCGGAAACAGCGTCGAAGTTCCCTCGCAGGCCGCAGGCGTCAGAATCGGCGGATCAGTCCGGATAAACCCGTTCTGATCGAAGTACTCCGCCGCCGCCCGCATAATCTCCGCCCGTATGCGCAAAATGGCAGCCTGCCGCGGCGACCGCATCCACAGGTGCCGGTGCTCCATCAAAAAGTCGACTCCATGCTCTTTGGGCGTGATGGGGTAAGGGTCCGACTCGGGAACCCGCTGCACCACCTCCAGCCCCTCCACGTCCAGCTCAAAGCCGCCCGGCGCGCGTTGGTCCGCCCGCACTTTGCCCGTGACAATAATGCTTGACTCCTGCGTCAGCCCCTTCAGCGCTTCAAAAACCTCGGGCGCAACGCTCTTTACGTGCGCCACTCCCTGCACAGTCCCGGTTCCATCGCGAAAAATTGGAAACAGCAGCTTCCCGCTTTCGCGCAGGTTATAGAGCCAGCCGCGCAGCGTTACCGTCTGCCCTTCATGCTGGCCAAGCGTTGCAATGGTTGCTACAGGTGCTGATGTGGCTGCGGGTGTTGTTTCTTCTTGCATAAGTTTCCTTCGCTGGCCAATAGAATCCATCACTGGCCGGACTCTCTAGCATAGCGCGGACCGTAGCATCAGGTGCAGCAACCCCATCCGCGGGTAATGGGTCAGTTTGAAACTGCTTTGAAAGGGCATGGCTTTAGCCGTGCCGCAAATAGCCAATAATGAATGTGGGCTTTAACCCCTGAGGGATGTTTTTTCAAACTGTCCCATTACCCATCCACCGCACTCGCCGAGTTCTCCATTAACCCATCAAACCAATCATTGCCGCACTCACCCGACTTTGGTAGCATCAGAATTATTGTTGATCCACGCAACATTTCCCCGCGTGCATCCCATTTCAGTCTGGAGGGGGTCGATGGCCGAGCTGGCGGTGGTCAAAAGCGAAAAAACGCAAAAGTCTCAGGTGGATATTGAAACCACCGAGCGCATCATTGCTGAAAAGCACATCGGCGCGCGCATCAAGCGCCTCCGTTTAAAAAAATCCATGGGCCTTGTCGAACTGGGCCGTCTCACCGGCCTCTCCGCCAGCTTCCTCTCCCAGCTTGAGACCGGCCGCGTTGTTCCCACCCTGCGCAACCTCTCACGCATCGCCATGGTTTTCTCCAAAGATCTGTCCTACTTCTTTGAGCCCGAGCCCCGCACCCTGTTCCAGGTTCACCGCCGCAAAGAGCGTGTCCGTCTGCCACAAACCGGCGTCGATCTCCCCGCTTATTACTTTGAGAGCCTCGGCTATATGGTGCCCGACCGCCATATGGATCCCTTCTTTGCTGAATTTGTCCCCCTCACCGACGAATCCGAGCCCCGCGCGCATATGCACCAGGGATTTGAGTTTCTTTATGTCCTTGAAGGTGAGCTCAACATTCACCACGGCGATCAGCGCTGCACCCTCCGCCCGCGCGACGCCGTCTACTTCGACGCCGGCACACCCCACTCCTACCAGTGCGCCGGCAAAAAGTCGGCCGAGGCCATCATCGTCACCATGCACCAGCCGCCTCCAATGCAGTTGGCCCCGCTGCCGCCGGCAAGTGCATCCCGCACTGCTCCAGGCAAATCGAATCCGGCACAATCGGGCGGTGTCAACAAATAGCCTGCGATAGAGAGCCAGGCAACGGATCATCGCGCTCACAAGCCGTGTTTTGTTCACAAATCCGGTCAGCACGTCGGTTAAATTTTGATCACATATAATCTCTTACATCTAAATCCTCTTGTTGCGCGTCGAATAATCAGGTGCCTGCGCAGCCAGGGCTGCGCTTACACGGTCCCCGAACTCAAATAAACGGAATAAGATGCATTCGGATGGAATATAAGCCAGGCTCTATGTTGGCTTATTAGTCACCTATTAGTTGTAATTGTTGGTGGGGATTAGTTGTAATCAGATTGGAGGCAATTCACTAGTAGACTGGTTGTTGGTATTTGTACTTCGTTTCTTCCCCTTTTTCCCTGAGGTCGACGCATGAATCGTGAAGCGAATCATCACAATTTAGTGCCCCCGTTCGCCTCCGGGAAATCTCTGCACATTCTCATCGCATTGCTTGCGCTCACAGCCTGCGCAGCGGCTCAAAACATAAACGGCACAATTCAAATCACCAAAAAATTAACCAGCCGGCGCGTCACCCCCTCTGTATCCATTTATCAGCGCGGTCCTGCCGTGGCCCTTGGACAAGACGCCAACGAAGATTCCGCTGGAATTTGAGCGTTCCCGAGTCGTCATCTATCTTGAAGGTCCTGGCCCGTCTGATCCTGCCACATTCAAGATGGAGCAGCTCAACCGCCGCTTCGTGCCCGATCTCCTTGCCGTTCCGGTAGGTTCAACGGTTTCATTCCCTAATCTCGATCCAATCTTTCATAACATCTTCTCGCTTTCCAAGCCGAAATCTTTCGATCTTGGCAGTTACGACAAAGGTGAAACCCGTTCGGTCGTCTTTCCCAAGCCGGGCATTGTCGATGTCTATTGCCATCTTCACACCAATATGGCAGGCACCATCGTCATCACTCCAAATCGCTGGTACGCACGTTCTGATAAGTCGGGTAAGTATCAAATCCAGGATGTGCCGCCCGGCAAATATACCGTTGTGGCATGGCACAAGACCGCCGGATTTTTCAAAAAATCGATTGTTGTTGAGGCCGGGCAAGATTCAGTAGCGGATTTTTTAATTCCCATCAGCGAAGACGCCGAAACAAAAACCCAGTGAAAGACCCATCGGTGAGCATCGCCGGAAACAGGTGACTATGCGCTTTCGAACCCGTACATTTCTCATTTGCTTTGTCCCATTCGCTATCCTGCTGGCAACCAGCTTCTGGATGGCCCAGCAACTCGTGCAATCCACCGTCCGCGATGGCCTGCGCGCATCCCTGCGCGAAAGCCAGCTCGCCATGGCCCGTGCGCAGTCAAAAGCTGACTCCCAAAATAGCCGCTTTCTAAAAATTGCCGGAGAAAATGCGGCGCTCAAGGCCGGAATGCAGTTACTGCTCTCTCAGCCCGGCAATCAGGATGCGCAGAGGACCATGGAAGATCAACTGCGCGAGCTGGGCGAACACATGGGCTTTGATTTTCTATTCGTCTCCGCGCCCAGCGGCGAACCCCTTGCGGGTGTTGTCCGCCAGGCTGCGGATAAGCCGAATGGCAAAAGCCAACTCGTCCCACTCGATAAAACCCTTTTCGAACACAGCGAAAAAGGCCTGCTTATCATCAACAACCGCACATTGCAGTTCGCTTCGGTTCCCATCGATGAGGCCGAGGAGAATCTAGGCTCCCTCTCCGTGGGCCAGTACTTTGACTTTCCCAGCTTCACCACTCCCGCTGTGCTCGTCCATAACGGAGAAGTGATCGACTACAACATTCCCAATGTCACAGAGAATGAGGTTGGGTCAGCTCTTCGCGGGTGCATAGGCAAAGCGGAATGTGATCTGCGTTTAAAAGGCGCCAACTGGATCTCAGCTCCCCTTCAGGACCTCGGCGGAGGCTATGTCATATGGAGTCTTGAGAACGTTGATGAAGCGACAGCACCGGTTCGTTCCAGGCTGCGCAATCTCTTCCTCATCATGGCGCTCGGTTCCGTGCTCGTCGCTCTCTTGTGCAGCATTCTCTCCTCCCGTTCCATCGTCAAGCCCATTGCGCTCGTGGTCTCTCACTTGCGCAATGCTGAGAACACCGGCGTGCTCCCCGAGTTCTCCATCGATCATTCCTCCACAAAAGAAATTCGTGAGCTCACCGAGAGTTACAATCGCGCCGCGGTCTCAGTCAAAAATGCGCGCGAAAATCTGCAAGGCGCTTACGTTGAATTTATCGGCTCCCTGGCAAACGCGCTCGATGCACGCGACCGGTATACCGCCGGTCATAGCCGCCGCGTCAGCCAGCTCTCCTGCGCAACCGCGGCCGCCATGGGCCTCACCCCTCAGCAGATTGAACTCATTCGCGTCGGTGCGCTCCTGCACGATATCGGCAAAATCGGCATCGCCGACAGCGTCCTGCAAAAGCCCGGGCGCCTTACTGACGAAGAGTTTGCCATCGTCAAGGAGCACACCGTGATTGGCCGCCGCATTCTCGAAGGCGTGCAGGGTCTTGCCCCCTACCTTGGCGCCGTCGAGCTGCACCATGAGAACTGGGATGGCAGTGGTTATCCCAAAGGCCAGTCAGGCGAGGAGACGCCGATTGATGCGCGTATCATCCACGTATCGGATGCGTACGACGCCATGACGACCGATCGCTCCTATCGCTGGGGCATGACGCATGAGCAGGCCATCAACATCCTGCAAACATATGCGGGCTCGCAATTCGACCCCCGGGTTGTGGAGATGTTCTTGAAGTTGCCGCACCAGCTTGTGACAGCAAATCCGCCGCATCTGTTGGACGGTCGCGGCCAGGTGACGGAATTAGAGGCAGTGGAGGCGGGATGAGGAAAGCGCTCCTTTTGGGGCTGATATGCGTGCTACTCGGCCACGCTTATCTTGCCGCTCAGGAAGCAAATTCGGGCCTCGATCTGCGGGCTACCTTTACCGGCCAGTTCGCAGCCTCCGATCTACTCACCCAGCCGCCCCGTTCAGGCGATCCCGCGACAGCGGGCTTCCGTTCGGTCATCTATCCCACCATCAAGTTCAACAGCAACTGGAGCGTTACCGGCGCGTGGCAGCTTACAACACGCCCTTATTTTTATTCGAGCTTTTCAACTGTAGGCTACGGAGCCAACGGCAACCTTCTCCATGCCACACTCAATTACTCGCGTATCTCCGGCAAAGGCTCCCTGCTGCTCCGCGCAGGCCAGCTCTCAAGCTCTTTCGGCTCCTTCCTCCTGCGCTACGACGATGCCGACAACTCTCTTGCCGATTTCCCGCTCGAATACGGCTACTACTACGCGCCCGTTTCATTCCTCAGCGTAGCCGGCGCGCAGATCGACGCGACTCGCGGCAAATGGGATGGGCGGGTCCAGTTCGCCAACTCCTCACCTGCAAATCCCCGCAGCCTCCTCGATCACGACCAATACGGCAACTGGGCCTGCGGCGGCGGCTACACCATCCGCCAGGGCTTCCGCATTGGTGGTTCCGCCTATCACGGCCCTTATCTTGACCGGCAATATGCTTACTTCTTTCCCGGTGAAGCAAATCCAAGCACTCTGCCCGCCCACGCCTACGGAGTTGACGTTGCCTGGGCTTACGGTCACTGGAACGTACAAGGTGAATTTCAGCGGTTCTACTTGCCTTACACTGTGATTCCCAGCCTCACTGAGCAGGCCGCCTATGGCGAACTGAAAAGAGTCATCAATCCCCGCTGGTACATTGCCGATCGCTCCGGCTACACCAATACCAACTACACCGGCAACCTCGAGAGCTACGAGCAAGCGGTCGGCTTCCGCCCCAATAGATTCCAGCTCATCAAAGTCAGCTACGAACTAAGGCACGCCGGTACGGGCACCTATCGCAATAACCAAATCTTCGCCATTCAATTCGTCACCACATTGCACAAGTCCGCCGCAATAAACTAGCCATTCAATAAATCAGCAAATCAAGCGCTCCATTAACACTACAGATCTCAATTCAAAGCCAAACTTTACCAACTTGGACCTGACTATGGTCTCCCTTTGGCGCAATAATCGTTTGGCGTCTCCTGGGCCGGCATTTGCTTCAATCAGTGGAGGACGGTTCACTGAAACTGAGGCAACACGCAAACTCTGGCGAGCAACCCTATTATTCCTATTATTGTTTTGAATATAAGCCGCATTATGCCACCGGTAATCAATATATCTATTGACTGTCGATTTTAACGGGATATTTATCGTTAACTATAAAGTGTTTAACGATAACTTTAGTAACGTGTCGAAGCGATATTTTCTTTGACAGTGCACAAATTCCAGCCCTATTGTTCCCTTCATCTTGTGAACGAAGCTTTCAACAACTACGAAAAATGTTCCATATCCCAGCCAATACACAAAAAAGAAGGAGATCCTTGATGCACACATCGAAAGCCCATTCCGCCCATGTTGGCACCTTTCTTTCCCTGAAGGCGCTCTGTCTTAGCTTCTTCCTTCTCCTCGTCTCTCCGTCATGGGGCTCGACATGGTATATCTCGACCACTGGCTCGGATTCCAACTCCGGAACATCCTCAGGTGCAGCCTTCGCCACCTTCGCGCACGCACTGGCGGCAATGTCCGGCTGCGACACGCTGATCGTGGAGAACGGCTACTACTACGATTCCGCCAACATCAACACGTCCAACCTGAACGGCAATGTTGGCAGCACCGGTTGCTACACCGTCATCGAGGCTGCAACGCCATGGGGAGTGACGGTTGACGCAAGCACCGTCACTCCCGAACCGAATGGGGCTTTCTCTCTTTCCAATGTGAGCTACGTCCAGATAATCGGCATAAAAGGGGCGGGAAGTCCCACATGGACAGGCGCAGATGGGAACCAGGGCACGGCATGGTTTGTGCAGTATTCTAACCACATTAAACTCCAGCAGACGGCAGGGTACAACACTCCATGCTCCATACTCACCACAGACAACTACAACATTGACGTTTACTCAATCGGACCTGCCGACAGCTATGTTTTGGTAGAAGATTCACACGCATGGGGCTGCGGGCGCTACAAGTTTATGGCCTATCAGTCGGATCATGTAATCTTTCGGCGCGACGTAGCGCGGCATGATTTTCATGCGTGCGGAAATGAATGCGATACCTCCCCAGAACCTTCTGTGCAGGCTGCGGATTTCACAAACTACGACAGCCAATACAGCCTATTTCAGAACGACATTGCCATTGACTCTGGCGATCTGGCCCAGGACACTGGGCATGTATATGGCGGCTTGTGGAGCGAGCACAACGATGGGGGCATAGATACCCCGCTTGAGTTTGAAGGGAGCATCGTTGATAACGTTTACGGAACGGCCTCGTGGCAGGATGATAAGGACTCAGGTACTCACACCTTTGTCAACGACGCATCAGTGAATAGCGAGGGCGGCGCTATGATAGGAGCGCTTGTCTCCACCCTCACCGGAAGCAATAATTCTGTTATTAATAGCAATCTAGCGGTCGTGAGTGTGACTTTTGGTGCATCCAATACCACCATTAACACCATCACCACAGGTAATCCAGTCGGTGTCACATACTTCAACAATCAGTTAGTAAGCTTCACTGGCCTCACCGGTCCAGCGGCGGTGTTGAATGGTTTATGGTTCAACATGACGGCGACAGGTCTGCCCAATCAAACACAGTTTGAGATTCCCTATGTCACCACACCGGGAGGTCCATACACTACTGGAGGCTCGGCTATTACCTTTCAAGGCGTAACTTTCCCGACGACCAATGTTTCGCACATAACTATCGCGAACGCCAGCGGCACGAATCTTGGAAACTATGACGTTGATGCGAACTCGGCAATAGGCGTAGGAGTGTCGGGCGGCTCTCCGTTAACCTACTATACGAGTCAAACAGTGGCTAACAACATTTTCCAAAATATAACTTCCGGCGATGGAAACACTGCTGCTATAAGTGATTGGGTCACACCCAACTACAATTATTACTACGAAAACACAGACAACTTTCAGTCCACCGTCTACCTCGGATACACACCCACGGCCGGCCCCAACGACGTACAGGGAACCAACCCTCAGCTGAAGTACATCACCCGCGAAGAAGTAGGATCACCGGTCTACGGCACCGCCTCGGATGGCGGCAACATAGGCGCAACCATTCTCTACGAGATTGGCACCACCGGAACGCTCTACGGCGATACCGGGTACGACACCATCACCGGCACATCGCTGTGGCCATTCCCGAATGAGGGAGTCATTAAGTCAGACATGGCCTCGTTCAGCATGACGAACCCTGTTACCGGCAATCCCATCAATGGAGCGCGCGGCTTCGCAGCTTCGGGAACAGGCCTGTACGGTGGTCTCATCACGCTCACCAGTTACATTTGGGAGGCATTGGGAAATGCATGCCCGAGCACAATTTGCCCAAGCGGAACCATAACGGCCACGCCTTCCTTCAACCCTATGGCCGCAACCTACACATCGGCGCAGACGGTGACCATAAGCGATGCGACTGGCGGCTCAACCATCTACTACACCACCAACGGAACCACCCCGACAACCCTCTCACCGGTCTACTCCACTCCGATCATCATTTCTTCGACAACCACCCTTGAAGCGATTGCTACGGCAAGCGGATATACGACGAGTGCTGTCGCATCTGGGGTATTCACCATTAATCTGCCGGCGGCCACGCCCTCCTTCAATCCTGGAGCCACAACCTACACATCGGCGCAAACGGTGACCATAAGCGATGTGACTGGCGGCTCAACCATCTACTACACCACCAACGGGACTACGCCCACGACCCTCTCACCGGTCTACTC
The DNA here is from genome assembly GCA_963780975.1 of uncultured Acidobacteriaceae bacterium. Lineage (GTDB taxonomy): Bacteria > Acidobacteriota > Terriglobia > Terriglobales > Acidobacteriaceae > Telmatobacter. Next base: position 88,778 of record CAWAEU010000025.1, on the reverse strand, counting down.
GGCTCCCATCACCATTTCCTCCACAACAACCCTGGAAGCGATTGCCACGGCCAGCGGCTATAGCGCGAGCGCTGTCGAATCTGGGGCATATACCATCAGTTCCAGTGGAGGATCATCTCCGCAATATGTAACACAGTGCAGCAATTGGGGTAACTACGTCGAAACTGTTTCGTGCACCATCTCAGGTGTTGGCGCTGGGAATGCGTTAGTCATTGGCGTTTATACCGCTGCGTCCACTACACCGACAATTACCGCATCGGCAGGCACGCCGGTAACTGTAATTACCGATTTGCCCGAAGCGAGCGCCAGCAATTATTTGGATGCGGCCCTTATCTGGCGAATACATCTTCAGGAAACATCACCATAACAGCCACTACAAGCGTATACACGAATATCTGGATCTCAGTATCAGAGTATTCCAACACATCTGCCACTCCGTTAGACAACTACACAAGTAGCACGACGAATCCTGGCTACGGCGCAACCAGCATGTCTACAGAAGACTTCATCACGGCAGCCTCAGACGACATGATGTGGACGATGTGTGCCGGCTTGTCACTAGACGCCGCGTTCTACGCCGGCACTGTGCCAATTACATGGACTGCGGTAAATAGTTACAAGGGAACGGATACAGCGCCGTGGCTCTTCGTAAAAACGAGCCTGGCAGGCGTCGCAGGACCTTCTAACTACGGGCAGTGCCTCTCAAATACGAGCATTTACGCCGGAGGCGCGGGAGACGCATCGATTATGACTCTTGCCATCAAGGGGGCCAGCACGCCGGTGGCAGCCACACCAACTTTCAGCCCGACGCCCGGACCGTATGGCCCCGCGCAGACGGTGACCATCAGCGACTCGACGGCGGGAGCGACCATCTACTACACCACCAACGGAACTACGCCAACGACCTCATCGAGCACCTACAGGGCGCCTCACAGTGGGCGCGACAGAAACCGTAGAAGCGATCGCAGGCAGAGCCGGGTATTCGCAATAGTCCGGTAACAACCGCGACATACACCATTGCTTCGGCTGTACCCGCACCTTCATTCTCGCCTGCTCCGGCACCTACTCTCGCCGCAGACGGTTACCATCAGCGACACAACGGCGGGAACAACCATCTACTACACCACCAACGGAACGACGCCAACGACGGCATCGAGTACTTACAGCACGGCAATTACTGTCTCGGCCACAGAAACGTTGAAGGCAATTGCCGCCAAGGCAGCCTATTCGAACAGTGCAGTAGAATCGGCGACATACACCATCGCCGCTCCGTCCAATGCGAATAATCAGTGCAACCACTATACGGCCGGCGGTGCCACCGCCACCGTGTATTGCACGCTGCCCAATTCTGTGACGGCAGGGGATGCGTTAGTAATTGGCGTCTGGTCAACCGCCTCAACCATAACTTCCGTTACCGCCTCGTCCGGCACGCCATCAAATATAATTACCCCCTATGCCGGCCCCGGCAGCAACGGCTATGTCAGCGCCTGGCTTCTGTCCATGCCGCTTCAGGCACTATCACCATAACGGTCACTGCACCCGCCTATTCGAATAACTTCCTCACGGTGGTCGACTATACCGGCGTATCCACCGCTCCGTTGGACGGTTACAACACCGGTTTTGTCGGGAGTGGGACTTATGGGCAACAGCCAGTTAGCTCAAACACCTTCACCACGACATCCGCAAATGACATGCTGTGGTCCATGTGTTCTACATTTTCCGGGGAGGGGTTAACCGTTGGCGGTGCACCCATCGCCTGGACTTCACTGGGATCGTATACCACAGGCCAGGATATTTTCTGGGAAGATGAAGTGGCCGGTACTCCGTCAACTTACTACGGCCAGTGCGAAAAGAGCGGCAACGGCTATGATGTAGATATCCTTGCCGTTGCTCTCAAATAGCATTAGAACGCGGCCACTGAATATTGCCTTCAGCTCCGGAACTGGAGCCACCACTCCGGGGCTGAAGGTAACTATCTGGACGACGCCAGATTAAGAATATTTGAGGCATTCGATTAAAAAAATAAATGCATCGGCTGAATTTTTTTTGAGCGCCTGACGATTCTCATCGATCCAGTAGTGAAATTGCTCACGCCTCGCAAGACAGCCCGGTCCGACTCCGACTCTAAAGCCAAAACTTTACCAATCAGAACAATTATCCCCTTGACATAGGAGAATAAACGTGGAATTATATTCAGTATTTATATGAATTTCTTCTCACTCGCAAAGCTATTCCCTACAGAAGATGCGGCAATCGAATACTGGATTCATACCCGCTGGCCGGACGGCGTTCGGTGTGTTGGATGTGACCATGATACCGTTTACCGGATTCAGACGGCTGGCAAGACGGGCAAGCCGTCACTGATCTTCGAGTGCGGCAAGTGCCCTACATTTCTCTCCTACGGCTGGCACCTTGTTCCATGACTCCCACTTGCCCCTGCAGAAGTGGTTTGCCGCCATTGCCTTGATGTGCGAGGGGAAAAAGGGAATCAGCGCAAACCAGATGAAACGGCATCTAGGAGTAACGTACAAAACGGCTTGGTTCATGTGCCACAGAATCCGCAAGGCTATGTCGGACGATTCCATCGATCCGCTCGGCTCTGAGGGACAGGTAGTCGAGATTGACGAATCGTTCGTCGGCGGCACGTTCCAGGCACCACGATCACGGAAGCGAAGCGCCGCAAGGTTAAGGTGCTCGGCATTGCAGAGCGGGGCGGACAGGGTCCACTTGAAGAAAATCAAGAACCTCAAACCGGAAACGATAGCGCCGATTCTTGAAGCCACGATTAGCCCTAACGCCTCAGCGATCCATACGGACGGCTCTACCCGCTACGTGAACCTGCTGACTCAAGGAAATCACGTCCGGGGAAACCACTCGGAGGAAATCAAGGCTAACCAGCCGATTTCTAACCAGACCATCGAAGGCGCGTTTTCCCTGTTCAAGCGGGGTGTAGTCGGCAGCTACCACAAGCTAGGCGAAGAGCACATGGACGCATACCTGGGCGAGTTCTGCTGGCGATTCAACCGCCGTAGGGAACAGGCAGGAATGTTTGATTTGGCTCTGGCTAACATGACCCGCGAACCGCTCCCCTATGCCAAGCTGAAAGGCGGGGATAACCCGTTTTAATCGCTGGCGGGGCGTCTATCCTTGCGTGGTGCGCGTGGTGCGGATGTGCCGATTACGTCTTTCATCGGCATTGGTTTGGTGTTGATCATCTTGCGGAGCACAGCGTCAAACCTATCCTTATCTACCATTATTTCTGTAGGCTCTTCGGTTCCCTTATCCAAGTGAGTTTCTCCTTTGTGATAGTGGCAACATGAACGTCTCCCCTGAGATTGCCGCAATCCTCGATAACCGTACTGTTTTCAATGCACATCTGAGCGTATTCGCTAACCATCTTGACGGCTTCATTGAGATAGAAAGGCGGTGATATTTTCCCGGCTATCTGCATGTCTCCGTATATAGTCTTTGAGCCAGCGAACAAGATGAATTCCTTTGGGGATTGCGTTACGCGGGTCAAAACGGGAGCATAGAAACGAGTTCCTGTATTAGAGAACATGAGTTCTGCCCAGAGCGGTGATCCTTTGGCGTATCCGGCAAAGAGTAACCTAGTCTCAGCGAAGCCATCCGTGCTGTCTATGTCCCTCTCCAGCGGAGAGTCTAACTCCTGAAATAACCTCATCCCAATCGCGTTGAAATAGTCGGCAGGATCAGCCGGGAATGGCGCACTGGCTAGATCGTCGGTTCACGCTTTGTCGCCTCTATAAAGTCGAAGTACCGACCAGATGGGAAAGTCCATCGGCAGGTCCCAGCACAAGCATAAGCAAATCCGGTATTGTCACGAAATGGCGTGTGGAAGATTTTCTGGGCGTCATATATATCGGGTCGGTTTCTTTCAACTTGAAAGCCATCTGCGGCAATCGCAAACCCTTCGGGAGACCATGCAGCCGCGATCAGTGTCATATCGGGAGAATCCGTATTTCCGCAGTACACAAGAGGGTAAGGGTAGGCAAAGAGGAACGGGCCGGGATCATGTGAACTGATCGAGCTAACTACTCGGTCCAGACTTTCCAAGGATTGCTTTGAGAGACACACCATTGACTACCTCCGTGATAGACTCAAATCACAGAGCCGAGCCAACGGCACACATTCAGACAATAGCCCGCCTGCCAGCGGGCTTTGTTGTCTTTACAGTATTCTCAAATCGCTCCCATTACAATCGTCTACTATGACAATATGAACCACAGCGGAGGGTGCTTTGGCAAAATTTGCACTGTTCTTTAGGGGAGTTGAAGTACCGCAGGCTACGTTTGACGGCGGATGCATTACCACCGATAGAGAGATTGTTCAAATTCGTAAAGATACCTCTTCGTCACCGATAGTTGCGGTCATCTCCCTTGAGCCGGGTTATCACGTCAAAAAAGTTTCCGAATAGCGAAACTAGCTAGAATCCGCCAAGTGGGGGATTCGTGTGCCTACCATCCTCAATCAAAGGGATAATTGTTCCAATCAGTAAACAGCAAACCTAATCCCTGTCCCCTAACCCCTGATTCCTAACCCCTGACTCCTGTTCTGTGTCACAGGACGTTCACATATCCCCTGTGATAGCATCCGCTTCTTGAAGAGAACTACGAAGGAGAAACCCATTGAAAACCTACCAGGGAAGTGAGATCCGCAACGTGGCTGTAGTGGGGCATGCGCACAGCGGCAAGACCACCTTGATCGCCGCCCTGCTGCATGCCGCCAAGATGACCCCCACCCAGGGCCGTGTTGAAGACGGCACGGCCGCAACCGCCTATGACGAAGAAGAAGTAGCCCGCGGCGCAACCATGCAGAACGCCGTCGCCTTTGCCGAGTGGCAGGGCGTCAAAATCAATCTTGTCGACACTCCCGGCTTCCATATGTTCACCCACGAAGCCCGCGCCGCCCTGCTCCCCGTTGAAGCCGCCGTCGTCCTCGTCAACGCCCAACATGGCATTGAGGCCGTTACTGAGCGGGTCTGGAGATATGCCGACGAGGCCAACGTCCCCCGCATCGTCCTCGTCAACCAGATGGACCACCCCAAAGCCGGCGGCGGAGGCGGATTGAGCGCCCTCATCGACGACCTTGTCGATCGCTGGGGCCGCAACTGTGTTCCCGTCCAGTTGCCCATCTCTGACGCACAGGGATTTCACGGCGTCGTCGATCTGGTCACCATGGAAGCCTTCTACTACACGCCCGGCGGCGATGGCCGCGGCAAGGTCACCGGCGAGATCCCCGCCAGCCTGGCCGCCGATGCCAAGGCCCGCCATGAGGCTCTGGTTGAGCTGGTCGCCGAAGGCAAAGACGAGCTGATGGAGGAGTACTTCGAGAAGGGCACCATCCCGAAGATCACCTGATCGCCGCGCTGCACGAAGCCATCCGCGAAGACCGCATCTTCCCGGTTCTCTTTTCCAGCGGCCTGGCCAACATGGCCCTCGACCACCTGCTCGACTTCATCAAGGTCTACGCCCCCTCGCCCGTCGAGCGCGCGCCCTTCGCCGTCCGCATCCCCTCCGTCGGTGCCGCCGAGCCGACGTCGATGCCGCCCAGTCACCCGCAAAGTCGACGACAGCGAGCCGGCTGCCATGGTGGTCTTCAAGACCATGACCGACCCCTTCTCCGGCCGCATCACCTTCTTCAAGGTCATCAGCGGCGTCATCAAGAACGACGTCACCGTCGAGAACTACACTCGCCGTGACCAGGAGCGCCTGTCCCACCTCAGCGTGATGCAGGGCCGCAAGGCCGTTGAAGTGCCCGAGCTCCACGCCGGTGACCTGGGCGCCGTGGCCAAGCTGCGCGACACCTTCACCGGCGACACGCTCGGCCAAAAAGGCGCCGAAATCCAGGTGGATCTATCCCGCCCCCCGAGCCTGCCATGACCTACGCCATCGAACCCAAGTCCCGCGCCGACGAAGACAAGCTCGCCCCCGCCATCCACAAGCTCATGGAAGAAGACCTGCTCATCCGCTTCTTCCGCGACCCCCAGACCAACGAGTTCCTCATCGCCGGCGCAGGCCAGCCGCACATTGAGGCCATCGTCAGCCGCCTCAAAAAGCGCTACCACGCTGAAGTCACTCTCAAGGCCCCCAAGGTTCCTTACCGCGAAACCATCCGCGCCAAGGTCGAGGCGCCGGGACGCCACAAGAAGCAGACCGGCGGTCACGGCCAGTTTGGCGACTGCAAAATCCGCATGGAGCCCATGCCCCGCGGCGGCGGCTTCGAGTTCGCCAGCGAAGTCTTCGGCGGCGCCATCCCCCGCAACTTCATTCCCGCCATCGAGAAAGGCATCGTCGAGTCAGCCGCCCGCGGCTATCTCGCCGGCTTCCCGGTCGTCGACTTCCACGCTATCGTCTACGACGGCAGTTACCACGACGTCGACTCCAACGAAATGAGCTTCAAAATGGCCGGCCGCCTCGCCTTCCGCAAGGCCATGGAAACAGCCAAGCCCTGCCTCCTCGAGCCCATCATGAAGGTCGAGATCGAAGCCCCCGACGAGTTTGCCGGAACCCTCATGGGCGACCTCAGCAGCCGCCGCGGCCGCGTCCAGGGCACAGACTCCAAGGGCCGCACAACAGTCATCAACGCCCAGGTCCCCATGGCCGAGATGCTCACTTACGGCACGCTGCTAACTTCCATGACTCAGGGCAAGGGCAGTTACCGCATGGAGATGGACCACTACGACATAGTCCCCCAGTTAGTAGCCGACAAAATCCTAGCCAACGCCAAGCGGCCTGTGGAGGAAGAGGAAGAATAACCTCATAGGCTAGATAGGAATTTGTGTCTCCCAGGTTCCGAACTCGGGACCTGGGCAGCCCGGCATTACAAGGTCGTGGGTTTATCCTTGCTCGATAACCGAACAAGGAGGATTCGAGCGATGAACGTAAAGACCAAGGAACTAGCTATAGCACCAGGCCTGGTAATTTTGGAGGAGAACAGCAAGTATTGGGAGGCATGTGCCCGCCATGTGACCCGGCAAACATCCCGCGCAATGCAATCGTTATATCTATGCGACGATTGCTTGGCCATACTCATTAAAGAAGCGTTGAATGGACGATCCCCAATCTACCACGGCGAAACTGTCACTGGTTTCTGTGGGCTCTGCAATGAAAACAAGACTTGCAGGATGCGGATGTTTTTCATGTGCGGGTTCTGTTGGAATGTGGTAATTGCGTACCAGAAGTCGCGCGTGGCCAGCAAGGCTGTACGTACATACTGGAACAAATACATTGAGCCAACATTTCCTAATCTAATGCTAACGGAAACCGAGGAAGTCTACCTATCGCCATATATTAGAAAAGGAAAAACCAAGAAACAGGCGGCGTCAGACTTGCAGGATTTGGATTTTATAGTGTCATCTAAAAGGAACAACCGCGCCCTGTTTCACATCGAATTAAAGTCTGGACCTGGTTCCGTTGAGTCAATGACGGAATTTCAGCTAGACATAAACGACTCAAACGATATCATTGGAGTTGTCTTGAATACAGCGCTCCCCGCATACATATTCCATGTGCAACTAGCTCATCGTTATGCACTGCCGACCAGATGTACAGTTGCGGTTGACATGTGGTGGACAGACATCTTCACGTTGTTGAATAACAGAAAGGTTGTTCGCAACAGGTTTGGTGAAGAAAAGGATGCTGGCTATTATCTTCCTACGGCATTCAAGCCTATAAAGACATTCGTTGCCGAATTGAAAAGCAAAAACTACAAGGCACTCACTTCTAGGGTTCTGAAAGGCGAACTAAGTATAGAATAAGCTGGAGAATTCCTACTGCATGAGGGCGCTAATTAATCTATCAATCCTGGGTTGTTCATATGCGGAACCTCTCTGATCTTGGATAGATCGTCCGAGCTCTTGTAAGGACCTCTCGTTTGGGTAACGCATCATTCGCAGGTCGGTCGCATTTACTTGTGTATGCCCGTTGAACTGCCGGAAATAGGCATCCACAACGGTGGAATTCAGGTAGGCCGCAAGCCCGAAGCTGAAGTCAAGATCTAGACTTTTGCCGTCACGATGGAAAAAGTTGAGATGATTCTCCAAACCTATATGCTTGAAAGGGAATGCCTTTGCCTCCAACACTCTGGCCACAATTCGCTTTTTCTCCTCTTTGGAACTGAACCTCTTGACGAGGACGAAGTCTCCCATAGGTACTAGCAGACGAGTGCTCAACTCGTCCTCCAGAATTGCATTAGGCTTACGGCACTCTTTAGGCCATTCAATTCCATCTCTTGAGAAATGAGTTGGGTAGAGCAAGGGCACGCATTTGTTCCCCGGTGCCTTCCTGAGATGGCGCCTGGACCGGAAGTCAACTACGGGACCAGTTGAGACTTTGACACCTAGGTCCTCCAATGTCGCTGGAAGTTGGGCCATTAATTCCATGGCCGCTAGCCCTTCACCGTCTACCGGTAGATGGAGCACAGAATCCTTATCATTGGGCCTCAAAACGGTGAAATATGGGACACGAAGCAGAACACAGGTCTTGTCGCTAGGTCCATTACTGCTCGAGATGGCGACAGTTCTATGTGTGTTGCGGGAGGACTTCTGAACCGAGTAAATTATGTTCTCCTGCAACACGGCGTCTTGCGAAAACGCCTCCTTTCTGGAGACGAAAAGGTGAGCGGCCTGAATCCTCATCGTGCTGAAAAAGTGCTTCCGGAACTCCCTAAAATAAGTACCATTACAGAAACTTCGCGGAGTGATCGCGGCCAGCTCCCCCTTCTCTTTCAGGAACCTCGCACCTAGTTCAACAAACCCGGCATAGATATTTGAAATTTCGATTCCTTGCTTACGCAGAAGCAAGCGCTCCTTTGAGTCAGAAGCGATTTTTCTGTACGGCGGATTCATGATGACGTGGGTGAAGTCCGAAAATAATGCGCCACTGAAAAGGGAATCTTGATCGGCTGAAATCTCCAAAAAATCTGCTTGATGGATTTCCGAACGTAAGCTTATTCCATGCTCTTCCGCCAAACGCTCACAGTGCTTAAGCGTTCGTCTAAGCAGGGGAATGAGACTTGCATCTAACTCAACGGCTATGATTTCGAGAGAGCGAGGGCGATGCCTTTGGTTCAGCATCCAGTTGACAAATGCCGCTGATAGCGACCCGATTCCGGCACCTGGATCGAGGAGGCGCAGATGTACAGCGCTTGGAACTAACGGACGAAAAGTAGAAGCCACCAAAGCCGCAACATTCTGAGGTGTCAGGAATTGCCCCAACTTCGCCATTTCAGAACGTGACTTGTTGTTGGCGTCTACTTTATGCCGCTCCACAACGTTTGTGAGTTCGGTCTGCGTCATATGAACCAACACAATCGATTCTACCTTACTGTGAACTGCAGTTTTTCGATTTCGAACCCTTGGATTTTGAGCGGTGAATGGCCCATCTTACCAAATCGGGCGTATGGCCCAAACTGGGCACGACGTGAATTTTAAGCCGCCAGCTTCTTTTTCCTAACGCGAATGGGGCGAATCAGAACTTCCGCTGGAATCTTGAGCTGCTGATTCAGTTTCTGGATCATGGCCAGCGACAAAGCGCGGTCTCTGCGCAGAACCTCATAAACCCGCGTACGATTGCCGATAATTCCGATCAGCGCCTTTTTGTCCACGCCTTGCTGCTCCAGGCGAAACTTGATGGCCTCAATCGGGTCCGGCATATCCATTGGGAAATGGGCTTCTTCGTATGCCTCCGCCAACGTGATGAGAATCTCGAGACGGTCTCCGTCGGCGGTGCCTTCCGCCGCGCCCCACAGCCGCTCGATTTCCTTGAGAGCGGCCTCGTGGTCGGCATCAGTCTTGATGGGTTTCAGTTGCATATTGAACCGTCCTCACGTCGATTGCGTCGTACTGCTTGTGCGTTCCCAGCCATTTGATGAAGACCGTGGCTCGCCGATAATCCACCGCGACCACCACGCGATAGATTATTATGTTCCCAATATGGGAACAAGGGTCTATATACTTTCGTGCACTCGGCATCGGAGTAATCTGGCATCCTTGTGCAAAGCAGTTAAGTGATTTCATATACAACATATATAAAGAGTGGTCCCAGGGGTGCCGGAAATTGAACGCTCTGACAGGGTTCTGAAAGAGGCTGAGACGATGGGCCTGATCTTCAATATCCTCGCAATCCTGAACAATGTCGGCTGTGTGCTGGCAGTGACGATCTTCATCCTCTACTATAGGTCCGCTTATAAGAAGAATCTGTGGGAGCAAGTCAGCGAGGATAGAGGTAGATTCAGAAAGAACTCCATCATCATGATCTGGTGGATATTCGGCTCCATCATGATTTCAGTCTTTAACCTGAATATTCTATTGATCGTTCCCTTGCTGATCTTGGGCGCCTTTTCCGCAACCTTCTGGAGCGCCCCTCCCAACTCTCAGGATCAATACCCATGGCCCTCCTCATCCTCACAGCCGCAATTAGATTCAAACAGCGTGTCGCCCGGCTCGAAACGGGAATTACTCCCGCAAGACATCAGTCCAGATGAATTAACACTCTTGCCCGACCTCGGAAAGCATCTCGCGCAAAGGGGTGCGCCGCAGAGCACGATGACCATCTATCCCTCCTTTACCATCAAAGAAATCGCTGTTGTGGGTTCAGGCAGATATTGCATCACTAAAGTTCAGGAAATTGACGGCGTACTTTTTTGCGGCACCTTCGATTTCGGCAACAAGGAACTCGACTTTATCCTCGCGCAGGCCACAGACCAAACCAGACAAGCGGTGATCGGAACTTTGGTGAATGATTCCCAGAGCGTCAGGCACATACAAATCCCAAATCCCATCAATATTGGAATCAGGGCCGTCCTCGGCAAGCCGCAGCAGGGAGTTGAAGAGGCTTTTATACCCCTGGTCATAACCGAAGTTTTTTCGCCCCGCTGAGCAACACAGGCCCTCATCCGAGCCCAGAGCAATCCCCCATTCATCCGCCTCGAGTACCTGAAAAACAGTTCCTATCAATCAAATCATAAAATAATAGAATCTCTAACTTACTGATACTAATAGTGATGAAAAATATTTCAGTAGTAGTATTGCCCGCAATATGATATCGTTTTCTGCGTGAAACTACTTCTCGACCCCGATGTAGTAGTGGCTGCAATGCGCAGCCCCCGAGGAGCATCCGCCGAGCTTCTGCGTCGCATCGACCAGGGCTCCGCGACCCTTCTGATGACCGTCGCCCTGGCGCTTGAATATGAATCACGATGCATGCTCGCCAAGCATCGTCTGGCCGCCGGACTCACCGAAGAAGAAACCGCCGCCTTTGTCGATTGGCTCATCGCCATGGCCGATCCGGTTGAAACGCACTACCGATGGCGTCCGCAACTCCATGACCCGGGAAACGAGCTGGTTCTTGAAGCGGCAGTCAGCGGTCGAGCTTCCCATCTCGTCACCTTTAACGAGAAAGGCCTGGCAAAGGCAGAGCAAAGTTTTGGCATCGCCGTAGTCCGTCCGGGCGATGCCCTCAGGAGGATTCAATAATGCCAACCAGAGTTGCCACGTTTCCACTGCGTTTGCCGGTCTCGCTCAAAACCGCACTGGAGCAGATCAGCGAGCGCGACGGAACCAGCATCAATCAATTTCTAGTCGTCGCAGCTGCTGAGAAGGTAGCTGTCATGCAGACCGAGGATTACTTTCTCACCCACCGCAACCGCGCGGTCCGCGAGCTTTTCCGTCGCATCCTGAGCCGCGAAGGCGGCGAAGCCCCACACGCTGAGGACGAATGGAACGAAAGCGGCACGATCCCTTTTGTGGAGTAAGGCTATAAGCAAAGGGCCAACGCTTCAATCTCGCAAGTAACTTCGCAATATCGCAACTGGAGGCCGGCCGCAATCTGGATGGTCCCGATGATCAACCTCGCAATTGTGATCGCGGCAATCCTTACACTGGCGCCGTTTCTTGCAGCGGCGTTTTTTCGCCAGCGGCTGGCAAAAGCATTTGACCGCTTAGCCGTGCCCGTTCGGATTCTTGCATCAGCCCTTCTATATGCACCCTATCTCCTGGTAGCTTGCTCCACGGGAACCTTTCGCTGGGGCTGGCTCGCTTTATATGCGCTGCTGCCCGTCGCAGTCTCGGCGCTGATGCACCAGGCCAGGCGCATCGACCCTGAGCAACGCGGCAATTGGCGTGACTTTCTGGTGCTAGCCGCTTTAGGGTTGGCCGTCGATCTGCGATGGCTTGAGCCCGCCTGGCCGCCGCACCTTGCTGTCTTCAGCAAAATCCTCTTACTCGATACGGGCATCTATGCCCTGCTCATGATTCGCCAGTTGCATGGCGTCGGTTTCGATCTGAATCTGCGCCTGCGTGACGCCGCCATCGGCCTGCGCGAGTTCGCATTCTATGCGCCCATCGCCATTGCCCTCGGCCTGAGCATCGGCTTTCACCATCCGCACGCTACATGGCCGTCTCTCTCGCAATTCGCAAGCTCATTCGTCTTCACCTTCCTCTTCATCGCCGTTCCTGAAGAACTCTTCTTTCGCGGATGGCTGCAAAATCTACTTGAACGCCGCATGGGCCGCACCGCGTCGTTGTTTTTGACCGCAATCATCTTTGGTCTCGCGCACTTCAACAAGCGAGCGGCTTTCTTCAATTGGCGTTATGTAATCCTGGCAGCGCTGGCGGGAATCTTCTATGGCCGTGCATGGCGCAAGGGGCGCCGCGTCAGCGCCTCAGCCATTACCCATGCCTGCGTGGATACGGTCTGGTCAATCTGGCTGCGGTGAGTAAACTTATTCGCATCATAGGTAAGATAGCCAAGCCCCACGCGCATGTTGTGGTCTACGGCTCCTGGAATCGTAATGGCAATCGAAATTCCCAGCATGGCGTGCGCCACAGCCAGCGTATAAACATTTCGATAATGCAGAAACAGCCTGCATGAAGCCCATCCCCAAAACAGCGTTAAGGCAGTGAGAATAGGGTTGGGCAGGTGTGCAATGGCAAACATTCCCATTGCCGCAATCGCTGCGGCATTTCTTCCCGGCAGCAGCCGCAGCAAGCGCAGCAGAAAGAAATTCAACAGCAGAAACTCCTGCAGAAAAGACCAAAGCGCATAGGCCCAGTAGCGCTGAATAAATAAAACAGGATTAGCAGGCGAGTGCAAAGTTCGCAGTCTATATGCCACCAGAACCGCGGCCGCTGCCACCAACAGTGCCGCGCCATCCACCCAAAGCGATCGGCGAAAGCCGGCTACGCGAAAACCCATCGCGCTCCATCCGTCGAATGAAAGCCAGGTTGCCAGCAACACCCATGCCAGCGCCGCCAGCGAGATATATCGTTGCCAGGGCAGTGGTGTCCACACCGCCAGCAGAATAAGCCCATAGGTAACTGAAAGCTCAATCCGATCACGCCGCTTGCGATCCACTCCCGAAGCATTCCCACCGCCCGAAAGCTTCAAATGATCTTCCGGCGTGGAACCCATTCTCATCGAGTGCTCCAGAAGAACCATGCAGCCATTGAAAATCCAATCAAGATAACCAGGCCGCGGAGATACGATTGTGGCACCATACGCGCGAAGCGGGCTGAGAAATAGCCGCCAATAGCGCAAGTGACCATGGCCAACAGGCAATAGCGCCATACCACCTGCCCGTCGGCCACAAAGATAATAAAGGCGATGCCATTGGCAAGTGTGGTTGAAACCACTTTAAGCGCGTTAATCTCATTCAGATCCTGGTAACCGAAAAGCGAAAGCAGAGTAATGAGGAGAAATCCCGCTCCCGCGCCAAAGTAGCCGATGTAAAAACAAACAAAGATAGTTGATAAAAAAACAAGCAGCCGGCGCGGGGGATGGGTAACTCCGGCAATGGCGCCCCTGCGCCGGGCCAGCCAGCGAGAGACCGGGCCGCTTGCCGCAAAGATTGAAGCGGCCACCAGCAGCAGCCAGGGAACCAAATGCAGAAATGTCATCTGCGGCGTATTCAGCAGTACCACCGCCCCGGCCGTGCCGCCGATCAGCCCCGCAAGGCCCATGGGCAGCGCAAGCCGCAGATTCTTGCGAATATCCTCTCGGTAGGCTGCGACAGAGGTTAGCTGGCCCGGCCACAAGGCTACTGCGTTGGTAGCATTGGCCTGAACAGGCAAAATCTTCATGCTCAGCATGGCGGGGAAAAGCAGGAATGAGCCCCCTCCGGCCACGGCGTTGAGCACCCCAGCCAGAAATGCGGCCACGGTCAGCCAAAGCCAGTGCCAATCCATATAAGAGGGAAGGTCAGGGAGTTGCGTCATCTGGCTTCCATTGTAAAAGGCGAAACAGTGATCCGGCATCTGGGACGCGTGAATTGAACAAGTCGATGATGCCGGCAGTTGAATGAAGATTGCAACTTTTGCCCGAACTCGATCATCCTACCCAAATGCAAGCATTTAGACCGGAATGCAATTGAAAAACCTGGAGGTATCCGCATATGGCCAAACTCTCATACGAAAAAAGGAAAGACCTGCCAAAGGGCGACTTTGTCTTTCCTGAAACTCGGCGTTATCCCATTGAAGATGAAGCACACGCCCGCGATGCGCTGGCTCGCTCCAGTGGAAAGCCTGAACACGCTGCCGTTGTCGCGGCGGTAAAGCGTAAATTCCCGGATATTGACATCGAGAAGTAGGCGCAAGCGTATCAATCAGGCATCTGCGATAGGCCGTCTCAGATTGATGTCTGCGTTAAAGTAAACCAATAAATCTAAAAACCGTCAAAACTTTATCAGGGGAAGTGTGTCTATAGCCCTAAGTCCGGTACGCTACCCTCAAAACTTACAGTCAACTTCGCTGACAACGCACCAGTTAACCACTATCATTCCGGAAGGAGGTACTATCACGATGAGCGCAAAATCACGTAGTTCTACGTACCTTGGGCTTTGGTTTGGTGTATTGCTCCTGGGTACTATATTTCTCTTGAACGGCTGCAGTGCGAATCCGTATTATTCGTCTGACCTGTATGTCTATGTCACCAATGGCAACAGCGTTAGCAGCTACCTTGTTCCCACCGCTACAGGCAATGCAAATATCGCCTCCAGCTCCACCCTCACCGGCGCGGCCACTACCCTCGATGATCCCCATCGCATAGCGTTTGACAACAATAACAACACATACATCACCAACCACGAAAACAATAGCATCACGGTTTACGCTCCCGGAACTCCAGGCAACACTGCGCCTATCGCCACCATCAGCGGCTCAAATACCGGGCTCAATGGGCCCAGCGGCATAGCGCTCGATTACCACAACAATATTTATGTTGCCAACTCTGAAGGCGATTCCATCACAGTCTATCTCGCCGGAGCTACAGGAAACGTATCGCCCACGACCACAATCAGCGGCTCGAACACCGGGCTCGATTACCCCAACGGCATTGTGGTCGGCAACGGAAGAACGATTTATGTCGTCAACGAAGATGGCAATAGCATAGAAATGTTCTCCAGCAACTCCTCAGGCAATGTCGCGCCCGTCGCCTCCATCAGTGGATCGAACACCTTGCTCAGCGCCCCGCACGACCTGACCCTTGACAACTCCGGCAACATTTACGTAGTCAACGGAGGCGGCAACAGCGTAACCATCTACTCTCCCACTCCTACTGGCAATGTTGCCCCCGTCGCCAGCATCAGTGGCTCAAACACCGGTCTCAGCGACCCCAACGGCATTGCTCTCGACTATGCAGGGGATATCTACGTTGGTAACGGATCTACCATCGACATTTTCAATGCAATTCCGGCCGGTGCCTCAAACGTAGCTCCTGAAGCTACCATCAGCGGATCGAAAACCGGATTATCCGGTCCAATCCACGGCCTTGCCCTCTACTTTAATTAATAAAGATTAGTGAGTGCTATTAGTTTGGAATTCCGATTTGGTTGCCGGGTGCATTTCCTGGCAACCAAATCAATTAAGCGTATCGAAACGGGAACATGAGTTCCGCGGTAATCACACACGCACTTCTTGTTGAATGACGCGCCTAAAACAACCTTACATTTCAGGTAGACTATGAAACTTGAGGCTACCCATGAAGATGCGCTTTGTGCCGTTGGCCGCGATGGTCTTGCTCACCGCCTGCGGTCTGTCCGCGCAAACCCCAGCTAAAGAACCACCAGCCAAAACCGATCCCTGGTCAGCGTTCCGTTTTCTGCTCGGGTCCTGGGAAGCAAAAACCACCGGCGGAGTAGCCCAGGCACAGGCCTCAGCTGCCTACACATTCCGACTTGAGCTTCGTGACCATATTCTCGCGCGACACTCCAGAAGCGGCGCCTGCACAGCACCTGAAGACTTCGATTGCCAGCACAACGACCTCTTCTACATCTACCCCGAGGTAAATACTCAAAAGCTCGAGGCCATCTACTTTGACAATGAGGGCCACGTCATCCACTACGACGTCTCCATCCCCAAAACAGGAACGGTGGTCTTTCTCTCCGATACATCCCAGCCAGGGCCTCAATACCGGCTGAGCTACGAGCTGGCCGACGGGGTCATGAGCGGCAAATTTGAGCTCCGCCCGCCCGGTCAAACCGACTTCTCAAGCTACCTGGAATGGAGTGGAAAGCAACGGTAAAGGGTAGGAATTGAGAGAATACAGGCTGGATGTGAGTTGAAAATCACATTAAACAATTGATATTAAACGGATTACTGTTCATCTTATATATGAGCGTAATACGCACATATTATATGCTTCGTTTATGCTATATTGTCATCAGATTGATTAAGCGGCTGGGACTCAGCATCCCATCCCATCATTTGAGAATCCATCTGGAGGAACACATTTATGGCAATCACTCGTTGGAACCCGTTCCGTGAAGTCATCGTTTTTGACAACCGCGCAAACTCGCTTTTCCGCGGTTTGAACGGCGAAAACGATCCATTGGCGCCAGCCAGCTTTGTGCCCGCTGTTGATGTATACGAAGATCCGCAAAAAATCGTGCTCAAGGTCGAAGTGCCGGGCATCGAAGAGAAGGACCTCGACGTGCGGGTTGAAAATCACACCCTCACCATGAAGGGCGAACGGAAATTCGAATCTGAAGAAAAGGAGCAGAACTTCCATCGCATCGAGCGGCGCTACGGAAGCTTCTACCGGTCCTTCACGCTTCCCACTACCGTCGACACGGAGAACGTCAAGGCGGAATACAATGCCGGGGTACTGAAGCTGGAGCTCGCAAAAAAGCCTGAAGCACAGCCCAGGCAGATCAAGATCAACGTAGAAAAAGCAGCCTGAAGAAGCAGCTTTCAGCTTCTAGCTGTTAGCTCAATTTAGACGGAAATGAATTTGAAATTGTAAGCGCCGGAAGGTGCATGAAAGTTTGCCCTTTCGGTGCTTATTTTTTGCGACAAGCTGCATAGCTAGCGAATCATTATGCATAAGAAATTATGCGTTGGCATTATGTATGAACAAAATTGTAAGCTGAAATGCTAAAAGCTGGTAGCTAGAAGCTAGAAGCTAGGAGCTGATTTTATGGCCATTCGTTGGGAAAAACTGACAGTCAAATCGCAGCAGGCAATGCAGGGGGCGCAAACGCGGGCCGCTGAACTCGGCAACCCCGAAGTGCAGCCGGTGCATCTTTTGCTCGCGCTGGTGGAGGACCGCGAAGGCGTCATTCCTGCAGTGCTTGAAAAGATTGGTGTACCCACCGAACGGCTTGAGCACGAACTGCATGCCATCGAGGAGAAACTGCCTCGGGTGGCCGGAGCAGCCACGCAGCCGGGTCTGAGCCAGTCGCTGAACAAGGTGCTGGAGCAGGCCTTTCGCGAGGCCGCGAACTTCAAGGACGAGTATGTTTCCACGGAACATCTTCTGCTGGGCGCGGCGCACTTGAAAGGCGATGCGGTGCGCGAGGCTCTTGCCGGCGTGGGTGCAACGTATGACGCGATTCTGAAGGCGTTGACCGCGGTGCGCGGATCGCAGCGCGTAACCGACCAGAATCCCGAAGGCAAATTTCAGGCTCTTGAAAAGTACGCGAAGGACCTCACCGAACTTGCGCGCCGAGGCAAACTCGACCCAGTCATCGGGCGCGATGAGGAGATTCGCCGCGTAATCCAGGTTCTGAGCCGACGCACCAAAAACAATCCCGTGCTGATCGGCGAACCCGGCGTAGGCAAAACAGCCATCGTCGAAGGCCTCGCCCGCCGCATCGTCTCCGGCGACGTGCCCGAGAGCCTGCGCGACAAGCGTGTGATATCGCTTGACCTGGGCTCGATGCTCGCAGGCGCGAAATACCGCGGCGAATTCGAAGACCGCCTCAAAGCAGTGCTCAAAGAAATTGAAGAGTCAAACGGGCAGATCGTTCTGTTCATCGATGAGCTGCACACTCTTGTGGGCGCAGGCGCGGCCAGGGAGCCATCGATGCCAGCAACATGCTCAAGCCGGCTCTTGCCCGCGGAGAATTGCGTGCCATCGGCGCAACCACGCTGAACGAGTACCGCAAATATATTGAGAAAGACGCGGCGCTTGAACGGCGCTTCCAAATCGTCTATGTAGGTGAGCCGAATGTTGAAGACACGATCGCCATTCTTCGCGGTTTGAAAGATCGATACGAAGCGCACCACAACGTGCGCATCAAAGACGCGGCAATTGTGGCCGCCGCGGTGCTTTCGCATCGCTACATCAGCGACAGATTCCTGCCCGATAAAGCCATCGACCTCGTCGATGAAGCCGCGGCATCGCTGGCTATTCAAATCGGCTCGGTGCCCACAGAGATCGACCAACTCGAGCGCGAGGCAACTTCGCTTGAGATTGAGCGCGCAGCGTTGAAACGCGGAACCGATGCCAACAGCCGCGAGCGAATGTCCGAAGTTGAACGGCTCTTGTCCGAAACCAGAGAAAAAACCACGGCTCTGCGCGCGCGCTGGACCAAAGAGCGCGAAGCAATCAGCCACGTGAGCGAATTGAAAAAGAAGATTGAAGCTCTGCGCTTCGAGGCCGAAGAGCAGACGCGCAAGGGCCAGCTCGACCGTGCCGCGCAAATTCAATATGGCGAGCTGCCCAAACTTGAAGCGGAGCTCAAGAAGCTTGACGCCGCACAAGATGGCAAATCGGGCACAGTTCGAATGTTGAAGGAAGAAGTAGACGAAGAGGACATCGCCAAAATCGTCAGCAAATGGACCGGCATTCCCGTTTCACGCATGCTCGAAGGCGAAGTCAAAAAGCTCGTCGAGATGGAAGCGCGCCTCCGTGAGCGCGTCATCGGCCAGGATGCAGCTTTAACCGTAGTGGCAAACGCGATTCGCCGCTCACGCGCAGGCTTGAGCGATCCCAAAAAGCCTATCGGCTCCTTCATTTTCCTCGGGCCAACGGGCGTAGGCAAAACTGAAACCGCGCGCGCCCTTGCCGAGTTTCTCTTCGACGATGAGCAGGCCCTCATTCGCATCGACATGAGCGAGTACATGGAGAAACACGCCGTGGCGCGGCTGATCGGCGCGCCTCCCGGCTACGTGGGTTACGACGAGGGCGGGCAGCTGACTGAAGCCGTGCATCGCCGCCCTTACTCGGTCATTCTCTTCGACGAAATCGAGAAAGCGCATCCGGATGTGTTCAACATTCTGCTGCAAGTGATGGACGACGGCCGCCTCACTGACTCCAAAGGCCGCACAGTCGACTTCAAAAACACAGTGCTCATCATGACCTCAAACCTGGGCGCAAATCTGCTCATCGGCGATACGCTCAAAACCGAGAGCGACTTCGATCAGGCGCGTGAATCGGTAATGCGTGTGCTGCGTGAGCATTTCCGTCCCGAGTTCTTGAATCGCGTGGACGATATAGTCATCTTCCGTCTGCTCGCAACTACGCAGATGAGCCGGATTCTAGAGCTGCGGTTGAACGACGTACGCAAGCTGCTTGAAGACCGGCAAATCTCGCTGGAACTGACTGAGCCGGCGCGGCAGCTGATTCTCGCTTCCGGCTCGGATGCGGCCTATGGTGCGCGCCCGTTGAAGAGAGCCTTGCAGCGCATGGTGCAAGATCCGTTGGCCATCAAAATTCTCAACGGCGAGGTGCTGCATGGCTCGCACGTGCGCATCGACGTCGACCGTAAAACAAACCAGTTGACGTTTGAGCCGATGAGCAGGGAAGCAATGGCCTGACAAAGAATCGCTTTGCCATCGTGCAATAAAAAAAAGGCGCTGAGGTAAACTTCACTTCAGCGCCTTTTTTCGCCTCACTGGTCGTCCTAATTCTCAGCGGCCAGCACATCGTAATAGTGATTGATGGATACGCGTTTCACCTGGCTCGGTAGTTTGGGTAAGTTCACCGTCTGATCCAAAGTGCTTGAGCCGGTAATATTTAGTGCCCCTAAGCGCATAATCTTGCCGTCGGTATACTCCAGATACATGGGCACCAGCATCTTGAAGTCAGATGGAACTCCCGACTGAACCAGCTTGAAGTGCAGGGTTGTTCCGCTGTCGGTCTGTTTAACATCGCCATCAAAGTGGTAAGTTGGCAGATCTGTGCCGTATACATACTCATTGAAAAACCAGTCCATTTTTCTATTGCCGTCCAAATCCATCGCAGGGCTCATATGCTTTTCGACCATGGCCTTGAAGTCCTCAGTGGTGGCGGCCTGAAAACGATAAGTGTTCACAAAGTCATGCATCATGGCCTTGAAGCGATCATCGCCTTCCTTGGGCGTCCACATCATCATGCGAATCATGTGCAGGATGTACGCTCCCTTGGGATAGACGAGATCACCATAAATATTCCACCCGGCCTTGGGAGAACTGAGCCGGTATCCCATCGTCACCGGACCCACATCGACGGCCCGAAAGCCAAATTGATTTTTTTCCGTGAGTATCCTGTGTTCTTCTTTCCAGAAATTTATAAAATCGTCCGGCTTGGGCCGCGTAGCTTGCAGAAAAATAGATGCTGAGGCATCCGCAAATCCTTCGCTCATCCATTGGTCGCGGTAACTGCGGAAGCCCACCGTCTGCCCCCACCACTGGTGGGCCATCTCATGCGGAGTCACCACCTTCCAATACATATGCTTATTCAGATTTTCTCCACCAAGACCCATAAAGTGCTGTGTGGTCGTATCGAAAAAAGCACATATCGGCAGATACACCAGCATGGGCCAGCTTTGTCCGTAGAAGCAGGCAGATTGCTGAGTCACAGCTACCCTGGCAAAAGGCAATGGTCCAAAGTAGCTGGTATAAACCCTCGCGGCAACCTGCGACTGGCTCAATTCCACGGGCAACAGTGCCGCCGTACTAAAGGTGCCCAAAACGTCGTCAGATTGCGATTTTGATTCGAACACACTTGGAGCGTTATCGTGGCGGGTAAAGGCATCTGGCGGCATATTGTTGGCATAGGCGTCGACGATCAAGTTATCGCCCTGTTTATCTCCTATCTTTGCTTCCTGCATTTTAAAATCGCCTACGCTGAAGCCAACCACCGGCAGAGGCACATCCGTCTTCCACTCGGTCGTTGTCACTTTGCCTTCGGTCTTCTCGCCTATCTTGGTCCCCGTGGCAACCATTTGTAGTCCCTTAGGTACGTGAAAGATCATGTGATAGGTAGCGTAGTCGCCTAATCCCTGATAAGAGTTCGGATACCAGTCTCCGCGGGCTGTCGGATAGTAATTTCCATTTCCTTCATTGATGACTACATTCTTGCCGCCGTAAGCGATCTTAAGCGTTGCCGTCTCGCCCTTCTTCAACGGTTGCGCCAAAATCACTCCAAAGTCAGGATCTTCGTCTTTCTTTTCTTGCACATAATCCAGTGGTTCACCTTTACCTGTCTCCACGCGGCTCACGTTAAGACTGGAATCGCGGTCAGAGTGCAGGTCCAGCGGAATTACTGCTACACCGTCCTGCTCCGCGCGAACCTCAACCGTGGCCAGGCAAGAGAGAAATCCGCTGTATTCGATCATTACATCCAAATCTTCGTTCAGTATCTTGTATGCCGCATTGTGTTCGTTGCCGCTAGGCGTGCCGTTGGCGTACTCGGCTGCGCGGTGAAAAGCCAGCGGGTAGGTTACCGTGTCATCTCCCCACTTCCAGTTCTCCAGTGCAACCTCTTCCGGAGCCAATCTGGTCACACCATTCGGGTCAAGCAGGTAAAACAGATGATTATTCTTAACTCCGTGAATGGCGGCCAGAAAGTATCCGCCCGGATCAGGACTCAGTACATCCTGCAGCAGTCGCAAATCGAGATTCTCATACAAGTGATGCCGCGCAAAGCTCTGCAACTCCTCTGCCGCATTCTTATAGGCTGAACCCGGCGCTCCGGCGCCTGTCGAATACTTATGCAACTCCGCTGCTGTATCGTCGGTGAATCGCAACACCAATTCGTCAAAGTCTTCGTCAAATTCTTCAGTGTGATTGAAGATTGACAGATTATGGCGCTCCTGGGCGTTTGGCGGGGTAATGTGGAGGTGGCCATTGCCCTTGTAAACCGCGCCAGTCACCTTCCCGTTTACTGCGCCATAAAAGGCGATATTGCCCTGTTGCAACGTAAAGGTGGCAGCATCACGCCGTAACACCAGGTTGCTGACTGAGATAACGTCATGGCCCGGCATCAGGCCCCTTAACTGTTGATAGTATGTGTTGGCGTTGGCTGTGTGCTGGGCATGCATCCCTGTGCAGCAACTCACAAGAATTAAACATAAAGAAAAGACACGAATGCGGGCTGGCATAACAGTTCTCCAAGGTGGTTAATTATCGCGGCACCAGTATATACCTAATCTGAATATGCCGTGGGAGCTATCGATTTATCAATAAAGTTCTTATATATAGGCTCTTTATGACTACGCCAGGCAAGTTTCAACTCGCCTGGCGCAATTGGTTTGTCGTTATTGCCTTAAGGGCGCTTGGAGACCAGATCCCCAAATGGCGCCAGAAACTTGTAATTCTTGTCCCAGGTCGTATACATAATCCCTACCGCGCCGGGAGTTGTGTCCATGGCACCCATCCATCCCTCGGCATTTTTCTTGGTCTCTTCCATTGTGCTGGCGTCATAGTATGCCGCTGCAAACGTCTTGAATCCACGGCTTGAAAAGAAATCGAGAGATTGCTGCCGCTTCTCAAAATACCAAAGCATGATCCCCATGTCCTTGGGCAAATACTTCCATGTATCCTCCAAAGAGCCGTCAACAAAGTAGTACTGTTTCACCGAGTTATGATTCGGATCAAACATATCTGACCACACCAGCACCTCAGCCTTGGGATTGACGGCATGCACCTGATCGTAGAGCCATTGCGTAGTGTCGCCAATCACCGCCGCGGCGCTCTTCTTCTGGTCCAGGCACGATTTATCCCGGTTAAATGCGCGAACCTCGTCAACGTTGAGGAAATACCGTTTCGGCGCCAGGTACTTCTCAATCAGCGGAAACTGCTGTTTCCATATCTCGCGAACCTTGGCCGCATATGGGCAAATGGGAATCTGGTCGTTATAGATTGTCGTGCCGTGATAGTAACTCACCCGCAGCCGCGCCCCGTCATGGATGCGTCCGCCCGGCAGCAAATGAATCGCAGGCATGGCGTGTGTCCAGTGAAAGTCGAGATTGGGGTCGCTGATCGGCGCGAAATCCCGCCCTTCTTCATATACGGTTCCTGTGGCCTCATCGCGAACGCTCAGCGGCGCGCCGTCGCGGCGAATCACGTTCATCAGCCCTACCTCTTCCACTTCCACATCGTCTACCCAAACCTTGCCCTTCACGCCTTCAAAAACGCCAAAGGTTAACTCGATGCGGTCGGCATACCAACTGTTAAACGAAGTGGTCACCTGTCTCCAGCCGGATGTGGGCGACGGCGCCGGTGGCTCAAAAGGGCTCAGATCGCGCCCATCGGGCGTAAACGACTTGATGCTGAACAGCGAGTCCGGCTCGACGCCTTCAGTCTTTACCCACGCGCTCACGCGATAGCAACGATTCGGCGTCACATGAATCTCCTGCGCCACGCGCGCCACACCCGCTGTCTCCGGGCTTTTCAATCCCGCAATCTCTTCGGCACTGGTGCCCGCATCCGCGGCCTTCGAGGGCTCAGCAAAGTTCTCAATGCGCAGTGAAGCTTTACCGGAGTGAGTTACGGTCGTATCGACAAAGGTTTTCTTTCCCGGCTCATCCTGCAGCGTGAAGCCGCTGAACCGGTTGCCCTGGTACTCTTCAAATCCACCGTTCGCCAACTTCGCCGGTGAGTCCGCAACAAACTCCGCCTTGTCACCCTTGGCAACAAACAATGCATCCTTCACCAGCAAACCTTCAGCCAGATTCTTGTCATGAGCCAAAATCGCTCCGCCGTAACCGGTGTTGAATCCTCCGGGAATAATCTCCACGTGATTCGCGGCGGCAATCTCCTTCACCTTCGTCAGGCGCGCCAGCTCCTCCGGTGAGTAAGTGCTGATGCGGTCCAATCCTGACAGCACAATGCCGTTAAAGGCCGTGCGCCGCCGCGGTGCGGATAAGATCGATCAACGCATCGGCGTCCTTATCGGTCGGGACGCTTGCACCGGCATAAACCCAGCGATCGGGATAGATCTTCTTTTGTTGTGCAGGAGCGACAGAACATGCAGTGATCGCAATCCCGATTAAGACGAATAATGTGAGAGATTTTTTCATTGTTTAAAACTCCTTATACCGGTTTATTCCGGTTGCAACGATATTTACGGGCATCATCGTTTCTCGAGCAATCATAGCAGCCAGCTCGTCCACGCTTCCGGCCCGGATTCACTCCCGCTTCCCCAACCATCACCCGCAGTGCGACAATCATCGCGTCGGAGCGTCTATATACAATTGAGCTCTGCCCGGAGGAAAATCACCCCATGAAGCGTTTTTTGGTCTGTACAACCCTTCTCGTCGTCGCGGCTACCTTGTCCGCCCAGCAAACCCCACCCAAAGCCCCGCCGAAGAGTCCGGCCGCCACCGAAACGCTGACCATAGGCGGCAAAACCATCACCATCAATTATTCCTCGCCCAGGGTCAACGGCCGCGCCGGCAAAATCTTCACCAAAGACGGTCTCATCAGCCACGACAAAACCTATCCTGTCTGGCGCGCCGGCGCCAATGCCGCGACCATTTTGCATACGGATGCCGACCTTGACATAGGTGACCCCATCGTTCGCTTGCCCAAGGGTTCTTACAGCCTCTACGTCGACATCTCCGACTTTGACAACTGGGTGCTCATCGTCAACAAGCAGACCGGACAGGGTGGCCTGACCTACGACCCAAAGCAGGATTTGGCGCGGCAAAAAATGGCCATGGATGCTCCGTCAGCCCCGGTTGAAAACCTGAAATATACCCTCGCGCCATTCGGCGGCAGCAGCACAATAGTCAAACTCACCCTGAGCTGGGAAAACCACAATGCCTCCTTGCTCATGTTCGTGAAGTAAAGCTATTCTCGGGCAACAAATCAAGGCAGGGAAGAGGTAGTGGGTCAGTTCGAAGCGAAGTAGCATCTTGAAGCATGGAAGCTTCACTCGCCGCAGCGAGCGGGAAAACTCAACCGAAAAGGGCTTTATAACCAGGGCACGACCGGGGAACCCACCCAGTGGGTGGGTCGCGCGCCGAAAAACGCGCAATATAAGCGCGGGCTTTAGCCTCTGAGGGATGTGCTTTTCAAACTGACCCATTGCCAGGGCGGGCATTTTGCATATTATTTCCGCCCTGTCGATACAATAGACATAGTGGGATATATCCCGGAAGGGGAAAGAACTTTGCCGTTGTATGCCTATCGCTGCACCCAGTGCGGCCATCGCTTTGAAAAGATCCAGAACTTCTCAGCCGAGCCGCAGACCGAGTGCCCTAAATGTCACGGCCTGCTTGAGCGCCCGCTCACCGCTCCACGCCTGCACTTCAAGGGCGCCGGCTGGTATGTAAACGATTACGCATCCAGCAGCAGCTCGCCATCCTCTGATTCCTCGACAGAATCCGGAAAAGGCGCCGCAGCGTCGGAGAGCAATACACCCTCAAAACCAGGCGAAAGCACGTCCAGCACCCCCGCTGCCTCACCCACGCCCAGCACAGCGCCGGCCACATCGACAACTGACTCAAAGTCCTGAATTCACTCAATAATTGCAGAGTGAACATTCCATAGAGGCAACCCTGGGCGTGGCCGTAGGATAATGGAATCCTCGATGCCTGAAGACCCGACCATTCCTCGCCAACCCGCGCCCCACCCTCCGCAACCCGGCCGCGCCTCGATTCGAATTTTCTCCACTGCGGCCGCATTGCTCTTCGCAGCCGGTCTGCTCGCCGTGCTCTTTCACGCGCCCCAACAGATCGCAATAGCGCTCTGCTGGACCGGCTTTGCTCTGTTTGTCCCCGTCGCCATTCGCCGCCGCTCCCTGCTCGTATGGACCTTCTTCGCCATGTTGATCGGTGGAGAGCTGGGTGTAGACGCGCCCCAGTTCGCCACGCAAACCCACTTCCTCGCCGATATCTTTCTCCGCCTCATTCGCATGATCGTTGCCCCTCTCATCTTTGGCGGCATCGTCACCGGCATCGCCGGGCACAACCGTCTTGGCGGAGTAGGCCGTGTCGCCCTCAAGTCTCTCGTCTTCTTTGAGCTGGTCACCACTGCCGGCCTCATCCTCGGCGCCATCGCCATCAATCTTTCGCAGGCCGGTGTAGGCGTCTCGCTTCCGTCCAATCTTCAAGCCGCTCTCCCTGCCGCGCATTCCTCCGCCTGGCAAGATGTGCTGCTCAACATCTTTCCTGAAAACATCGCACTCGCCGTAGCACAAAACCAGATTCTCCAGGTAGCCATCTTCGCGCTCCTCTTCGGCACCGCCCTGGCCACCATGCCCGAGCCAAAACGCGCCCCTTTAGTCAGCGTGCTCCAATCGCTGACAGACACCATGTTCCGCCTCACAAAGATCGTCATGGTTATGGCCCCAGTTGCGGCGGGCGCTGCCCTCGCTTACACCATAGGCAGCATGGGCCTGCTTACCTTGCTGCCGTTGGTCAAACTGGTGGCCACTTACTACGTCGCACTGGCCGCATTCATCCTGCTGGTGCTCGCGCCCATCCTTCTCATCGCCCGCATCCCCATCAAGCGTTTTATCGCCGCCATCGCTGAGCCGGCCGCCATTGGCTTCGCCACCACCACCTCTGAAGCCGCCTTGCCCCTGGCCATGGAGCGCATGGAAGAGTTCGGCGTGCCCCGCTGGATCGTCTCCTTCGTCATCCCCACCGGCTACAGCTTCAACATGACCGGCTCCAGCCTCTACATCTCCATGGCCGCCATCTTCGCCGCGCAAGCCGCCGGCATCCATCTCACCCTCGGCGAACAGATCGTAATGCTCGCCACGCTCATGCTCACCAGCAAAGGCGTAGCCGGAGTACCCCGCGCCGTTCTCGTAGTTCTCCTCGCCACAGCCAGCTCCATCCACATTCCAACCGCCGCCATCCTCATGATCCTCGGCGTAGACACAATCATGGATATGGGCCGCACCGCCATGAATGTAATCGGCAACTGTATGGCCAGTGCCGTAGTAGCACGCTGGGAAGGCGAGCTGAACATCTCTAAAGCACTGTCATCCTGAGCGCAGGTCGCTGCAGCGACCGGAGTCGAAGGACCTGCGTCTGTCTTTTGTCGTCGATAATATCTTCAATGCGGGTGCCCCCGGTCCCTCGCTTTTGGGGACCGGGGGATACACATCCACTCCACTAGCAACACTTCGAAACAGCTAAGATAGTTTTTGTAGATGTCCCTCCTCGATCCCATTCCGTCGCCCGTGCGGCACGCCGACTTCGCCGCTCTAGAGTGGGAACCGCTACTGTCATTAGTCGCAGGTTTCGCTGCCTCGCCCGTAGGCCGCAACGCAATCCTCGATCTAAAACCCTCCACCGATGAAGAATGGATCACCCGCCAGCATCAACTCACCGCCGAACTCCGTCTCTTGCTTGAGGAACAGGTTTCCATCCCTCTCGGCGGCCTCTTTGACCCCGCCCAACTTGCCGACAAAGCGAAAATTCAAGGTTCAGCCCTCGAAGCCGGCGAGCTCCAGGCCATAGCCCGCCTTGCCAACGACGTCGCCTCCTGGCAATCGCTGCTGCATTCGCCCCCGGCACGCCTGGTCGGCAAACTGCCCGGCCTGTCCTCACTCTCATTAGCTCTTACAACCAGCCTCCGCCCGCTAGCCGAGTCCATCGAACGCACCATCCAACCCGATGGCTCTCTAGCCGACAACGCTTCACCCGAACTGAGCCGCATCCGTCGCGAGCAGGAGCGCCAGGAGCGCATCATCGAAGAAAGCCTCCGCGCCGCCCTCCGCAAGCTAACCCAGGAAGGCTCAACCCAGGAAGACCTCATCACCATCCGCGGCGACCGCTTCGTCATTCCCGTCCGTGCGGAGCTCAAGCGCCGCATCTCCGGCGTGGTTCACGGAGCCAGTTCATCGGGCCAAACCGTCTACGTCGAACCACTCGAAACCATCGAGCAAAACAACGAACTGGTCCGCCTCATTGAAGAAGAGCAAGCCGAAATTCATCGCATCTTTGTCGCACTCACTCGCCAGGTAGGCGGCTACGCACTCGGCCTCGTTGAAGGCGCGCGCGTCCTCGCCCTCGTTGACAGCCTCCAGGCCCGCGCCCGCTTTGCCCGCGACTACGACTGCGTGGCCCCATCCATCACTCCCGATCAACTGCACCTCGACGCAGCCCGCCATCCACTCCTCGAAAGGCATCTACGCCAGACCGGTGGTCGTATAGTCCCGCTTACTCTCGAGCTAACCGCCGCCGAGCGTCAGCTAATCATCAGCGGCCCCAACACCGGCGGCAAAACCGTCACTCTTAAAACCACCGCTCTCTTGGCAATGATGGCCCAGGCCGGTCTGCCCATCCCCGCCACAGCCGCTAGCTTTCCGGTTTTCACTGCGTTCCTTGCTGACATCGGCGATGCGCAGTCCATCGAAGCGGAACTCTCCACCTTTTCCGCGCACATCACCAACCTCGACCGTCTCTCCCGTCTCGCCGATGCGCGCTCCCTGGTGCTCCTCGACGAACTCGGTTCTTCCACCGATCCTGAAGAAGGTTCCGCCTTAGCCGTAGCCATCGCCAGCCATTTTTTAGTTGCAGGCGCGTGGTCGCTCATCTCCACCCACCACACCTCTCTCAAGGTTTACGCAGCCAACACCCCCGGTGTTCTCAACGCCGCCGCAGGCGTAGATGAACTAACCCTCGCACCCAACTATCAGCTGCGTCTCGGCGTCCCCGGCGCATCGGCCGGCATCCAAACCGCCGAGCGTCTCGGCCTCAACGCAAGCATCATCGTCGCAGCCCGTCAGCGTCTCGGATCGCAACAGGTTGATATCGCCCGCTTCCTCGACAAACTGCACAGCGATCTCACCCAACTCGAAGCAGATCGCAAAGCAACCCGTCTAGAACAGTACGCACTAAACCAGGAAAAGAAAAAACTCGCGCGCGAGGGCGACGTCGAGCTGCGCAACCGCACCCGCGAGCTTGAAACAAAACTAGCCTCACTGCTCAAAGACTTCGAATTCCAGATGCGCGAGACGGTGAAAGCAATTGAAGATCGCGCCGGGCAACAGAAATTATCGAAGGAAGCCGAGCGCCGCATCACCCGCCTGCGTCGCGAGTTTCAGGAGAGCTTCAACCAGACCGTAGTCGCCCACCGCACCGGCGCCGACCAGGGCGACGCCAATGCCCAGCCGCATCTGCTCAAGCACATCTCAGCCGGCGACCAGGTCCTTATCAAGTCGATGAACAAAATTGCAATCGTGCAACGCGAAGTAGAAAAAGATTTATTTGAAGTAGCCCTTGGCCCTATCAAGATGCGCGTCAAGCGCGACGAGCTCTCCGAGACTTCGCGTTTTGGAGGAGATTCTGCGGCAGCAAAGGAAAATCCGCTAACCTCCGCCCGCAAACAAAAAAACGTGCACGTCACCGTCACCAGCTCCAATACTGACGATATGCGCACTGAGATCAACCTCATCGGCCGCACCGTGGACGAAGCCACCGCGGATCTTGAGAAGTATCTTGACCGCGCCTTCATGGCAGGCCTGCCGCGCATCCGCGTCATTCACGGCCACGGCGCAGGCATTCTCCGCCGCGGCGTCCGCGAATTTCTAAAAACGCATCCTCATGTAGCCACACTCTCCGAAGCCCCGCAGAACGAAGGCGGGCAAGGGGCAACGCTGGTCGAGTTAAGGCAATAGTAGTTGACAAATAGCTACGATGTAGCTACAATTAACGTGGAAGTGAAGATTCCAAAGTCACCTCGCTGAGGACCGGCAAGGACTCCAAAACCATAAATTGCTCAGACTGGGCGATAGCTTGAAAGGTTTAAGAGACCATGGATCATTCACTTTTTGATTGGGATGAACAGAACAGCGGTCATTTAGCACTGCATCAGATTTCACCAGCCGAGGCGGAACAAGTAATCCTTAACCGGCCTGTTGATCTCAACTCGCATCTTCGGAATGACGAGGAGCGGATGCAGCATATCGGAGAGACCGATGCCGGAAGAATTCTGAGTGTGGTTACGACAATGCGGGATAAGAAGATTCGCGTCGTCACAGCTTGGCCTGCAAACAAGAACTATAGGCGTTACTTCTTGTCGATGAAGAGGAATGGCAATGTTGGAAGAATTGAAAAACCAGACCTTCGCGAATGAAGCGGAAGAAGCCGCTTGGTGGGAGTCGAACGAAGATGCCTTACTCGAAGACTTTAAAAAAGCCACTGCCGAAGGACGAGTCGGCATTGGCACACTCGCCAAGCGCGCAGCCATACCGTCAACCACCATTCGCCTTGACCCCGACGACATCGCTAAAGCCCGTGTGCAGGCCGCCGAGCGCGGATTGCGCTACCAGACTTACCTCAAAATGATCATTCATGAGGCACTGCGCAAAGCTGGTTAACTGTCTGCTACTGCTCCAATTTAGGCGAAAGTGGGCGAGTGGCGGGGTCCTCAACCAACCAGCGGCCAAAGCGCGAAACCTCATCTTTCCCGGTCAAATGGCTGAGTTTCTCGCGCAGCTGAATAGCCTGCTGGGGCGAGGGTTGAAGCACTCCATGTTTGTCCAGGCTCCATCCGCCCAGCGATTCGGCTGCATCAATCAACCATTTTGGCGCTAACTTGGTAGTGATGGGCGCTTCCCACATTTGCGCAGTTCCATCGTCCGCGGCAGTTAGAATCCAGTTACTATCCGGACTAAACACCGCGCTAACTACTTTGCCGCTGCTAGAGAATGCCGGCCCCATCGGCAGTCCGGTCTGTGCGCCCCAAACCTGCACGATGCCATCCTGCGTCACGGTTACAACCCAGCGTCCATCCGGACTAAAGTGAGCTGCGATGACTGCATCCTTTTGTCGCATTGCCGGCGATGCTGCCTGGCCGGTTTGCGCATTCCAGATCTTCGCGGTCTGGTCGCCTGATGCGGTCACAACCCATCTTCCATCAGCGCTGAATTCAGCATCAATAACAAAACTGTCATGCTGCATCGGAGCGCTGACAGCTTCGCCCGTCAATGCATTCCATACACGCGCTGTATGATCCGCCGAAGCAACTACCAGCCACTTGCTGTCGCTGCTGAAATTTACAGTAAATATGCGGCCCTTATGCCTGATTGATTTGCTTAAGATAGCCGCGCCGGTTTGAGCGTTCCATAAGTCGACGTTTCCGTTGTAGGTGTAACTGACAACAGTGCGGCCATCAGGACTCATGCCCGCGCCTGACAATATGCCGTCTGGACGTATCGGCTGAGTCAAGATTGGTTTGCTGCTTTGCGCATCCCATAGCTGGACTTCATTGCCTGAAGCTGTCATAACCTCATGACCATCCGGACTGAACGAGGCGGTTAACAAGTCTGAAATCTCAATCGGCTGGCTAACGCGCCCGCCTGTTACTGTGTTCCATACCTGCGCCCCGTTCTTGCTAATCGTCAACAGCCATTTGCCATCCGGGCTATAGCTTGCCCCCTTCAAGTTATCGCCGCCACTATTGGGAATCATTGGCTGACCGCTTGCCAACCCTGTTTTTGCGTCCCAAATCTGCACGCCTTGTGCGGAAACAGATGCCAGGCTCTTGCCGCTCGCATCAAAAATGGCTGACACCATTGCACCGGGCTGATGCATCGGCGGCAATGTTCTGGGCGGCTGCCACTTCCAAATTTGCGCCGTGTGGTTAAAGGATGCGGTAACGATTGAAGAATTGTCCTTGCCGAAACGGGCCATGTATATCGTGCCGCTGTGCCGCATTGGCTGGCCTAGGGGCAATCCTTTGGCATCCCACACGCGCGCAGTTCGATCGTACGAGCAGGTAATAATCGCGCGTCCATCAGGACTATAAAACGCTGCCCTGACCCATCCATCGTGATGCATAATCGCGCCATATGGTTCCACTTTGGTTGCCTCGCCGCTCCCCACCACTTGCCAAATGCGTGCCGTGTGATCCAGCGATGAGGTGACCACAAACTTGTTGTCGGGGCTGAAGTCAGCAAAACCCACCTTGCCTCCGTGTTGCATCGGCTCGCCGGCCTTTTGAAAGGTTTGCGCATCCCATAGTTGAGCCGTTCCGTCATCGCCCACAGTCACAATCCATTTGCCGTCATGACTGAAGAACGCGTTGTTCATCTCATCCTTGTGTTGATGTTGCAAGATCACCGGTTTCCCTGAAACAAGAATCGGCTTTCCCGTCCACGCATCCCAAACCCTGGCGGTGCCGTCGATCGATGCGGTTAGCACCTGCGTGCCGGCTGGATTAAAGTGAGCCGACCATACTACTTCGTCTTTTCCGTGAAACATGGTTTCGCCAATTTGCTTACCTGTTTGCACATCCCATATCTGGGCGGTTCCATCCGACGCGGCGGTAGCAATCCTCGTGGAATCGTTGCTGAACATCGCGCTGTAGACTTTTGTCCTGGAGGGGTCAGCGGTACGCAATCCATTCGGCAACAAAGGACGCCCGGTCCGCGCATCCCAAATCTGCGCTGTACCGTCGTAAGATGCCGTTGCAACTTTTGTCCCGTCCGGGCTAAACTCGGCGGCATGAACCCAACCGTTGTGCCTCATCGGGGCGCCAATAGGCTTTCCGGTCTTCGCGTCCCACACCTGTGCCGTTCCGTCTGATGATGCCGTAACCACAAGTGAGCCGTCGGGACTGAAACTGGCATCGTGAACTTCGCCGTTATGGTGCAGCACGATAGCCGGCAGCAGAAAATTGTGCAGCTCCGCCACCGTCAATGCAACTGCCTTCTCATTGGCAGGATTGTTCTTCATCGCGTCCGCAAGGTAGGCAAGCGACGCCGATACCTCGTTCTGCTTCATCTCCCCAACGGCGCTCACATAGTCAACTTCACTTTGCGCCTTCTGCATCTGTACCTTGCGCAGCCAAATAGCTCCAAACACGATTGAGAGCACAAGCGTAACAACTGCGGCGACCAGGCCTTGGCGCTTGTGTCTGCGCCGCGCGGCAAGCTTGATTGAAGCCAGGATAAAATCGTCATTTTCCAGCCCCTTCGGATTTTTCCTCAATGCATCTTCGGCTTCGGCCAGGGGCTTGCCTTCCGGCAGCAGAAAATCGTTCTCTTTGTTTGACTCGCGCCAGCGATGCGCAGCCTGGGCGATGCGCGCCTTCAGCCGGAGAAAATCCTGATTCTCATGCACCCAATTCTGCACCCGCGGCCAGGATTTGATCAGAGCTTCATGAGCCACGGCCACCAGCGGCTCGCCCGCCTGATCGATATCCGTAATAAAAAGATTGTCTCGCGTAAAGGCAACAACCACTTCTTCCATGGCGGCATCGCGGCTCAGATCTTTATGCCGCACGGGGTGGCTTGTCACCACCGCATCCATGGTCAGCAGCGAAGCGATCACGCGCGGAAAAGCCTCCTTAGCCGCGGGAGACAGATCTTCAAAAACGTCTTCCGCGCGTCTGGCAATAGCGCCGTTCAAGCGGCCAAGCTTTTCATAGGCATCCCAGGTAATCAAATGAGCTTCAGTCTTGCGCTTATAGAGCTCGTCAAGGCAGAACTCCAGCAAAGGCAGCGCGCCTAAGTTCCTGCTTGCTTCCTCCTGCAATGCGTCGTCCAGCTTCTGATGAGTTACGGGGTGAGCTTCAAAAACCAATCCGGCCGCGATTGCCGGCAAGCGGATAATCTGTCCTATCTCCGCAACCCCGGGAGGAGCTAAATCGTACTGTCCGTCGTCGGACTTCAGCGCCAATAGCTCATCGATTTCAGCGCACCGCGCATACAGGTCGCTGCGCATGGTGGTAATCACCCATACCAGGCCGCTGCGGCAAAGTGCGGAGATGGCATGGATAAATGCAGAGCGTTGTGGCGCGTCAAACCGCGCTGCGGTAAACATCTCTTCAAGCTGATCGATCACTAGAACCAGCCTTGCCTCCGGCGGATTCGAGCGTAGCTTATCTTTCGCAAATTGCCGTGCCGCCTTGGTCAAAGCGGCCTCAACCAATGGGATCGCGTGGGTTGGAGCATCCTGCAAAAGAGCCGCGAATTTCTTCTGGTCGTAACCCAGATCGGCCAGCTCCGGCAGCGCGCTTTTCTCGCTGTATAGCACCGATGCCAGGCATTCCGTCAGCGTGCCGCTGGCTTCGCTGGGGCGCATAACCGCCCAACGCCAGCAACCCACATCCTCAACCACTCCCGGACGCATCAGCTCCGCAAGCACGCCGGCGCGTACCAGCGATGACTTGCCGCAACCGCTCATGCCCAACACAATCAGGAACGCGCGCCCGCGCGAAGATTGCTCCAGCAAGCGATGGGTAATCTCGGCAACAGCCAGGTCTCTGCCAAAGAAAATTTCCTTGTGATCGAGATCGAATATATCCAGTCCTCTGAACGGCGAACCTTCGGTCCAGATGATGGGCTCAGGCTTGTCGAGCCGCAGGCTGACATTCTTTTCCAGATGAGTCGTGAGCAGCTTCTCAAACTCCTCTTCGTTATTGAAAGAGTTGAATGCCGCCTTGAACGCGCCCTCATGATCCCGAAACCATTTATCCAAAAAAGTATCGAGTGCCTCTTTTTGACTTACCCATTCCTTAACCGTCTCAATGTTGTCCGCCAAAATGCTTGACTGGGCAACCTTGCGATATACAAGCAGGTCCGGCGTTCCTTTTTTCTTGTAAGAATCGAGCGCGTCTTCAAACTCCCATTCTGTTCCCGTGGGCACGGTCCCATCCGGCCGCTTGTACTCCTGCGGCAGTCTCATGCCGATTCTTGCCCACAAAACGCACACCACTACATCGCTTTCCGAGGGCTTGGGAATTTGCTGCTGAAACGATGCCGTCGCGCGCATGGGCTCATCTTCCCAAAGAATCGTCTCGATCCTGATGAATGCCCTGAACTTCGCTTGCAGCCGCTGAACTATGTCATAAGCGCGAACGCGCTCAGAGCGAACATCGCTGGGTGAAGAGATAAAGATCCGCAATGTCTTCATGGAGTAGAGCCTCCGTCTGTTCAACCCTCAAAAAATGATTCCAATTGTAAAGCAATCCATTCAGGTTGTAATTCGGTGACGTTACTTGCTGCGCGTTCATTCAAATTGAAAAATGAAACAAGTAGCCTACGCTTCTTGCAAAATCACCTGATCGCGCAAGACCCAGCCTTCCGCTCTCTCAATCACAGTTTGCAGGCCGCTCGACGAATACCGTGATTGCCTCTGGAAAAACTCCCGCGGTTCTTCACGAGAGAAGAGCCAGAAGCTGACGGATTGCAGGTTCAACGCACGTTCCGCAATGCTGCGCGCCTGCGGCTCGTCGAGGTCGACAATCAGAATATAGTGCTCCGATTGTGGTCCGGCAAGAATGCTGTCAAGTTCCTCCCCCACCGCGGCCAGCGTAGCTCCATAGGCGCGAATCTTTCGTTCCCGTCGCAACTCCACTCCAAGCCCTGCCAGCAGCTTCGGTAGTTTTGCCATTTCCTTGCGGTTCCAGTCGCGCTGGCTTTCTTCGAGCTTTGACCATTCGCCAATATGCGGATGCCTCCTCTGCAGATTCCTCCGCGTCTCGCCTGACATCCAATCAACCAGCCGCCGCTCAATCGTAAAACGGCGGTGCTCAAGCTCGGCCAGCAGTTCTGTCTCTTCTGCCGTAAGTTCCAGCGCCTGCGGCGACTTCACATCTTCTTCCACGTGGAATCCTGCCAGCGCCAGCAGCAATGGCGTATGGTCGGCGCGCCACCGGTTCGACATTTTCATGAACTCCGGAAGTTCATGCCAGGGCACATTAGCTTGCTGGTTGATATGCTGCTGGCTACGCAGGCGATAATCTTCGTGCACCGCTTGTGCAAGCGCATCGAGCCTGGAGCCAAAAAGCACGCCGGGACTCAGTATCTCTTCCAAAGTGCCGAACACCTGCAGCCGGTCGTTGAAGCGGCAAATGCTCTCCACATTGCTGACCAAATCGCCCAACTGCCTATAGTGCTCCAGACGCAAATACACCGGCACGCGAAGCAGCTCCATTGTGTCGAGCAAGTTGCGTATTTCAAGGCCTGCACACAGGGTTACCTGGTCATCCCCCAATGCGATTGCAACTCCAATCAATGGGCCCGCGGAGCGCAGTTTTTCTTCAACAATATCTTTGATATCGGGCGAGCCGGGTACAACGGATGCAGTGACAAACTCGAGAGAAGCCATCTCCGCGGCGGCAGGATTGACAATCAGAAATTGTTCTTTCAGTGCGTCCGCGTTCTGATCGATGACAAGGATATTCAGGGTAGTGTTCAGTCTCACCAGCGCGGCACGTATCAGGTGGAGTGTGGATTCACGCCCATAAGCGCCGAATCCGATGATGACAAAAGTGCTGGCATCATACTCGGGGCTGGGCGGCAAGCGCAACCGCTTGATCAGCATGCGAGCTGCATTTGTAAAAGGGTTAAACAAGCGCAAATCAACATTGGCCGATCCCAGCGATTTCTTATCGGTGTTGATCAATTTATTGTGCAGCCATGCATTACGCAATTGCGTCAATACCTGAATTTCGCGCTGCTTCCTATAAGTTTGCTGGGAAAGAAGACTTTTTATTTGCAGGGCGATGTCCATGTTTTCCGCATCGGAGCCGGTGCAAACAACTACGGTCTCGGCACGCCTGACTCCGGATGCAATCAGTACCTGGGGATTCTTGGCGTCTCCCTGAAGAACGGGGACCTTGGATTTTTCGCAGGTCGCGGCATTGGGCGAATCGCTCAACAGGTCGATAGCAACAACATGATTTCCGGCTCCGCGCAGGTTTTGTATAACCTGCATGCCCACATCGCCTACGCCGCAAACAATCGTATGGTTGATGGTGTGACGGGCAAAAGCTGTTCTGATATCCTTGCGCAGGCTGACTAGAAAAATCTGCGCCGCCGTCAACAGGGCAACGCCCGGCACTGCAAACTGCGCCACCACCAGTTGCCACGGGTCCCTGTTCGGCTGAAAAAGATCGACGCATCGGATCAAACCAATCGCGCTAAAGATACATTGAAAGCACTCTATCCACAAAAAATGGGGGGCTGGTTTGAGCACCGGACATTTGTATTTGATCCCGCAGTCCGAGTCATCCGTCGGCGGGCTGTAATTGTGGCCGGCTATTGCGTAGCCCCAAACACCGAGTCCGACGGCCAGCACCGCGAAGGTTATCAGGATGACCTTTTCGAGACGTTTATACATAAGCCTCCTCAGTCAGGAATGCGGCGCAACCGCGTCAGCCGGGAAGATCCAATGATCTGAAGCGGAACACAAAGTTCCAATCAATCGTTTCAGCAATCATGATGCCCGCCACGCGCTCCGCTACCTTGCGCAACTCCGTAAGGCTCACATCCCGCTTCAATTGCTCACTACTGAAGTCCTTGCTTTGCACGGCCGTCAATTCGTGAAACATGGCCTGTGAGCGATCGGCGATGCGGGCATATTCACCCTGATTATTGATGCCGTAGAAAGCTGCGCCAAAAGCCGGAAAAACTGTAGCCACCAAAAGCAGCCAGATCGATTGAACGTCTGTTAGATGGCGAGCCGCCAGATGAATGATGCATGCAAGCAATGTGGCGATGAACAACCCGGTGCTCACACCGTGCAAATGATGATTCAGCTTGCGCATAACTTTCGCGTTGGAATCATGATAGATGATCTGCTCCGTGAGTATGTGATTCACCCATGCGTACAGTGCAGCTCGATAGCGCTGGTTGGTTTTGCCCGGCGCCATACCCAAATCGCGCTCGATCATGCGAAACATCCCATCCACCCAGGGCCGGTGCGGGTCGGCGCCAAAATGGGCGGGGGGCTGTGGAGTCGGCATTGGGCAAGCCAGCGGTCCCAGAAAGCTATATTGCCGCAATAGCTCCGCTAACTGCCGGTAATTGCGCCAGCGCTCGTGCCACTTTCTCCTCCGGCCATAATAAGTAAGCAGCAAGATGGCCGCAATCATTACTAACTCGCTAAAAGCGGACACTCTGTCGATTTCAAAACCGTGCTTGCTGCTTACAGGACCGACCAGAGCAAACAGCACGGCAAATGCGCTCAGCAGGCTGATAATTACTGAAAAGCTGCGAAACTTGCCGCCATAATAAATTGACAATCCGTCAGCCCATGCGTAATAAGAGCAAAGCTTGTCGATCAGATAGTGCTGCGTACTTTTCGGAAAATCTGTAATTTGGTCAATCGTAGTTTGCCAATCCGTACGCGCTGAGTTTTCAAAATTCGCCACCCGCCATGTACCCCGTGGCCATTTCCCCTTGGCAACCAGGTCGCGAAATATCTTAAAGAATCGGCCGCTATCCAGCCATGGCAGTCTTTCGGCGTAATATGTGCGCGCAAGGTTGATAACTGCACTTGCGGGCTGGTTGATAGCAAAAACCGTGATGCAAATTGCAACGAAAGTTCCGTAACGGGTTTCTCGATTCGTTTGCCGCGGTCATCTGTCGCAAGCAGACAGGGTTCCATCTCCCGGTTGGCATGCAGCCAGACGATTGGCACTTTCAGCGCCATCGCCTCATCAAGCATCTGCGTAGTGCCGCCTCGGCCGGCAGCGGGTCCCCCATCCCAAATTGCGATCACAATGTCCGATTGATAAATTACCGCGCGGCCAACCCGCTCATAGGCTGCATCTTCATCGCCGCGAACGCCCTCAAGCTCAAGCACGGCTGAAGCTTTTGAAAGCAAAGAATGAAATTCCTCGCGGGCAGGCTCAGTCTTAAAGTCGTGCTCGTATTCCGCGGCTGGGAAAGGCAGCGGGCATTGCAACTCCGCGCCAAACGCCAGACCCGCACGGGCGGCAATTCGATCTGACCCCTCAGCCAGAGGCGAAATAATGCGAATAAGTGGGGTCGCCGGAGAATAAAGCAACGGGTCGTGGGCAGAGGAGACGATATCTTGAACTAAGCTCAGTATTTGCTGGCATTGGCCCATCAGATGTTCCGTCATACCCGCTGCCAGCCGGTTAGGACGGTGGCCAATCACGCCCACTTGTACAACCAGGCGCGGACGCGGTGGCGATGATACATTCTTCGAACTCATAAGCTTAATTCACGCCATTGCTCATGCAAGTTGGGTGACAGGTATTATGCCAGCAATCGTCGCTTGAAAGCAAGATGAATACCTATGCGCATCGATAATGTTAAATCCTGAAATCGGTGCAATGCGATTGTTAAACTGCAGCAACCCATTGGATTTACCAATGGAAATTCACCTTGACTTAACTAAGA
The DNA here is from genome assembly GCA_963780975.1 of uncultured Acidobacteriaceae bacterium. Lineage (GTDB taxonomy): Bacteria > Acidobacteriota > Terriglobia > Terriglobales > Acidobacteriaceae > Telmatobacter. The sequence goes on along the minus strand of CAWAEU010000025.1, from coordinate 49,218 downwards.
TTAGTACAGATAATTGGTTCACATTTTCAGGGAATCGATTAGTGTGATCCCCCTTAAGGAGGTACGAGAATGCGTACTGCTTCTCTGACGCCATGCTCCTTGAAGACTATCTACCTCACACTGTGCTTTTCCGTCCTCGCCGCCGGCATAGCTTACTCGCAGGAAAAGGATACAGTGATCGACTACACCGGCAGCCTGCTTGGATATTACAGAATCGAGCCGGTCCGGGGGGCGCCTGCGTTGACGCCCGTAAGTACATTTATCGCCGCGCTGAATAAGCAGCAATCGAATCTATTACTTGGCATGGGCGACAACTTTGGCCCTGAGTTTGGGGCTTCTATCCAGCTTGCTGGCGAACAGCCCTGCTATATGATTCCCAATCCCTTGAAGGAGAAAGGAAGAATACCGGCAAGTCTCTATAAGGATGATGACCGCATAGCCAGGTTGGCACAATGCGACAATGTTCTCAACTTCATGATACAGGCCGGCTTCAGGGCTGTGGTTCCCGGACGCCAGGACTTTATGTATACGGCGCGGTGGCTGCGCGGAATCGCGCGGTTGGCTGCCAATGAAAGTACAAATCCAAGCGACCCTCCGCTGATAAAGAATAATGAAAATCAACTATATATGCTGGGCGCAAATCTGCGCGTAACAGTAAAGGGCTACATAGCGCCTGCACAGCCCGGCAACGAAAATAGTCCTGGCAAGGTGCGTAAATTCTGCCCACTACTCTTCAGCAAAGACCCTTTCGGAAAGGATGCAACCCCTTGCGGATTCGATGGAAAGGAATCGGCAGCGCTCGATTGGCTTGATCGGCTTGACAAGCTTGCCATGGATCAAGGCGATAACAAGAATGGTGAAAATACTACCGAAAAAGCCATTCAACAGGAGGCGGAAGCAGGTAGCTACACGCCGGCAGGTAAACCATTGGCTCTGGCGACCCTGGTTCACGATCAGGTTGAAATCATGCTGGCTGCGTGGGGCAACAATCTTAAACTTTCAGAGCTGAGAGATCTGCCGAACAAAATTGTGCCTCTGAAAGGGAAAGTAAATCTAGCGGACCTGTTGCCGGCTCTCGAAAAAGGGATATCCGCTCTGGATAAAATAAGTGAATGTAACACTAAGTCATATGCGACCCAGGATGCAGAGGATCTATGCACGTATAGGGAGGTGCTGACAGCAAAACTCCGCAACTTTAAAGATATCCAGGAGCACTCTTTCAAAATAAATAGTTATACGCTGACAACTGACGCGCGGAACGCAGCAATTCGCGGCTTACTCAGGAGAGTTGCCGAAGAGCAGAATAATGTCGGATACACGGTGGTAGTCAATAAAGTAAACAATCAAAAGATACTTGTTATTGGCGTGGTAGGGCGGGACATGTTGAAGTCGGTTTCAAAAACCAACTTGAGCTTATGTGGAACTTTGCCCATAACCGCCTCTACGGGGGTGCGTGATTTTGCAGATTGCCAGTATCCATCAATGCAACGAGCGGCTGGCGACAAGATTACGGGAGATGTTTCAGCTGGGGAGCCTGTTCTGGTTACGGCGGCGCTGATCCGCGCGGCGGAGTTGAATGCGGCGGAGTCGAATTTAAAAGGCTTTGACAGGATAGTGGTGATGGCTCAGATGCCGCACACTGATGCGGAAGTGCTTGCCACTCGCGTATGGGCAAAGCTTCGTGCAACCAATGACAAGAGTAATGACGAACATCAGGTGGATATAGTTATAAGCGAGGCTCAATTCGGATATGAGACATCGAATCTTGACCTGAATTATTTACCGGATAATTCGCCCTCATCAAAAATGACAAAAACTCATCCAGCTACCGTGCTTACGCCTGTGACCAGTTACTCGCCGAGCGACGGCGTATTCCCAGGAGCGGTATCGCGCGCAACAATAAAATCGAACCTTGCAAACCAAGACCCCGAAAAACAATATTCGATCGTAAATCGTTCCTCAGGAATCTTTGATCCGAACACGCAATTAAATGATAATGTTTCGAAGCAAAAGAGCAATAAAACAACTGTTTCGCTGCTGCTGAGTCTCATGCCAAATCAGTATTCACAACCCCGTTCCAAATTAGAGGAGGATGCCTTAAAGTCAAGAACAGTAATGATGTTGCTTGAAGACCTGCAGAAGGCAGCGACACCAAGGGCGGATGTTGTTCTATTTCAAAGCAGAGATATCCTGTTGGATCAAATAGGAGCTAACTATACTGAGAGCGGATCGAATCGCGACAATCCTAAATTTTATGGTTACACTGACTACCACGTGTGCAATGGTGTGCCCGCGGAAACCCTGAAGTTATGTCAGCTTCGAATTGCCCTCGACCGTATTTTCTGGAAGGGTGATTACATTGAATTCGTCGCCATGACCGGCAAGAACCTGAAGAATATTCTCGACCTATCCAAAACCAAGAGCGATGAGCGCGCCGATCTGCAGGACAAGGATATTACCGGAGAATGGTTGATATCCTACGGTATAGTTCAGTCTTCATTGAGCAATCTGACGCAAATCAGCCAGAATAATGAGCCATTGTGGATTCCAGTCGACCCCGCATGCAAAGGAGAGTCCATCACGAATGATGAACAGAAAAATGAGGATGGAGAGAAAGTTTCTCAAAGCGTCTATTGCATCGGTGGAACGCCAATTGCGGATGACGCCTACTATTGGATACTGACTACGGACCAGCTTGCCCAGGACAAGGATGTTTACGGAACATTGCAAGCTTTGCCTGCTGAATATCACAGGCCCAGTAAATCGTTTATCAACTATAAATTGGCAAGCTATCTTCAGGACCATATGCAGGACCCCAACGTCCAATACGCTCTCACTGGTATCGAACAGGAGCCGCAAAAACGTAAAACAGACACACAGAAGCAGCAGACGCGTGATGTAGCCGAGTATCCGGTAACCAAGTCCAATGTCGCCTTTCAGCAGCGACCGCTTTTGCAGGTTGATTTTGCAAAAGTGATTGCCAGCTTTGCCGCTCGCGAGCCGGTCGGGGGAAATAGCTTTGTCGCCAGCGCGTTTGAGGGAGTATCGGATGCGCGCGCATCCGCGCCCAGTCAGCAGGAACTCGATCTGGAGTTAGGAAACCGCATCACGGGCAATCTTCCCAAAAATGCCCTTGCAAAGAATCTGCCGCCAATGTCCATCGGCATCCAGTCCGCATTCGCTTATGACCGGTCCGTCCTTGGCAATCTATCCCCAAACAAGCAAATCGTGAATCCATCCTTTACCTTGAACAACCTGACAGTCGGCGGATTTCTCCAGCTCAGGCTCGACGGAATGCGCGGTACGAATAACGCGCGCCCAGTCCGATCGCTGCCGCGTGATCTGCTCGTGTTTACGCCACATCAGTATCAGGTACAGGTAAATAACTCATATTTGTTCTTCGCTTACACTGAACCTACCGGCATTACCCCGCCGGCCGAACAGCTTACTGTGACGCTGCCGCGCAATTCAAGCTGGACCGATCGCGTGGGCTTCAGACGCGAGTTTGGGCAAGACCGCGCAAAGAGTTTCTTTCAGAACGGAAGTTACATTGAAGGAGGGATGGAGTTCAGCGTTCAGGAAAATGATTTGTCGTCGATAACTCTTCAGAATGGCGCCACCACAAAGACCTGTCATGTAAGCTCGGCGGTCACTCTTTCGAAATGTTTTTACACTTCTCCGCCCGCGCAATTCTTGATCTCCAGCGAAACCACCCTTGTAGGGGCTCCCGCGATGAAAGAGCTGCACACCCCGGGCGCATATTGGAACATGCACGTCCAGAACGTCCTCTACAGGAAGGGAGATAAGGTGAAGGTGAGCCTGGTTACTGAAAGCCAGGGTGATTATTTCTTCGGGCGCCCCGGCTCTGCCGAGTTATCCACGCAAACAAATTATGCGATTCCTTTGTCTGTAGCGGTGGTGTTTCCTTCCTTTGGCAACCTGTCCTTCGCGCCCACTTACTCCGGTTTCTATTACAAATCGCAACTGAGCAACCAGAGCCTGCAGGTTAACTCGATCTCCATTGCGGCGCGCTGGTATTTCGCAAGAGACGCCCGTGTTCCCGTTCTTACGCAGAGGCTGCTCCCCGGACCGCTTTCAGCAGACCAGACCAAGACCGGGAAGGGGCACTAGAGCAGATTTGCCGGGTGAGATGCACTACGATTGCTTCATGGGTGCTCTGCTCGATATCCGCGGCTTGCAAATTCGCTTCACTGCAATGGAAGCGGTGCGTGGGTCAAGGGCAGACTCTATGGCAGCGTGCCGATAGAGAACTTTGCTGGAGACACGCCCGCCCCTCGGCGAACCGAGAGGCGGCGTAGACACAGTGAGTTCTAAACTACTCGGCTGCGGCTGTTTCCGCTGCGGGCTCAACTGCTGGAGCTTCCTCGCCGACTTCGTCCAGCACCTGAACCTTCACGTGCGCGGTGACTTCGCGGTGCAGCTTGATGGCCACGCTGAATTCGCCCAGGCTCTTGAGAGGCTCGTCCAACTGAATCTTGCGGCGATCGACCTCAAAGCCCTTGGCTTCCAGTCCTCCGGCAATATCCGCCGAGGTCACGGAACCGAACAGATGGCCAGCCTCGCCCGATTTGCGCGTAAAGCTGAGCACAACCGGATTCAGCTTAACCGCTAACTCCTCGGCCTGCGCCTTCTCAGTTGCATGACGGCGGGCAGCGGCTGTCTTCATCTGCTCGACAACGGCCTTGTTGGCCTGTGTGGCCTGCATTGCCAGCTTGCGGGGCAGCAGAAAATTACGGCCGTAACCGTCTGCGACCTTCACAAGATCGCCGCGGATGCCCAAATTAACTACGTCTTCCTTCAGAATTACTTCCATTGCTAACTCTCCAGTGTTTCAGGCGGGCGCCGGCGCCGGTGGCGCTTTTGTCTATCTGACAAAAGCATCGGCAATCCTACTACGCCGCGCAGTTTCAAAATCGTCTCCGGAAAATATCGCCTGCCAATTGCCTTCGATCAAGGCCAAATTCCCATTGCCAAAATGCGAATCGGGATGGACAAGCGACAGCCGGAAGTTAGTGCCGCGTGGCAAACGGCAGCAGGGCGATATTCCGGGCCTGCTTGATGGCGCGGGTCAGGCGGCGTTGGTGCGTAGTGCAAACGCCGGTGAGCCGCCGGGGCACGATCTTGCCGCGCTCGGCCACAAATCCTTGCAGCAGCCTTACGTCGCGGTAGGGAATCGCGTCAATCTTCTCGGTACAGAACTTGCATACCTTCTTGCGGCGGAAAAACTTTCCCCGTCCGCCGGGACCGCCGGATGGCCGGCCGCCTGGCCCACTGGACGAACGGCCTCCAGTGCGCGGACCTGAACCGGAGCTGGGTCCCGAACTCGGAACGGCATCCGCTGCAGCCGTGACTTGTGGTACTACGCCTTCTTCCGGCGCGTTTACTCCATTTTCATCAGACATGATGTTTCCTCTTCACTCTCTTTGCTCCCTGTGGCTCCATTCAGGAACCTCGGGACACTGGATCTGGCCGCGGCCTCTGACCCATTAAGGTCCGGCAGCGGCAATTCGTTTCGAGCTTGCTAAGCGCTGGCCTGCACCGGCTCGGCGACTTCTGCCACAGCTGGTGCTTCAACGGGCGCAGCCGCCGGTGCCGATGCAACCGGGGTCGCAGTGCGGCGTACGCCGCGCAGAGCCTTCACCTTGGCCAGACGCTTCTCTTCCTCGTCCACGCGCACGGTGAGGAACTTGATCACCGGCTCGGTGACGCGCAGGCGGCGTTCCAGCTCCAACACCACCGCGCCATTGGCCTCGATAGTGAGCAAAACGTAGTTGCCGTCGTTGAACTTGCGCACCATATAGGCGAGCTTGCGCCGGCCCATCTTCTCAACCGACTTCACCACTCCTCCGCCTCCAGTGATGGTGGCAGAAAAACCGGCAATCAACTTGTCGGTATCCTCTTCGGCCACATCGGGCCGAACGATAAACATAACCTCATATACACGCGACATCAGTATTCCTTTTCCGCTGGATACTTATTCACTCCAGCCTTCAACTCTTAATTCCCAGTTCACAGTCCCTGGTCCCTGTCTTCCTTTGTCTTCCTTACGGTTAAACTCGTTCATCGCGGCTGCCGGCCCTTGTTCAAGGATGCGCCGTGTAGCTGTTGCCACCCGGTCAAGCACCTCGTCCATCACCGTCAAATCCGCCTTGCGCATCGGCGAAAGCAGATAATCCCTGCCCGGCCGTCTGCCTGCTCCTGCCGCAACTGCCTCGGGTGATAATTCCAAACCCACTCCGATGCGCAATCGCAACCACTCCTGATTTCCCAGGGCTGCGGTTACGCTGCGGGCTCCGTTGTCCCCAGCCGGCGAACCGCGCTCCCTGATCTTGAAGGTCCCCAGCGTCAAATCCAGCTCGTCGTAAATCACGAGCAGATCATTCGCTGGGTCCGCCTCAAACTCCTCAACCAAAGCGGCCACTGCCAGCCCGCTCAGGTTCATAAATGTCTCCGGCTTGGCCAGGACCACCTCGCGCCCCGCCAAACGGCAGGTTGCTGTAACGGCCCGGCAGCGCCGGTTCTGAACCACAACCCCTTCTTGCTGGGCGATGCGATCAATGGCCATGAACCCCGCGTTATGCGGCGTCCACTGATACTCCAAACCGGGATTGCCCAGTCCCACCACCAAATAGGGACTGTGCCGATCACGGGTCTTGCTAGCTTCGGCCAAAACTTACTTCTTCGCTCCCGCGTCGGCCTTCTTTGCGCCGCCGGCTGGTTCCGCATCCTGCTTGCCCTTCTTGGCAACTTCAGGCTCGGCTGTTGTCGTACCAGCGGCTGCTGCAGCTGCAGCTTCCGCTGCTGCCGCGACCTCTGCCTCAGTCGGAGCAACAACTTCTTCGCGAATCGAAACCACATGGGCCACGGTCGCATCCGGAGCATTCAAAATTTTGATCAAATCCGAGTGCGGCAATCCGCTCACGCGCAACGACTCGAACATCTCCGGTTGCTCACGTCCACGGCAATGTTGGCCGGGATATTCGCGGGCAGGCACTCCACCTCAACCTCGCGTAACACCTGGTCCAGAATTCCGCCTGATGCCTTCACGCCAACCGGAATGCCCAGCAGCTTCACGCGCACCTTCACGCGCAGAGCCTTATCCAGTGCAATGCGCTTCATGTCGATGTGGATCAACTGATCCTTGATCGGCTCGCGCTGCCAGTCGACAATCATGGCCTTGGCCGCTGGCTGCCCGGCGACCTCAACATCAAAAATCGTGTTATGTCCGGCCTCTGAAAAAAGAATCCGGGAAATCTGTTTGGGATCCACCTCGATGGCCACAGGCTGGTGCCCTGAACCATACAGCACGGCGGGAATCTTGCCCGCGAAACGCACGCGGCGCGCGGCATTTTTGTTGAACTTGCCCTCACGTGGCTTGGTTATCACAACTTCCGGCATTTGCTCTCTCGTTTCCTTGTTCGGGCACGGTCCGTTTTCGGTCCGCTCCCTTTGTAATTAGTGCTTAGCTGACAGCCAACAGCTATCAGCTAACAGTTATTTAGTTGTCAGTTGGCAGCCAAAACAGTTTGCCGGAATTAACTGCGCAAACTGTTAGCTGTCAACTGCATGCTGTCAGCTAGTTAAACAGCGTACTCACGCTGGTCTCCATATGGATGCTCTCAATAGCCGCGCCCAGCAGGCCGGCGATTGAGAGCGCCTTGATCTTGGGCAACTTCAGTGCCGCATCGCGCAGTGGAATGGTATTCGTAACCACCACTTGCTCCAGGCGCGAGTTGGCAATACGGTCAATAGCCGGGCCTGAAAGCACGGCGTGGCTGGCCGAGGCGTACACAGTTGCCGCTCCGGCTTCGTACAGTGCGTCCACAGTCTTCACCAGCGTTCCCGCTGTGTCGATAATGTCGTCAATAATCAGGCAGGTCTGGCCTTCTACGTCACCAACTACGTGCATCACTTCGGCCACGTTGATATCGGTGCGGCGCTTATCAACAATCGCCAGCGGTGCGCCCATCTTCTGCGCAAAAAATCGTGCTCTCTCCACACCACCCGCATCCGGCGAAACCACCGTCAGATTTGGCAGGTTAAGTTCGCGGAAATAACTCACGAGAACGGGGCTGGCGAATAGGTGATCTACCGGTATGTTGAAGAACCCCTGGATTTGGGCGGCGTGCAGGTCGACGAAAAGTACCCGGTTGGCGCCTGCCGTGGTGAGCAAATCGGCAATGAGCTTGGCGCTGATGGCTACGCGCGGGCGGTCTTTGCGATCCTGGCGTGCGTAGCCGTAGTAGGGCACCACCACCGTGATTCTGGCCGCCGAGGCCCGCTTCAACGCGTCAATCATCACCAAAAGCTCCACCAGGTGCTGGTCCACCGGATAGCAGGTGGGCTGCACCACAAACACATCCACTCCGCGCACATTCTCAAGCAGTTGGAAGTAGACTTCGCCGTCGGCAAAACGCTGAATCTTGGCCTCGCCCACCGGCACTCCGATGTGGCGGCCAATCTCCTCAGTCAGCGGCCGGTTGGCCGTCCCGCTGAAAAGCTTGAAGCGCTTGTCCTCGCTCAGGTTGCGGGCGCGCTTGCGATCGGCGGCCGGTTTGGCCTCCTTCGTCGCTTTGGCCGCCGCGTCGGCAGTCGCAAACTGCGCTGCTTCCTTTGCCGCGGATTGCCCGCCGTCCTGCTTGTCTTCCGTCGTTGCCGTCACTGCTTCCGCTTCCATTTTCCGAATACCTCCAAGCTGGTTTGCTTTGGCTGCGTTCAGTTTTTTTCAGCTATTAGCTTTCAGCCGTCAGCTCTTAGCTATTCTGCGTGGGCCGGCAAATTTCGTTCCCGCAAAATAAAGCTGAAAGCTAAAAGCTAACGGCTAAAAGCTGCTTACGTGGCTGGGCGACCAGGATTCGAACCTGGACAAGTGCCTCCAAAGGGCACTGTCCTACCATTAGACGATCGCCCAACGTACGACAGCCGAACCTGAGTCTCTTTCCCAAAAGGCCGGGCTGTCAACCCTTTACTTCAAAATCATCTCGCTCCAGTAGGCCTTGCGAGGCAGGGTGCGTGTCAACGTGCTGCGCACCTCAGCTTCCTGGAACCGTTCCCTCAACCTAACCTGTGCCGCTTCAGCATCTTCGCGGGTCTGGTACAACCCGTAAAGCGCCGAGCCGGAACCAGACAACGAAGCATGCAAAGCTGCCCCCGGAGTATCCGGCAGGCCCATAAGTATGCGCTTGATTTCTGCAAGGGAGGGATGCTGTCGGAAAACGACGCGTTCAAAGTCGTTCTCGATCCAGCTCTTGATCCCGGTGCGGACAAGCGCGGACTCCACGTGGTCCGGCCAGGTCCTCGCTAACAGCAAGGACACCGGAGGAGCCTGCTCCCTGCCTCCACCCTTCAAAGGCGCTGGCATAGGCGCGGCTCAACTCTTTCAGTCTATCTTCGCTGGCCTCAGCGGTCAAACCCTCGGCAGCGCACAGCGCATCCCAGTCGCGAAACGCCTGCGGAGTAGAGACGCCAATCCCCGGCACAGCCACCACACACCAGGTAGGTTCCAGATCGAGGCAGCGGGGAAACAATCTGGCCCCGGTCCAGCCCCATCACCGTCCCGCCAACAAGAAACAGCGGCACATCGGAGCCTACCTGGGCGGCGATTTCAAGACGGCGGGCTGTCCACCTATCCCAGGTCTGAAAATCCAGACCTGGGGCAACCAACTTTTGTGGTTGATCTGGCTCTGTGACGGTCGATGTTGTACTGGACTGGTTGCCCCAGGTCTCGCCTTTGAGACCTGGGATACCACAAAACCCGCTGACTCGCTGACCCGCTGACTCGCTGACTTGCTGACCGCCTATCCCCAGCTCCACTTCCAGCCCCACCAGCGCCGCCACAGCATTCCCCGACCCCGCCCCCAGCCCACCCTGCACCGGCAACCGCTTATCAATATGAATCTCAACCTCAGCCTCAACTCCAATCTGCTCCAAAACCAGCGCCACCATCTTCCATGCCGTATTGCGTTCATCGGTAGGAACGCGCTTGTCATTCGTGGTCAGCAGCAGCCGTGTAGCTGCCGCCTTCCGCGCCGCAACCGTAACCACATCATGCAATTCCAATGTCTGATAAACAGTAGCCAGCGGATGAAATCCATCCGCCCGCGGCGCCCCAATATGGAGCCCGAGATTAACCTTCGCGTGCGATCGAACTGCGGTTGGCATACCGGTTCATTGTAGAGCGGGGCCGGGTCTCGATAAGAGTGCCGGTTCAAATTCCGTACACCTCAAGGGCGGCAAAAATCGGGACTTTTGCTGCCCTTGAGGTGTAAAAACGCAGGTTTGCGCGCAAGTGTGAAGAAATGATGACCAGCAGGACTACATAATTTTGAAAAGGTCTCGATGCAGGTCATCAGAAATTTGAAAATGTCCGGGTTTTGAGTGCACTCCGTCGAATTTTGTTGCGGTTTTTGTGGACATTTTGATTCAGGTTTTGTTCCCGCGCGATGAGTATCAAGCCTGGGTCTCAAAAGCTAGACCATAGCGCTCATTCGTGGTAGTACGCTGAGGTGTGGGCCACTCACCTTCAAAGTAGGAACCCAGATAACCGCTTCGTGAATAGAACATGAATCGATGGAAGTGCAGGCAGCAAGCAAAATCAGAGGAGCGTGAACCATGTACCTGGGAAAACGATTCAACGTTGGCAGTTATCTGTTATGGATGAAGCGGGAGTTGGGCATTCTTTTCCTATGGGCGCTTTTGGTCACATCGCTCAATGATCTTTTATTCATCTATCACCTCAGCACCGCGCTGCTGCCCATTCAGGTGCTTGAGATCATCGGAACCGCGCTCGCAATCTGCCTGGGATTCAAAAACGAACAATGCTTTGCCCGCAGCCGCGAGGCCCTGCATACGTGTCAGGAGATCAATTCCGTAAGCATCATCTGGGCAAAGAAATTGGCAACCATGCCCGGCGATTCGCAATCCCGCGAAGCCATGGCCCGGCTCAAGAGAATGTATTACCGCCATTTCGCCTGGCTCACCGCCCTGCGTTTCGGCCTGCGCGAATCGAAAATCTGGGAAAACCTCAAAGATCCGGGCACGGCGCGATTCATGGCTGCCTTCCCCACTCCAGAGAAGCAATCCAGCCTCTCCGCCGAGCTTGCCACCTATCTGTCAGACGCCGAGTTACAGCAGGTTCTTGCCCACCGCGGCGACAAGCCCACATTGCTTCTGGCAATGCAATATGACGAGCTCGCCGAAATGTTCCGCCGCGAGATTATCGGGGAAAGAATATTTCAGAACCTTGCCGCGCCCGCCGATGACCTGGTCCGCTTGCAAGACGCCGCCAAACGCATCAAGAACTATCCCTACCCCAGAAACTCCTATTCCATCACCGAGATATTGGTGTGGGCCTTCTGCGGCTTGGTTCCCTTCGCACTCTTTCCTTTCGCGGTCGACCTGGGCAGATCCGCCGGCATCGAGCATTGGACCGTGTGGTTGAACGTCCTCTTCAGCCTGTTAATCGGCTCGGTTTTTCTCACCCTTGAAAAAGTCGGTGAACATTCGTCGAACCCTTTTGAAGGCAACGTAAACGATGTGCCCATCACCGCCATCGCCCGCCAAATCGAGATCGAGATGCGCATCATGCTTGGCGAACAAACCAACCTCCAGCCGCTCGAGCCAAAGTATAATATCCTCTTTTGAAAATCCCCGCGTATTCAGTGTAGTTTCACATAGACAACTCCAGTTCTCAGGAGTAAGATTCTGTGCCATCGAAAGAAGCAACCTGCACGAGGTGGTTGTGATGAACGTGAGCGGCGTATTTGCTAGCTGGATTCTGGTCATCGCGGGATCGCTATTACTACCGATTTTTTCTATTAGTCAAGTGCCAGACAGCGTAAACGGAACATGCGTAAATACTCCTTACAGTGCTCCCTGCAATTCGTCATCGAGCCATTCGTCACCGAGTACGAGTAGGAGCAGTGGACGCTCCTGTGGCTCCGGCGAGGTCGAGACCTCCCACGGCAGATGCATGCCTGCCGGAGCGGTGGAATGCGGGGACGGCACTTACTGCAAGGCCGGAAAGAAATGCGGTTCAGGAGGGTGGTGCCTTTCGCAGGACTCTGTAGACTGCGGGAACGGCACACACTGCGACGACGGAAGGCGGTGCGGTTCAGGCGGCCATTGCATACAGCCGACTTCCACCGATTGTGGAGACGGCCACGCGTGTTTCCAGGGAGACAAGTGTGCATCAGGCCGCAAGTGTATTCCGCGGGACTCTGTAGACTGCGGGGATGGTCATCACTGCGACGCCGGAGAAAAGTGCGCATCAGGCAATAGTTGCATTCCGCAGAACACTACGGACTGCGGAAATTACACCTGCGACGCCGGATACAAATGCGCATCAGGGGACGGCTGTATCCCGGAGAATTCCATGGACTGCGGGGGTGGTCACTCGTGTAAGCAGGACTGGAAATGCATGTCAGGGGGCGGCTGTATTCCGGAGAATTCCGTAGATTGCGGGGATGGCCACAACTGCGGTGCCGGTGAAAAGTGTACGTCAAGCGACGGATGTGTACCACTTGATGCAAACGCACAGATCACGATGGTTAACAAGACTCGGAAGACACTGAGCCTCTATATCGACGGGCACTTCGGGTGCGGTCCAGTGCTGGGCACTGGCAATTTCACGAATAGTCCAGGGCTGTTCTGTACATCCAGCGTCACGCTGGGTCCGCATCTGCTTGAAGCGTACGAAGGCGGTACTACTGTCGTGAAGTATCGCTACATCGAAATCAAAGACGGCGCTTCCCCAACGTGGGAAGTCTCATTTTGAAAGATCGGAATGATTCTTTGATCCTGGGCCTTCGGCGCAATTCGTTTCGCAGCGCCGGAGGCAAAGGTTTGTCCCAGTAACCCTTAATCATTCCTATAGCGCAAATATGCGCCCCTATGCACGGTAATGTTCCCACAGATGCTCTGAAGATCCCTGCTCCCTCCGGATCGCGGTCTTCATCAGCCTGTTAAGCGGTTCCCGCGCTCAACGCGAACGCCTTTGCGGCCCGCAGCGTACTGACCGGGTCCCCTGTGGGCATGAACTCCATAGCTACATTGTGACGGTAGTTGAGCTGGGCCAGCTTGCGGTAGATGTTGGCGTAGTTGATTTCGCCGGTGCCGGGTTCGTGGCGGCCGGGGACGTCGGCGATGTGGATGAGGCCGATGACGTCGATGTGCTTGTCGAGCTTGTCGATCAGATTTCCGTAGCTCATCTGCTCGTGGAAGATGTCGTAGAGAAACTGGATCTGGGGATGGTTGACGGCGCGCACCACTTCAATGCCCTCATCAGCCGAGGTCATATAGAAGTTCGGATTTTCTTCGCGGTGAATGCACTCCAGCAGCAGCCGCATCGGATGCCCATCAATCTGCCGTCCTTCAACAATCTTCGCAGCCTGCTTCAAGGTTTCAATCGAGCTATCATGCTGCTGCTGGCGCGTCAGCCCGGGAACCACGTTTCCCGCGAGCACAATGATCGCCGGGATGGAGAGAGTTTCCATGGGCTTGAGGGCGCGGGTAAGGTCGGCGAGAAACGCTTCGCGGAGGGATGGGTTGGCCAGGGCTTGAAGCAAGCCGGCGGTGGCGTCGAAACGGATGCCGAGGCGCTTGCGGGCGGCGTTGGCTGCGGCAAAGTCGGCGTCAGTCCAGTCGTGGTACTCGTTCACCAGTTCGACCTGGTTGTAGCCCGCCTTAGCGACCTTGGCCAGCCGCTGCTCAAAGGGTAGATCGCCGTAGACGGTCCAGAGCATGACCGAGAGATCGAACGACGGGGTTTTGGTCGTGGCTGCGTTCTCGCCCTTAGCTGGGAACGAAGGTGCGGCTGCGCCGAGGGCGGCTGCGGTGAGAACTTGCGTAAAGGTGCGGCGGTTCATGCTTGTTTCCTCTTAATTGGGACTATTGGGTTTTATGGTATCCCATGTCTCAAAAGCGAGACATGGGGCAACCGGCTTTATGACTTGGATGGTGACTTGGTTCTGGTTTTTGACTTGGATGGTGACTTGGTTCTGAGTTTGCAGTCGCGGCGCAGTTCTTCCCAATATTTCTCCGTCTGGTCGGCATAGAGCGATCCGAATTTAGCCAGCGCCTGCGCAAAGCCGTCTCCTGATCCGAGGTAGCCCGCGATAACCAGCGGATCGCCGGAGCGTGCATGGCCGCGCGCCAGCAGCTCGCCACAAACTTCCGCATAAGCCTCAAGGCCCCCTCCTGCCAGATCATCCAGTTCGATGGATCCTTTGTGGTCGTTGAGCTGCCGCACCAGAAACTGGCGTCCGCGAATATGCGTCCAGCCCAGAAATGGATCGCTCAGCATCTGCATCGCCCGCTGTCCTTCGGCCGTCCGCTGGCCGTTGTGATGCGCGGGGTGGGCATCGGGCAAATATTGCGTGTAAGCCGAGTCCGGCTCCTCCTTGATCTGCAAAAACAGCGGGTCAGCCGGTCCGTTGCCCTCAAAGTAAATGCAATAGTCGCGCAACCCCACCGAGCCCGTGCCCACTACTTTAAAGGCCACAGCCACAGGCCGGTAGAAAGACAAAAGATGCCGCCGCTCGGGCAGCAGCATCTCGCGGTAGGCGTCGAGCGAAGCCAGCACGGCCGCGGACTGCGCTCCGGTAACGCGTGTGAGCATAGGCGGCGCTTGCATGAAGCGCCGCGCCGCGCCTGATTTTGAGCCAGGTTCAGTCAGCGTTTGCAGCGTGTGCTGCGGCGTCGATCGCTCGGCCTTCAGCAGAGCTTTGTGCACCGGTGCGGCCTGGCCGATGCGATGCACCTGGTAGTGGGCAACCTCAAGGATGGTCATGCGGGCAAAGGCATGCATGGTGGAGCAGTATCTCTCGATGCATTTTTCCACGGCCTGCCGCGACGAGGATTCCTTGTGGCCCGAAGCGCGCCCGGCCAGAGTGACGGATGCGGCCATGCGCTTCAGGTCCCACTCGAAGGGCCCGCGAATGGTCTCATCAAAGTCGTTGATGTCGAAGACCAGCCGCCCGTCGGGCGCGGCATAGGCGCCCAGGTTGCGCACATGCGCGTCGCCGCAGAGCTGGCTGATGATGCCGGTGGCGGGCAGCGCTGACAGGTCCGCGGCCATCACCGGCACGGCGCCGCGAAAGTAGCCAAAAGGCGACGCGCACATCAGTTCGTACTTCAGCTTGATGAGCGCCGGAACGCGGCCGCGCATGGACCGCTGCAACAACACCAGGGTCGACGTTTTGCGTACTTTGGCGTTGAATAAGCTGTGTTCCTGGCGGCCCACCTGCTTGCGTCGCGCCTGGCCAAGATGAGTGCGTTCCTTGCGGGTTGCCCAGTTCATGCCCCCAACCTACTAGCTCCAGCCAGCGTATGCAAGAAGGTAAAGCGAGTGATTTAAACTGCTAACTGGAAGCCCCGCATAAAGATGGTTCATCCTTGAATGCGGCGGCTGCGCTCCGTTCCCGGAGGAATGTATCTTGAAGCGTATATCTGCTCTGCTTTTCCCAGCCCTGATTGTTCTATCTCTCACCACACTTCCACTCAACGCACAGACCGCCGCAAAGCCTCTCACTGTTGAGGCGATCTATGCGCATGGGCCGCTGATCGGCAATCCGCCCGATGAACTTACCTGGTCACCCGACGGCAAGCACCTCACCTATCTCGACGACGGCGAGCTGGTCGATCTGAGGCCGGGGACTGACTCGGGCGCGGGCAAGCCGCATGTGCTGGCGAGCCGCGAGATACTCGCTTCGTTGTTAGGCGCGCCCGACACTGAAACTGACCGCGACCATCGCGATCGCTACAAGATGGCCAGCTATTTTTGGGCTCCTGACTCAACCCATCTGCTCTTTGACTCCGACGGCCGCCTATGGCTCTACGATCTCGCCCAGGGCAAGGGCGTGGAGATCGGCGTCAGCGGCATGGGCTCCGGCGACGATCCGCAGTTCTCGCCCAACGGCGATTATGTCTCCTTCGTGCGCAACCACGGGCTGGCAGTGGTGCGGCTCAGGCAGCCCCACATGCCCGTCGTCGCCGTAGCTCCCGCGCCCAACCCCACCACGCTCAACGGCGAGGTGGACTGGGTTTACGAGGAAGAGCTCGACGTGCGCAGCAACTACTTCTGGTCGCCCGACTCCGCTCGCCTGGCCTATCTGCAAATGGACGAGGCTGCGGTCCCTCAGTATCCCATCACCGACTGGATTCCCACCCACGCCACCGTCGATTTACAGCGCTATCCGCAGCCCGGCGACGCCAACCCAACCGTCCGCGTAGGCGTAGTCAGCGCCACGGGTGGCCCTACAGTCTGGGTCCAGCTTCCGATTCAGGCAGGTCAGGATTACATTCCGCGCTTCGGCTGGGCTGACGCAAACACAGTGTGGATTGAAACCCTCACCCGCGATCACAAACACCAGGATATTTACTTAGCCGACGCCGCCACAGGCCAGGCGCATCCCGTGCTCCAACTTACCGACGATAAGTTCCTCGACGAAAAATACGATGTCTTTGTCGGCGACGGCAGCATCGTACTTACTAACTGGGCTGACGGTCACATGCACCTCTATCTCTACAGTTATGACCCGTCCAATCCATCCACCACCACCGCCACGCTCCAGCGGCAACTAACTAAGGGTGATTTTGAGGTAGGCGAAGTTCGCACCGTCGATTTCGCCGCCAAAGTGGTCCGCTACGAATCGAATGAGAATAACTTACTTGAACAGCAGTTATGGCAGGTGAGCTTTCAGGCGAACGCACTCAGCTAAGTTCCGGCGCCGGCCGCCACGAAGGCAACTTCGCACCCGCCGGCGGCTGGTTTGTCGATAAGTATTCCACGCGCCTCGATCCGCCCATGCTGCAACTCTGCCAGGCAGCCGGCAAGTGCACTGTCATTTGGCACTCTGATGCGCTGAGGCCCTACCATCTGCGCGCGCCCCAGCAGCTCGAACTCAAGGCCCACGACGGCGCCACGCTCTATGCCACGCTGCTGCTGCCTGAGGGAAGCACAAAAAAGGCAAGCGTACCGCTGATCCTGAACCCCTACGGAGGCCCCGGCCCGCAATTGGTATCCAACCGCTGGAGCGACGCCCTGCTCTTTGACGAGCTGCTGGCCGAGCATGGCTTTGCCGTTCTGCGCACTGACAATCGCGGCATGGGCGGCCGCGGACGCGCCTTTGCCCAGGCCGCTTACCATAACTTCGGTCCCATTCAGTTAGAGGACCAGTTAACGGTAATGGATTGGGCGCTCGCCCACTATCCGCAACTCGACAACAAGCGCCTTGGCTGGTGGGGATGGAGCTGGGGCGGCACCTTCACGCTCTATGCGCTCTCTCACTCTGACCGTTTCCGCGCCGGCGTCGCCGTTGCGCCGGTCACCGACTGGCATAACTACGACTCAATCTATACCGAGCGCTACATGAGCCAGCCCACCGACTTTGCTTCGGGCTATCGCGACTTCTCCGTAGTCAACTCGGCAGCCAATCTGAAGAGCCACCTGCTGCTGGCGCAGGGAACAGGCGACGACAACGTGCACATGGAGAACGTAGTCCAATATGTGCAGCAGTTGATTGAAGCCGGCATCCCCTACGACCTGCAAATCTACCCGCGCAAGACCCACTCCATAGCCGGCCCCGATGTGCGCACGCATTTATACAACCGCATCCTCGCGCATTTTGAGGAGTATTTGAAGTAGGCTGATCATTGAATGTTGTGGTTTCCCATGTCTCAAAAGCGAGACCTGGGGCAACCGCTTTTTCTACTTAATCTGATCGGGCATGACTAAAGCTGGATTAGGGTGCCGGTGGTCGAAGTCTCAGCCCACCACTGAAGATGGTTGCCCCAGGTCTCGCTTTTGAGACCTGGGATCGCACAGAGCTTCCCGTCTTGCTGCGGTCCAAAATGACTCAATCTCTACAGTTCCGATTTCGCCTGTAGCGTAATGACGAAAGCTTGACCAGAGCCAGTTTTCCGGCTTCTCGACAAGGCCGCGCTTGACCGGGTTACGGTGCATATAGCGAAGCTTTTCTACACGCTTTCCTTCGTTATGTACGGGGAAGTCGTAGTAACGCGACAGCCAGAAAGGGCGTTCCCGCCGTTGAACAGATACAGATAACTTTAAAGCCTGAATAGCTTTCGAAAGAATGGCTTTCCTAGGTTCGCTGACCAACAGATGAACATGTTCCGGCATAACTACATAGCCGCAGACTACAAAATCGTATCGGATACGCATTGCTTCTAATGATTGCTCGAATAACTCACGCGCTGCGTTTGGTTTGAGGTATGGTTTTCTGTCGTGACAACTGAAAGTGATGAAGTGGAAACAGCCGGATTGGTGATAACGAATCAAGCCCTTCGTCATGGCTTTATCCTGCGTTGTAGGTTTTGATAATTAAAAGAATAACAGCCCGAAATATGGATTATTTAGGATTGTGGTTTCCCATGTCTCAAAAGCGAGACATGGGGCAACCGCTTTTTAGATTGGGCTGGCGGAGTAACGTGTCTACCCTACATAGCATGGCGGCTAAAGATATCGTCCTCTTCGCGCTTAGGGCTGGTCGCGCACTCCAAACAGCAGACCAGAAAAACCGCCACGCCCACCGTCACCAGGACGGCGAGTGCATTTTCGGGGGCCGTGAACCACTGAACCAGACTCTGCATACTCAGTGACCCTATTTCATAGGAATGTCAGATTCTGTCTGAAACTGAACATCCCAGCAAAGTTGTACTCGTTTCGTTTTTGACGAAATTCACTGCAATAGGTTTATCTTCGGCCTATTTTTCACTTGCCTTGCGGGGAAGATAAGGCGAAAATTGTATCCAGCATGGCAACCCGTCCCAATCCGGAATCGGCTCCCGTGATGAACTTGATGAACTGGCTCTTCGTCGACCTCAACTCCTACTTCGCCTCCGTTGAGCAGGAGTCGCGTACCGAGCTGCGTGGGCAGCCCATAGCGGTGATTCCCATGATGGCCGATACCACGGTCTGCATAGCTGCAAGTTACGAGGCCAAGGCCTATGGCGTCAAGACCGGAACCGTGGTTGGCGAGGCAAAAAAGATGTGCCCCGGCCTCATTCTGGTTGAGGCGCGCCACGAGCTTTACGTCGAATACCACCACCGCATCGTTGAAGCCGTCGAGAGCTGCCTGCCGGTGACGGCCGTGATGTCGATCGACGAGATGGCCTGCCGCCTGATGGGCCGCGAGCGCCCGCTGCTGGCGGCGATGGAGCTGGGCCGCAAAGTGAAGCGGACCATCCGTGAGAACGTCGGCGAAATGCTGCGTAGCTCCGTCGGCCTCGCCACCAACCGTTACCTCACCAAGCTGGCCAGCGATATGGAGAAGCCCGACGGCCTGGTGGCTCTGCCCCTCGACATTTTGCCTGAGGCGCTGCGCCGGCTGGAGCTGCGCGACCTCACCGGTATCGGCTCGCGCATGGAAAAGCGTCTCAACGAGAAAGGCATCCACACCATGGACGAGTTGCTCTCGCTCGACAGCGAGCGCGCCGGCCAGGTTTGGGGTTCGGTGCTGGGCGAGCGGCTGTGGCACTGGCTCCAGGGCGAAGACTTCGACTTCGACGAAACCGAGCATGCAAAGTCAATGAGCCACCAGCACGTGCTGGCCCCCGAGATGCGCACCCAGGAGAAAGCCTGGGCTGTGGCCCACAAGCTGCTCCACAAGGTGGCCATGCGCCTGCGCGCTGAAAAATTATGGGCCAGCAGCATCGGCCTCTCCATCGGCTTTGCCGTTCCACGCAGCGAAAACTCGCCCGTGAGTCACCCCGGCGGCGAAGACCTGCCGCCGGGGACCCCGATCAGCCGCTTCGGCGTGCCCACGCGGGGATGGAAGGGCGAAATCAAGCTCAGCGAGTGCCAGGATAATCAGACGCTGATCGCCGCGTTATGCCACTTGTGGGCAAGCCAGCCAGCAGGAGCCGAGTACGCGCACCCCTACTTCATCGGCGTGCATCTCAACGGCCTGGTCCCCGACCACCTGCACTCGCTCAACCTCTTTGACGGTTCAGAGGAGGAGCAGAACCGGGCGCGGCTGCTGGCAACCATGGACGAGCTGAACAATAAGTACGGCCTCAGCACGCTCGCCCCGGCCACCATGCTCACCGCCTTCAAAGCCGCGCCCACGCGCATCGCCTTCCACACCATTCCCGAAATGTTCTAACCGCTGCCCTGAACTATTTTTCCCTCCACTGCGTATTCTCTGCATCCCAACCCGCCGCTCAATGCGGATAAGAGAGTAGAAGCGCATGGCCCACGACTGGCAGCCGGACTTTGAGCAACTCGTGGATCAGCATCAGTCAATGGTCTTTTCGCTGGCGCTGCGCATGACCGGCGACCATGGGCTGGCTGAGGAGATCGCCCAGGATGTTTTTCTTGAGCTTGACAGGCACCTCGGTAAAATCGAATCCGCGGATCATGCCTGCTTCTGGCTGCGCCGCGTTACCATGAGCCGCTCGGCCGATGCTCTCAGGCGGCGCAAGGTGCGGCGGATCGACCAGTGGGTTGAGATTGAGGAAGGCCACGGCGTGCAGTTGGAGGAACGACCATCTCCGTTGGGCTCCCGCCTGGAAGGCCTGCTGGCCACGCTGCCTGAGCAGCAGCGCGCGGTGCTGATTCTTCGCTACCAGGAGGACCTGACGCCCGACGAAATCGCGGCCATGTTGCATTCGCCCGTGGCCACGGTTAAGAGCAATCTGCAACGCGGCCTTAAGTTGCTCCGGGCCAAGGCCGGGGATTATTTGCGGGAGTACGTACGTGGAATTTGAGCCGATCGACGATTTCGAAAGAGAACTGCGCCAGAGCTTTGCGCGAAAGCCCGCGCCCTTGGGCCTGAAGGGCAAGATTACGTCGCGACGCAGGCAGGCGCAGCGCAGCCACGCGGCTCTGTGGCAGCGGCTGGCCGCTTCTCTCGCGCTGGCAGCGGTAATTGGCGGAGCGGCGGAATGGGATTTGCATCGTCGCGAGGAACAGAGGGGCGAAGCGGCACGCCGGCAGGTGCTCACCGCACTGCGCATCACCGGTCACGCGCTCGACAACATGAATCAGCAACTCGCGGCACACGATCGCGACCAGCAATAAGGAGAAATCGAATGCGGAACCGGATGATAACTCTAATTTTGGCAGCGGCTATGCTGGCCCTGCCCGCGCTTGCGCAAACCTCGCAATTCCCCCCGCCCTCGCCCATCGAGAAAGAATTGGCTGCGCGCGCCTCCAGCGTCGATGAGGTCACGCTCGACAAAAATATGCTGGCCTTTGCCGCCAAATTCATGACCGCCAAGCATGGAGACGACCCCGCGCTCCAGAATTTAGTCTCCGACCTCGATGGCATCTACGTTCGCAGTTATAAGTTCGACAAAGACGGGCAGGTCTCCGCCGATGAGGTTGAGCAACTGCGCAAATACTTCGAAACCAGCGAGTGGTCTCCGCTGGTAAAAGAGCGCGACCTCAAGACCGGCAAAACCAGCGACGTAATGATGAAGCTGGTCAACGGCCAATCGCGCGGCTTGCTGGTTCTCGATGTCGAGCCGAGGGAAGTGAGTATCGTGCTAATTCTTGGGCCTATCAACATTGACGACATGGGCAAGCTGAAGAGTCTCAGCGGCCTGGGCGCACTGGGCAATGTAGAGAAAAACACAAAAGGCAAGATCAAAAAAGGCGGCGACCAATGAGAAAGTTATGGTTGATTCCAATAGCAGCGGTGGCGCTGTTGGTTCCGGTTGTAGTGCTGGCCGGCAGCGGCGAAGGCAGTTTTGACAGCGTAGTGAATTCGATTGAGAGCAAATATCACGTGCAGGCCACGCGCATTCCCTTCATGGGCGTTGTCAGCGGCATCGCACAAATTGCCACGCAGGACGGCGTGAACAGCCTGCGCGTTGCGGAGTTCGAATCCTTCTCAAAGAATGTGGATAGCAATGAGCTGAACCGGATGGTCGCGGAGAAGCTTGGCGCCGGGTGGACGCGAATGATTCGCGAGACCACCCGCGGCGGCAAGGAACTGACTCTGATCTACACCCACCCAGAGGGTGATCGCATGGGCATGTTCGTGGTGGATCTCGATGGCAAGGATCTGGACGTGGTCCAGCTATCGATCGATCCCCGGCATCTGAAGGAAAGCATCGACCACTACGAGCATCATCAGGACGAAGACAGTGATTAATAAAACGAATCCGATGATCGGATTCTGAATTCGCAGGGAACCAAACTCGATACCGGAATCAAGCTGTACCTATGCTGCGTAGCTGCTGCTGCCTAGACTTGTTGGTAGCATGGCCAGCCTCGCTCCAACGCCGACCTCAAATTATCGCGGCCGGCTTGCGCCCTCGCCCACCGGCTATCTGCACGTAGGTCACGCGCGCACATTTTGGACGGCCTGGCAGCGAGCCCGCGCTGCCAGCGGCGCGCTCGTCATGCGCATGGAAGATCTCGATCCCGATCGCAGCCGCGCAGCGTATGCTGAGGCAGCAATCGAAGACCTCCGCTGGCTGGGAATTCGCTGGCAGGAGGGTCCGGACAAAGGCGGCCCGTTTGCGCCTTACGTGCAGAGCAAGCGCCGCACAATCTATCTGGCCGCATGGCGCAAGCTCCTCCGTCACGGCCATCTCTTCCCCTGCCGCTGCTCGCGAAAAGATCTCGAATCCGCACTCGGCGCGCCCCATGAGCGAGCCACGGCCGCCACGCAGGGTTCGGTCTCGCTCGGCAAGCTTGACCTGCTCGACGACGACCCCATCTATCCCGGCACCTGTCGCCGGCGGCAGGGCAATGTTCCGCAGCTGCCCGGGCCCACCTCAAGCGAGATCGAGTCGCCCGACGGCATCAACTGGCGATTCCGCGTAAACGACGGCGAAATCGTCGAGTTCGACGACCTGAACCTTGGCCCGCAGCGCTTTGTGGCCGGCGAGGATTTCGGAGATTTTGTGGTCTGGCGTCGTGACGGCGTGCCCAGCTACCAGCTCGCCTGCGTCGCCGACGATGCGGCCATGGGTATCACTGAGGTAGTGCGCGGCGCTGACCTGCTCAAGTCCACCGCGCGCCAAATTCTTCTCAACCGCGCCCTCGGCTATCAAAATCCCCGCTGGTTCCACTGCCGCCTGGTGGTCGACCACAACGGCCGCCGCCTCGCCAAGCGCCACGACTCCCTCAGCCTGCGCGCCCTCCGCCAGCGCGGACTCACGCCTATGAATATTCTCGCAGCGGAGTTGCCAGTAGAAGCCTGAGGGCAGAAAAAAGCCCCACGCAAACGCACCGTAGGTGCAGTGTTTGTTAGCCCCACGCTTCAGCGCAGGTAAGACCAGCTCAGAACCTCAACCTGAATTGCCTGCGTCCGCATCGAGAAGACCGGAATCGACTCTAGAAGTCCGGCTCCCACCCACCGCACTCGTTCGCAACCTGCCGGTTCGGAGTGCCGATGATATTCGCGTCAACGCAAGCGGCGCCTACATCAGACACGTACTGCCCAATCGCGCTTGATCTCAAATAGGCGTTAGTCGCGGCGGCGGTTGTTGCTGCCGATGCTGCAAAGGAAGCTGGCGGCGCTGTGTAGGGGCCAAACATCTTTTGCACCAAACCTGGCGCTAACTTGTAGCTCTCAAAGACAGCCAAAACAGTGGGCTTAGTCTTGGCTGCAATGGCCGTGGGCGCCGTTCCCATCATCAGAACAATCTTGAACAAATGAGCCGAGTCGTCAGGGAGCGAACAAAAGATACCCATTCCATCGGCCGGCGTGGCGATCCCGGAAATTGCGATCACAAACATGCCGCATTTGACCCCAGCCGGCGGCGATTGAAGAGGCGCAGCGTAGAGAAATTTAACCTGCGCAGCGGGGCTCCCGGCCAGCGCCTCCTGCTGTTGGACAAACATGATGAGTTTGTCGGTCAGCTTTGCCGAGGAGGGCATCGTGATCACAGCAACGCCGGGGCCTCTCTTTCCCAATTGAAAGGGGCCGTCCTGCGCGACGAATACATCGATGTTGATGGCTTCGCCTTGCGGTCCTGACATATTGATCTGGCCGCCCGCAGCATTTTTCACCTTCCATCCTGACGGCACGCCGGCTGAGAGGCTTTTGTCCGGCGCAGCGTATGGCTGCAAATGAACCGGCGGCGCGGCTGGGGCCGCAGACGGCTTCGCCTGCGCTTGAGCGGAGACAAAGGCTGGAACTCCGATGATGATCGAGATCACCGGCACGGCGGCGACCCGCAGAAACTTCATAGCATCGCATATTTGCATGGTTAAGTTCCTCGTCCCTGCTTTTTACCCTTTGCATTGCGTGAGGCACAAACCACGGTGATTCTGGGTTTGTTTCTGCATTTGGCTCTTTGCCAGGATTTGCGCAGTGTAGCATTCATCGATTGCTGATGGCTATCATCGCTTTGCTAAAACATTCCTTAGCCAGCTTCACCAGAACCAGAGCCTGCTCCCAGCGGTCGCTTTCTTCTTTCCCATTAAACGTGCGCGCGTAATAAATCTCCGGCCCCAGCAGCTCGGTAGCAAAGCAGAAGCGATGCGTCGCCGGCTTGCTCAGGTAAGCCGCAAACACCTGCGTCCATACCGTGCAAAAATGCCCCACATAAGGCCGAGTCGCCGAATCTCCATCCCCAATATCTACCTGAATGCACCCTGGATTTCCAATGCGCGCATGAATAAATCCCATCCGCTCAATCACCGGGCGCACGAATTCAATCTTCTTCTCCACCCCTCCATAAACCATCTCCAATCCCGTATACCAATGCGAAAAATCGCAATTCACTTCCAGCTCCGGAAAGCGCTTCACCAACTGCACCGCGCGCCAAATATCCTGCAAAATCGTAGCCCGATGCGTTTCAACGTAGAGCGGAATGCGATGCTTCTCCGCAGCTTCAATTACCGCCGAGGCCAATTGATCGACCTCCGCATCGTCTTCCATGCCCCAGCCCACATGCACGGTCAGGCACTCAAAACCGTACTCCGCGCCCTTTTGCGCCAGAGCAAACGCCTCCGCCGGCGCGTTGATTCTTCCGCTGCCGCAAACGCCAAGTCCCAACGCCTGCGCAGCCTTCACCCTCTCCAAAGCCGGAAAATCGCCAAACTGAACGCCAACGTAACCGGCTTCGAGAATTTTGTTGAAAGCTGCGTCCGTAGTGCGAACCGCCGCATCAAGCGAACCAAGATTCATATAACAGCCGAGGCTGTGCGTTCCGGCTCCGGTCATGACTTCCTCAAACTGACTGCGCTTTTGTCTTCACTGATATCCAAAAATCCCGCGTCATCACTCTCCACGCCAAAACGCCGCGCGCCCACTTCGAGAATGGCCGAGTCTGCAACCTTGGTCAAAGGCGTGTAGCGCGGATGGTGCGATTCTTTGTAAGGATTATTCCGCGCCGCGTTATAACAGACAATCATTGACCACCGCGGATGGTCTGAGTTGTTCTTGTCAGAGCGGTGCAGCAAATTGGCGTGGAAGAAAAGCGTATCGCCCGGTTCCATCTCCATGTAAACAAGTTCCTGGCGCTCCAGCAGTTTTTCCACGCGCTCCATATCGGCTCCCGCCTGCTCTCCGGTCAGTACGTGCTCCACGCGCCCGGCCTTATGCGAGCCGCGAATCACCTGCAAGCATCCGTTCTCCCGCGTCGCCGGGTCAACGGCTATAAACGCGCTGGTCAGCAGCGGAAACAGAACCCCATTTTGATACCAGTAGCCATAATCCTGGTGCCACGCCCACGCGCCGCCCACCTTGGCATCCTTCATAATCATCTTGGAGTGATAGTGGTAAACCTCGCCTTCAAGAATCTGTTCCGCATGCGCAACCATTGATTCCGCCCGGGCGATGGCGCCATAGATGGTGTCCGTAGGATGGTTCCACAGCGAAAGCCGAACCGTTCCGCCCTCGCCATCGGCGCGCCCCTGCGCATGCTGGTCGAGAATGCGATCTTGCCTTGCGGTGCGGCCCAGCAGCTCAACCTCCTCCGCGCTCAACATTCCGCGCACCAGCAGGTATCCATCTTCCTCATACCGCTTCAAATCATCCTGGGTCAGGGGTTTTGCTTTCATGGGAACCTCCGCGCTGTCACAATGGGGGAAGCCTTCAAGCGCTCGCAGGCTGAGTCTACTGTCGGGTTCTTCTCTGAGTCAACTCGACGATCATTCCCGGCAGTGGTCAGTTTGAAGTGGAATCTTCACTGATTACGGATAATGCCTGTTTTGTATCAGGGCACGGCTTCAGCCGTGCCGTAATAGACTGCAAAATGAATGTGGGCTTCAGCCCCTGAGGGATGGTTTTCTTCAGATTGACTCACTACCAGCATTTCATCTGATCAAGCCGTCATCACAAGCTCTCAGCTCTCGTTGCGATAGAGCATATCGCGAATCGCCTTTCGGCGCGCCTCGTTCGCCTCCGCCTCGGCCTTGCGGTCAAACGCGCTCGCGCTGGGCTCGATGACGGGGGCTATTGCTTCGGGTTCGCTGCAAGCAGGGCAGCGATTGGCAAACCCGGGCTTATCAGGCCTCAGTTCAAACTCCTCAGAACAAACCACACAAACTTTAATTGGGAAGGCCATCCAAATATGTTAATACTTTTGAAAATATCGTAAAAGGGTCGCAGGGCCGTATAAAAGCAGTAGCGGTTCACAGGTAGAGACGCAAAAGCCACGCCGTAAGTTTGCACAGCGTTCCAGGTAATGCACACCACCTCCTGCCTGCCGGCCTTATCCTCAATACAGATTCTTCCAGTGTCCGACTTTGCCCAAACCGTCAAGCAGCAGGCCGACATCGTCAAGGTGATCGAGAGCTACATCCGCCTGCGCAAATCGGGCGCGCAGAACTACCAGGGCCTTTGCCCCTTCCACAAAGAAAAGTCGCCGTCGTTCTCCGTCCACGCAGTCCGCCAGTTCTACCACTGTTTCGGCTGCCAGGCCTCAGGCGACGTATTCAGCTTCGTCGGCAAAATTGAAAATGTAGGCTTCCCTGAGGCGGTCCGCATCGTCGCGCAAAAGTCCGGCATCCCGCTGCCCAAGCGGGAATTCTCTTCGCCGGAGGAAGCCGCCGGAGCACGTCTGCGGGCCAAGCTCCTGGAACTGCACGAAACAGCAACGGCGTGGTTCGAGGAGCAGTTGCGCGGTCCCGAAGGCGCCATCGCGCGCGAGTACCTTGCCGGTCGCGGACTGACTCCGGAAGGGATCAAGACCTTCCGCATCGGCTACGCGCCGGATAGCTTCAACGCCCTGCGCGACCGGCTCAGCAACATGGCCGATAACGAAACCCTTCGCGCCAGCGGCCTGTTCGCATCAAAGGAACAAGGCGATGGCAGCCAGGGACCGATCTACGATCGCTTCCGCAAGCGGGTGATGTTTCCCATCGCCAACGAGAGCGGCCGCGTGATTGCCTTCACCGCGCGGACGCTCGAAACCGGCGACAAGGCGGGCGCAAAATACATCAACTCTCCTGAGACGCCGCTCTACTCAAAGAGCCTGGTGCTCTTCAACCTCGACAAGGCCAAAGCCTCCATCCGCCAGCATGAATTCGCCCTGCTTGTCGAGGGCCAGATGGACTGCATCTCGGTCTATCTGCGCGGCATTCACAACGTAATCGCCACCAGCGGCACGGCTTTTACTGAGCAGCAAGTGGCCATCCTCAAGCGCCATACATCGCAGGTGGTGGTCAACTTCGATCCCGATGCCGCCGGCGGCAATGCGGCGGAGAAGTCCATCGCACTGCTCACCGAGGAGGGTTTCACCATCAAGATCGTCACCCTCGACGGCGGCCTCGACCCCGACCGTTTTATTCGCGAGCGCGGCGTCGAGGCTTACTCGGCCGCCCTGCGCGGTTCCCGCCGTCAGTCCGACTACCTCATCGAGCGCGCCCGAACCGCCTTTCCCGGCGCCAGCGCCGAGCAAAAGGTAAAAGCTCTCAACTTCCTGCTGCCCCACATCCGCCGCATGCCTGAGAAGCTGGCCCGCGACCAGTTTGCCGCCGACGCCGCGCAAAAACTTGGCATCGACTCCGCCGTCTTGCGCGAAGAGCTCCGCCAGGCCGCCCTCCGCCGTCGCGACCGCATCGAAACTCGGGCAACCGCTCTCAGTGAAGTGGAGCGCGTGCTCCTCCGCGCCCTCGCCATCACTGACCCGGAAAACGAGCCCGCACGCCGCCTGGCAGCCGACGCCATCGACCAGCAGCCCGTATGGTTTGAGCACCTCGGAACATTCCCGGCCATGCAGGCCCTCACCCACCGCCAGGCCAACGACCCCATGGACGTAGTCGACGACCCGGCCCAGAAAGCTTTGCTGGCCGAGGCCCTGCTGGCCGAAACCAAACCGCCCGAGGACAACGAAGTCCTCAGCGCCATCCAGGAGATCCAGGAGCGCGCCATCGAGCGCCGTCTGCGCGACCTCCGCGCCCTCATCGCTGAAGCCGAGCGCCGCGGCGATCACGCCGAGCTGGCCCTCCTGACCCAGCAAAAGCTCGATCTGGACCGCTCCCTCAGGCAGTTGCATCAGCATCGGGAACCGCTATAATCCTGACCATAGGAGTGGCAAGACAGATGTTCGACTGCAAATCGACGCCGTGTCCCATATGCTCCGATCCCATTAAGGTGACCCGAAATGTTTTCACTCTTGATTTCCCGTGTCCCCATTGCGGCGCAAAGCTGAAAGTATCACCGTTGTACGCGCAACTGGTTGTTCTGTTGGGTGTTTTGTTGGGATATGCACTTGCGTGGGTAGCAACGATGCGTGGCCCACGATCTTGTTTTATGGACATTCCGTCGTATTTTTATCTGCTCTGTTTGCCCTTCACATTTCTGATTTTGCCGTTTCTGTGTTGGATTGCTCCATTTCTGATACGCCCCTCCCTGGTCCCACGGCAATCTTTCGAGAGTCACTTGACGACCCTGAATCTCACACCCGACCGTGAGGCAATTGCCGCCCAGATCGAGGAAGGTTTTGCGCAGGCCGAGCGGGGAGAGCTTATGGATGCCGATCAAGCAACTCGAACGCTTCAGGATCGCCGGGCAAAACGGCTGATTGCCTGATTCACCGGAACAATGGCCTCAACCCCCCATAAACCGCACCATTTATGCGTCCAAACCGCCCATTCCGCGTCTAATAAATCAGGAGACGGAGCGGGCGAAATGCAAAACTGCCCGGCCCGGTTGCGAGGCAGCCCGTCAGGATCCTGCCCCGGCCCGGATTTTTCGTTAGGAAAACCCAGGCACACTGTGGTAATCTATTGATCTCTGTGAGGATGCGCGCCACTCTGCCCCAACCATGAGCTTCGGCTCGCGGGCGATCCAGGCGAAACCTGAAGCGCAGTCATCCTGTTCCGAGCACACCCCTTAGACCGCTTGATTTTTTGCGGGTAACCGCGAGTCTGCGTCCGCATGTGCGGAGAATTTGGATTTCCACAAGGGAATCAAAATTTTTTTGCGCACTGCACCGGGCTTCGCACGGCGCACCGCGGCGCTGAAAACAGAATTGCGTTTAGAGAGTAGGAACATTTTGGCGATTGACGACAAATTTGAACACGAAGTTGAGGGCTTGGTGGAAGTGGGCAAGGAGAAGGGCTACCTGACTTACGGCGAGGTTAACGATATTTTGCCGGAAGAGATCAGCACTTCGCCCGACGACCTGGACGACCTGATTACCACCATCGGCACCCAGGGCATCGACCTGCTTGACGCCCCCAAATTCCCCGGCGACAAAGATTTTGAAGCGGAAGAAGGCGAGGACGTCGAGCTTGACCTGACGCCTGGAACACTGGAAAAAACCAACGATCCGGTGCGCATGTACCTGCGCGAAATGGGCACCGTGCCCCTGCTCACCCGCGAAGGCGAAGTTGAAATTGCCAAGCGCATTGAGCGCGGCCAGCTGCGCGTGCTCAAGGCCATCTCCCGCTCGCCCATTGTGATTCGCGAAATTGCCGCCCTGGGCGAAGACCTGAAGCGCGGCGTGCGCAACGTAAAGGAAGTGGTGATCTTTGACGAGGAAGAGCTCACTGAAGAGGTAGTGCTGACCCGCGTCAAGGCCACAGTGGCCCGCATTGACGCGCTCGTAAAGCACCAGAAGAAGGTTGCGCAGCTTGAAGAAAAGCTGGCCGGCGCAGCACCCGCTACCAAGGCCAAAGTCCGCGAACAGCGCCGCGTCCGCTGGCTCGCGGCCCGCGAAAAAGTCCTCATCTCGCGCATTGTCCGCGAGCTCAAATACACCCCGCTCGAGCGCAAGCGCCTCCTCGACAAGGTCAACAAGACCGTTGACACCATGCGCACCCTCGAGCGCCAAATCCGCTCGCTCGATCAGAAGTACGAAGCCAGCAAAAG
Organism: uncultured Acidobacteriaceae bacterium; assembly: GCA_963780975.1. Classification (GTDB taxonomy): domain Bacteria; phylum Acidobacteriota; class Terriglobia; order Terriglobales; family Acidobacteriaceae; genus Telmatobacter. The sequence continues at coordinate 18,955 of CAWAEU010000025.1, read as the reverse complement.
CGACGAGCTCAAGAAGGAATACCGCCGCCAGCAGAAAAACTGCCGCGCCGATCTCGAAAAAATCGAAGGCGACGCCGGCGTAGTCATCGTCGAGCTCAAGCGCACCCAGCGCGAAATGATCCAGGGCGACATGGACGCCGAGCAGGCCAAGCGCGAGCTCATTGAGGCCAACCTGCGCCTCGTTGTATCCATCGCCAAAAAGTACACCAACCGCGGCCTTCAGTTCCTCGACCTCATTCAGGAAGGCAACATCGGCCTCATGAAAGCTGTCGACAAGTTCGAATATCGCCGCGGCTATAAGTTCTCCACTTACGCGACGTGGTGGATTCGCCAGGCTATTACCCGCGCCATTGCCGATCAGGCCCGCACCATCCGCATCCCGGTCCACATGATCGAAACCATCAACAAGCTCATCCGCACCAGCCGCCAGCTTGTCCAGGAGCTGGGCCGCGAGCCCTCCAGCGAAGAGATCGCCCGCCGCATGGACATTCCCGTGGCCAAGGTGCGCAAGGTGCTCAAAATCGCGCAGGAGCCCATCTCCCTCGAAACCCCCATCGGCGAAGAGGAAGACTCGCACCTCGGCGACTTCATTGAAGACCGCCAGGCCGTCTCGCCCAGCGAAGCCGTCATCAGCGTCAACCTCAAGGAGTACACCTCGCAGGTTCTCCGCACCCTCACCCCGCGCGAAGAGCGCGTAATCAAGATGCGCTTCGGCCTCGAAGACGGCTCCGAGCACACCCTCGAAGAAGTAGGCCAAAGCTTTCAGGTAACCCGCGAGCGCATCCGCCAAATCGAAGCCAAGGCGTTGCGCAAGCTGCGTCACCCCTCGCGCAGCCGCAAGCTAAAAGCATTCGTAGAAGGCGTCAAAGAAATGTAACTCGGCCGAATGATGATCATTAAGAGCCACAATCTGAAAAGGTTGTGGCTCTTTTCTTGATTATTCCGCATAGTATATATACTTGCATATATATTTATTTTACATAATATATATCATTTGGCCTATAATACTTTGCATGGGTACAGCCACCCTACACGAGGAGATTTCCATGCCCGTCACTGCTTCCAAAAAGCCCATGACCATTCGTGCACGGAAAGAGCGCATTCTGGTTGAATTTCCTGAGAGCCTGCTGAAGCGCGCAGAAGATGCAGCTCGAAGAATGAACAAGAATCGCAGCGAATTGATTCGAGGAGCTGTCGAGCAGTTGCTTGAGAAAATGGAAACAAAGCAATTTGAATTGGAACTGGCAGCCGCCTATGCAGCAAATGCTCCCTTGAGCCGGGAAATCATGGACGAATTTGTCCACGTGGATATCGAGGGATTCTGATGGCTGGTAAGTCCTTTCGAGGAATGGTCGTTGAAATCTCGCTGGATCCAGTCATAGGCCATGAACAAGGTAAGTCGCGCCCTTGTGTGGTGGTCCAGAACGATGTGGGCAACCGGTTCGCATCCACCACAATCATCGTGCCCCTCACAGATGCGGCGCGCATCAAAGCGCCATCCCCGATTTATGTACCGGTAAAAATGGGCGATGGAGGCACTACCAAGGATAGCTGCATCCTCTGCGATCAAATTCGTGTAGTCGATCAGGGCCGATTTGGAAAAGTCTATGGTGCACTTTCTCACGAAACCATGGCTAACGTCGATGCTGCTCTGTTGGTGAGCCTTGGTTTGCCGGGAGCAACATTCAGCCGGCCCTAATCAAATCACAGCCAAAAGACTGAAGTTTGCAGCTTCACCAGAAGTTAGCCGCCTCTTATCGATTTGCAGCCAAAGGCAAAACTCGCTGCTCTAACTCATCAGCGAATTTTTGTTCCTCATCGTAAAACGGAAAATGCCTAGAGTGATCAAACCAGACAAACTCATTGATGGGAGCCTTGATGCTCTGGCTGTAATCCTCAATCAAAGTCGGACGGCAGTACGTATCCTGTCTGCCTTCAAAGAAGAAAATCGGCACACTGAAATCGGGTCCGAGTTTCGTCAGATCGATCGCTGATAACTGCGGAAACAAAATCTGCCCTGAAAACATTTGCCCACGAACAAAGCCAACATCATCCGCAAGTGTATATTCAGGAGCACTCACAACATCCGTCAGAATTCTCTTTACGTCAGTGAAATCCGCTCCGCTCCGCGGCGGTCCCAGTAACTCCCCTGCCCACTTATTGGCGACAAACATTTTATCCATATCCGCATTTGCAGTTGGATAAGGCGCGATAGCCTCCAATTCTTTCACAGCCAGGTCGTTATGCAGGCTGCGCGCCTCATGCAAATCATCTTTATAGACTGCCTCCGCGTTCGCGCGCATGTTGACGATCTGCCCCACGCCCACATAGGCATAAATAAGATCCGGGTGCTCATGTGCCAGCCAAAACCCCAATACGCTTCCCCACGAATGCCCCACAACAATAATCTTTTCCCTCTTGAACCGGTTGCGAAGATAGTTCACCACCTCAAGCGTGTCCTGCTCCATCTGCGGCACGTTCATGGTCCTGCGCTGCAAATCTTTGTCATTCGACGCGTATGTCTTCCCCGCTCCCCGTTGATCCCATTCGACCACGGTAAAGTGCTGCTCCAGCGGCCCTTGAAACGAGCCCGCCAGAGGAATAAAAGCAATGCCCGGCCCGCCATGGATGAACAAAAGAATCGGATTGTTAACGTTTTGTCCTCGAACTTCAATCCACTGGTCAATACTGCCAATACGCACAGACTCCAGGCTGTCGATGCCTTGAGGTGAATGAATGGCCCGGTCCTCGGCAACCTTATGCCGCAGATAAAGCCGATAAAGCAGCGCGGTCGTCAATGCAGCTACTACGAGGCAAGCGATTGCCGCCACGACGAATTTAATAATCTTCCAGATCACACGCCACTCTATAGGGAAACTTCTTATCGTTGGTACGCAATCTCCCGCACTCACGTTCCGAGGATCCATTCAAAGCAGTCGGCCAAATCTTTTAAGCTGGTTGCCCCAGGTCTCGCTTTTGAGACCTGGGATACCCTTACAGCCGGCTGCCAATTCTTTTCAAGGAAGGGTGAGATACTACAAACTTTTCAGCTCCGCACTTTGCAGATAATTACCCTCCGCAGGCGCACAATTGAAACAGTTAGCAGAGTGGACATACCGGCCATTGGCCACCGTTCACAGTCCCACAGTCCCACAGGCGCAAACCACCCCCCGGGGGTCGACTTCCTTTTATGTTCGCCTATTTTAGCCAGTAAGTAATTGATAATAATAGTTAATGCTCCGAATAATTGATGCAATAAATTGCGTAAAAATGCTCAATTCCCGTCGGATTCTGTAAGGTATTGTCGCTTTTCGTCATCCCGCGGACAACCGAAACTCGCCCCGATCACGAACCCGTCGCAGCTTCCAATTCCGCCATCTCTTCCGCGCTCAGCTTCAATCCCGCCGCGGCAACATTCTCCTCCAGATGCGCTACCTTCGAAGTTCCCGGAATCGGCAGCATCACCGGCGACCGCTCCAGCAGCCACGCCAGCGAAAGCTGCGCAACCGTAGCCGAATGTCGCTCCGCAATCTTAGCCAGCATCTGCGCCGAAGGATGATCAGCCCTCAGCAGCTTCCCCGCATTAATCGGATACCACGGCATAAACCCGATGCCATGCTGCTCGCAGAACGCGAGCGTCTTCTCATGCCGCCGATCGCCCAGGCTATATCGATTCTGCACAGTGACGATCTTCACAATCTTTCCCGCTTCCTCAATCTCCTCCGGCGTAACCTCGCTCAAGCCAATGTGCCGAATCTTTCCCTGCTCCTGCATCTGCTTCAGCGCTCCAAGCGACTCTTCAAGCGGCGTTCGCGGGTCAATGCGGTGAAGCTGGTAGAGATCGATGCGGTCGAGCTTCAGCCGCCGCAAGCTCATCTCCACGCATTGAATCAGGTATCCCGCGCGGCCCACATATTCCGTCTTCGCCGGTCCCTGCCGCGTGATGCCGCCTTTGGTTGCGATCACCAAACCCGGCGCATAAGGGTAAAGCGCCTCGCCAATCAACCGCTCGGCAATCTCCGGTCCGTAAGCATCAGCAGTGTCGATCAGCGTAATTCCCAACTCAACGGCTCTGCGCAACACGCGCTTAGCTTCGTCTGCGTCGGCAGGTTCGCCCCAAGCGCCTTCGCCCACCAGGCGCATGGTTCCGTAACCGAGTCGATGAACAGGGAGATCGTCGCCAATAAGAAAAGTTCCGCTGGCGGATGCGGAGGGGATTTGTGCGTTCATAGTTGATTGGATGCTGCGGTGGTGCGCGGTGGTGCGGGAATTGGGGTTCGGGGGATCCCACATCTGGCGCGATGGTGCTGCGCCAGATATGGGGCAACCAACATTTGTGTGACGAAATTTATCGATTGGATGCTGCGGTGGTGCGGGAATTGGGGTCGGGGGTATCCCACATCTGGCGCGATGGTGCTGCGCCAGATATGGGGCAACCAACATTTGTGGGACGAAATTTATCGATTGGATGCTGCGGTGGTGCGGGAATTGGGGTTCGGGGATCCCACATCTGGCGCGATGGTGCTGCGCCAGATATGGGGCAACCAACATTTGTGGGACGAAATTTGCGGTGGAACCTCGGTCGCGCCGGGTGCGTATGTAGAATTCAGAACGAAGCAAGGAGAAGCAAGCCATGAGCACCCAACCTTATCCCAACCCGCAAGCAATCTTTTACCAGCAATATGAGATGGCGCGCCGCGACGAGGTAGTGGGCATCCTGCTGGCGCTCTTCCTTGGCGGCTTTGGCGTTCACCACTTCTATCTGCGGCGCTATGGGCTGGGCATCCTCTACCTGTGTTTCTTTTGGACGCCGTTTCCCTGGGTACTGGGCTTCATCGAGTGCTTCTTCATGCCCGCCCGCGTGCGCGAGTTCAACGCCATTCAGGCGGCTGGGATTGCGGCGACGCTGGGCATTGCGATGCCAGGGTGGTGCTATCCGTTCAATGTGACGGTGAACATGCCTCCCGCAGCGCAGCCGGATACGCTGCTGGCCTGTGCACGCTGCGGGCAGACCAATCTGACGGGGTCGAGGTTCTGCTCCGGCTGCGGAGGGTCGGTCTGAACGGGAAGTGACGGATCGAGACAGTGCCTGAGCCTAAACCCTCCTGATCTATGCTTGGCTTGGCTACCACGTCAGCAGCGTCTATACTCGCGAACATGCTCCGATCTGTGACATATTTCCTAGCAATCGCACTTTCGTGCGGTGCCTTGGCCCAGAATCAAGCTTCCGAAGGCACAACGCAGCTCGGGTTTAGGATTACGAAATTGCCGCCACCGTCCTATCCTCCAATTGCGCTAATGGCGCATGTCTCTGGAGATGTCGATTTAATAATCGCGCTTAAAGGCGATGGCAGCATTGAATCAGCGGCAGTCTTGAACGGGCCTCCGATGCTCAGACAGGCTGCGGTAGACAGTGCCAAACAGACCCATTTCGAATGTAAAGATTGTGACGACGGGACAAAACAGTTTCACGTGATCTACAGATTTGAACTGGGGCCATCTATCACCTGCTCTGAGACTATAGACAGCTCTTACCCTCGGGTGGAGCAATCAGCGGATAAGGTCACGATCTCAGCCCAGCCATTTGGAACCTGTGACCCTGCGGCTAAAAGCGTTCGCTCCGCGAAGTGTCTCCTCCTCTGGAAATGCGGATGGCGTTAGAAAATCTATGAAAGATCCATTAGCAGAATTTGCTGCTAGGAACTGACTCGCCATTCGTATCGACTCTACATATTCGCATGCCCGGACCGCATCGACTCGTTGAACTGTGGCTTGGTAAAGTTCAGCGCGGCTTCGAGCTTGGCCTGGTACTCCGGTGCGCGGGCCATCAGCTCAGGTGTAGCGGCGGCAAACTCTCCGTCCAGCTCGAGCAATCCCTCGCCGGCCTTATCTCCAGCCATGCGCAGCAGGTCAGCCTCGGTAGTGTTCAGGTACTGCGCGTCCCTCGGGTCGGCAATCCAAACCGGCTTGCTCTCGCCCAGCACGCCGCTGAGCCAATAGATCTTGCGCAGCAGGTATTCCAGGCGCTCGGCGTCGTTGGTCTCTGTGAAGAGAAACTTCTTTTGCCAGCGGCTGTAGTAGCGCGTGGTTACGGGCACGGGCTGGCGGTTGCCGGACTTGAGGAACTCAAGCTGGCCCAGGTCGACGGTCTTGCGCACCGCGTTGTAGACAAAGGTCTCCGCGTAGGGCTGCTCCATGGCGGGCACAATCTCGGCAAAGGTGAGGGTGACCGAGGCAGCCACCTTGGCGTGCAGGTTGTGCGCGCCGCCGTCGGCGAGGTGCATCTCGCCGTGAACGATATAGGTGTCCGCGCCGGAGGTCGACCGGTGGAAGGGCCACTGAAACTGGCCGAAGGCCAGCGGCAGCCCGCCGAGGGTGACGTAGCACTCGGGGCGCGGATTGCGCAGCCGCTTGGCTTCGCCGGCGAGGTGGGCCGTCATGGCTGGGCAGCAGCTCCGGCTTATCAAAGTCGAAGGCCTCGCTCAGCTCCAGTCTGAAGCGTGCGGCCGGCCGCCTCGACGCCGGGAAGGCCAAGCTCGAAAACGGCCGTGGGCTGGCCGTGGAAGTCGCTGCCCTGGGTGGCGGAGAGCAAGATCAGGCCGGCCTGGGCGGCGGCGGTTTCAAGGGAGGTAGACAAGTGAGACTTCAGTTCAACGGTCATTCGAGGGGAATCCTGACTTCGACGATCTGTGACGTCTGTTCATGCGACTCATTCTAAGTGGAACGGCCGCGGCAGACGCCGCATTTACAATGGGAAATGTGCAGCCCGAAACATCTTCGCCGATCATTCTTGCCGAGAACCTGACCAAGGTTTACGCGGCGGGCAGAATCCAGGTCACCGCGGTGCACGGAGTTTCGCTGGCCGTGGAGCCGCGGGGAGTTTGTGGCCATTGTCGGGCCCTTCCGGCTCGGGCAAATCCACGCTGTTTTACCTGCTGGGCGGGCTTACCCAGGCGACCCAGGGGCGGGTGGTCATTGACGGCGTTGACTTTGCCACGCTCAACGACGGCGAGCGGACGCGGTTGCGCAAACATCGCATCGGCTTCGTCTTCCAGAAGTTCAACCTGCTGCCCACGCTCTCGGCCATGGGCAATATCGAGATCGCTTACGCCGTCAGCGGGCGCAAGGAACCGCTGGACCTGAACTATCTGGACCATCTGAGCGATCTGCTTTCGATTCAGGGGCGGCTGAAGCACCGGCCCTCGGAGTTGAGCGGCGGCGAGCAGCAGCGGGTGGCGATTGCGCGCGCGCTGATTACGCGGCCGGCCATCGTGCTGGCCGACGAGCCCACCGGCAACCTGGATACCAAAAACTCCGAGGCGGTGCTGCAGATGCTGCTGCGCTCAAACCGCGAACTGGGCCAGACCACGCTGATGATTACCCACAATCCCGAGGCGGCGTCGATCGCCAGCCGCATCCTATACATGCGCGACGGCGAGATTGTGCGGGAAGAGAAGGGTTCGCGGGCCAATCGGCAGCGTACCGGCGGCAAACGGCCGCAAGCCGCGCCGGCCGGTTTGACCTGCTTTGGGCCGCCCGGTATACTCGAGATTGCAGTAAGCGGGAGTAGCTCAGTGGTAGAGCATCGCCTTGCCAAGGCGAGGGTCGCGAGTTCAAATCTCGTCTCCCGCTCCAATCCGCCCTCCGGTGCCAGCCGGGTTGGCTACGGCGGTATGGGGCGAATCAATCTAATCAAGGCAGCCCTGCCAAGGCGCGGTACCCAAGTGGTAAGGGAGAGGTCTGCAAAACCTTTATGCGCCGGTTCGATCCCGGCCCGCGCCTCCAATCCTTTCAACAACTTAAAGAATTTATACGTCAAGGCCTATTACGCCACTGCGGGGACTTTGGTGGGCGACCTTCGCATTTTTGACCCTCATTTCCGTCCCTTATTCGCCATTTCCGTCGGTCTCTCTCGAATGCTGCGATCGGTTGAGCCGCATTGAAGCGCTCAAGCTGCTCCATTGCCTTTGACCGGTGCTCTTGGTGGGATGGGCATAGCGGAGAACCATCTGGATTCTGGAATGCCCTAGCATAGCCGCCAGTGTCACAAGATCAATGCCGGACATAGCCGCGCGTGTGGCCCATGATACAATACTGCCACAGGCACCACGCTGCGAGCCAATCGGCTAGTTGAGGTGGACGTAATTATGCGCTCTACCACTCGCTTCTTCTGCAATAAGGCCGCGTTTGAAAATAAAGAGAAACGGCGGCAATTAGAAGAGTTGGTCATGCTCATGAAGAGTGCTATCTCCGCAAAGGAGAAGGTACTTCTCGAAATGAACGTGTCCAAAGCGGATTTCCAACGACTGGTCGCAGAACTACCGTGCATGCGAGCACCAACTATTTCCGAACTCTATAACGGCGATGGCTACGCAATTAAGATCGCTGTGCCGTCCCGCGAAGTGAAAGATTTGATTCCGCGAATTGTCGCCCTGGGCGGACGCGACATTCTCGAATATAAGCTGGAAAAAATCGTCACGCAATCGGAGTAAGGGCGTTGAGTAGCGAAGTAGACCTCGTCGACATCGGCGGCGGAAATATCGGAAGTATCCGCCGTTGCTTGCATCGCCTGGAGATCCCCTATCGAGACGTCGGTCCCGACAACCCGCCGGACGGCTCTAGACCATTGATACTCCCTGGAGTCGGCGCGTTCGGTTCGGTCATGCAACATCTTCGTGCTACTAAGCTCGACGAGCCCGTGACAAGATTGGTGCGCGGTGGAACGCCCTACCTGGGAATTTGCGTCGGAATGCAGATCTTGTTTGATTCGAGCACTGAATCTCCTGATGTGCCAGGACTTGGACTGGTGCCGGGCAAAGTAATCAGGTTCGATGCACCAAAGGTTCCGCAAATCGGTTGGAACAAGATAGATGCGAAGCAAGCATCGTGGGATTCGGGTTACGTCTATTTCGTGAACAGCTATTACCCAAAACCCAATGACGAAAAAGTGGTGCTCTACAGCTCGGAGTACGGTGGTTCATTCTGCGCCGCAATCAAGACAGATTCGATTACGGCATTTCAGTTCCATCCGGAGAAGAGCGGACCGTTTGGACAACAGATGATTCAAAGGTGGTACGCCAGTGTTGTTTAGAAATAAGCTGAACTTGAAGCGGAGCACAAGTTGATGTCGCAAGGACTCTGCAAAAGAATAATTCCATGCCTGGACGTCGACAATGGCGTAACAGTAAAGGGCATAAACTTCGGTAACCTGAGAAAAATCGGTGACCCAGTCGAGCTGGCTCTGCGCTATCAAGAACAAGGCGCCGATGAGATTACATTTCTGGATATCTCCGCGTCACGAGATAACAGAGCAACACTGATAGATCTAGTGGCACGAGTAGCGGACAACCTCTCTATACCATTCACCGTTGGTGGTGGCATCTCCTCGCTCGATGATGTGAAACGACTTCTTTCAAAGGGCGCGGACAAAGTAACGATCAACTCGTCAGCCGTAAATCGTCCTGAGCTGATTGGCGAAATCGCCTCAGTGTGTGGCTCACAATGCTGTGTGGTGGCTATCGACGCGAGAGCTAAGAAAAATAGGGGTGCGCCCGGTTCGACTGGCTGGGAAGTGCTGATCAAAGGCGGCACCGTTAATACCGGTCGCGACGCCATGGAGTGGGCGCTCGAATGCGTTGAACGAGGCGCTGGCGAAATTTTGCTGACCTCTTGGGACAAAGACGGAACGCTTGATGGATTCGATATCACCATGGTCAGGGAGTTCGCGCAACGGCTGCCGGTGCCGGTAATAGCATCAGGTGGAGCGCGCGACGCCGCCAGTTTCGTGGAAGTATTCGAAGCAGGCAAGGCCGACGCAGCACTTGCCGCAAGCATCTTTCACGATGGCACCTGGACGGTCGAAGGCATTAAAACAGAGCTGAACAAAGCAGGAGTAACGGTAAGAATATGTTAGTGGCAAGCATCGATTTGATGAACGGAAAAGCTGTTCAGCTGCGTCAAGGAAAAGACTTCGTGCTGCAGAGCGATCGCGACCCTGTGGATCTGGCCCGTGAATTCAACCGCTACGGCGAAATTGCAGTAATCGATTTGGATGCAGCGATGGGAAAGGGCGACAATCGAGAGTTGCTCAAGAAGATCTGCAAAGTTGCCGATGCTCGCGTCGGTGGTGGCATCCGCGATGTCGCAACAGGGCGAGAACTTCTCAAGGCTGGCGCTCGCGCGCTGATCTTCGGCACCATGGCGAGACCTGAGATATTAAGTCAATTTCCCCATGAACGAGTGATGGTGGCACTAGACCACCGCAACGAAGAAATCGTAGATCACGGCTGGCAGGAATCAACGGGCGAAAACATCTGGGACAGAGCAGCACGTTTATCTCCCTATTGCGGAAGTTTCCTCATCACATTTGTGGAACACGAAGGCGGACTTGGTGGCATGCCCAGGGAACGGGTAGCTGGAATCAAGGAGAAAGTGCAACGCCCTGTCACTGTTGCCGGTGGCATAGCCACCACCGAAGAAATCGTTGCCATATCACAGATGGGATTAGACGTTCAAGTTGGCATGGCGCTGTATACGGGCAAAGTCAACCCGGTCGATGCGGTCGTGGGCAGTATCAATTTCGAGAAGAGCAATTTGGTGCCAACCATCGTAAAGGACGAGCAAGGACAGACTTTGATGCTCGCTTACAGCTCTCCGGAATCTCTGCGAAAGGCGCTCACCGAAGGAAAAGGTATTTACTACAGCCGATCACGCCAGGAACTCTGGGAGAAGGGCGCTACTTCCGGTAGCACGCAAAAGCTGATTTCTTGTAGGGTTGACTGCGACAGAGACACTCTCCTCTTCACCGTCGCTCAAGAACAGGGTGCCTGCCACAACGGAACTTATAGCTGTTTCGGACAGGCGACGTCCGGTCGAGAATTCTCGCTTCCCGTACTTTTCGAACTCTTGAAGAGTCGCAAAGAAGAGCTTCCTGAAGGTTCCTTCTCCGCGAAAATGTTCAAAGATAGACGAAAGCTGATGAAAAAAATCGTCGAAGAAGCTCATGAGGTCGTCACTTACACGGACCAAGACAATTTGCGCTGGGAGATCGCCGACCTGATCTATTTTGCTAGCCTTCTGGCGGTAGACGAAGGTATTGAATGGAGCGAAATACAATCTGAACTAGCAGGGCGCAGCAAGTAATTCACGAATTCACGTTGAACAAATTCAGCGACTAGATCACCGCCCACCAAACTACATGGATTTGAGGTAACAGAGTACATGGCAAGTCCCGCACAAAGCAGATCGGTATTCCAAACTGACGGCAAACAAGAAGACACCTCAGACATCGCTAAGCGCGTGGCGCAGATCACGGTATCGGCAATCAAGCAGATGCCGATTCTCGCGAAAAAGTAGGCGGGTGTGTTTCTCTGGGACAGGGGATACCATCTTTGAACACGCCGGAGTTTATAAGAGAAGCGATTATCGAACAGTTACGCAGTAATGGAGCGATCGGGAAATATTCGATTCAGCCCGGTGTCCATGAGCTTATCGAGGCTATCGGCGCAGATCTGCAAAGAACAAAGGGCGTCAAGAACATAGATCCGCACAAAGAGATCTTCGTCACTTGCGGAGGAATGGAAGCGCTCGCCACAGGCATAACAACAATCGTAGACCGAGGCGATGAAGTAATTCTGCCATCCCCGACTTATTCCTCACACATCGAACAGGTAATGTTTGCCGAGGGCGAGCCAAAGTTCGTGCCTTTGATCGAAGATAAGGGCTGGAGGCTCGATATCGACGGAATTCGCAAAGCTGTGACCAGCAAGACTAAAGCAATTGTCTTATGCAATCCGGTCAATCCTACCGGTACAGTATTTACCGAAAGCGAACTGAAAGAGGTCGCAAAAATAGTTCTAGAATACGATTTATTCCTGGTCATGGATGAGGCATACGACTTTCTCGTATACGACGGAAAGCCGCACTTTAGCCCGATCGCCATGCCGGAGCTGAAAGAGAATATTCTTTGCGCTTGCAGTTTCTCCAAGCGTTATTGCATGACAGGCTGGAGAATCGGATTTATGTACGCGCCTGAACGCATCGTCAATCAAGCGCTAAAAGTGCACGATGCATTCGCCATTTGCGCGCCGACGATATCTCAATACGCAGCGTTATCAGCGCTGCGAGCCACGAATGGCGTCGATGGGCCAGGGGACCGCAGCATCAATGAATTAGTCGCAGCACTGAGGGCAAGACGAGATCAAATTTGCGAGAGGCTCGACCGCCTCGATCGTCTGTTTTCGTACATCAAACCTGATGGAGGTTATTTTGTTTTTGCCAAACTGCTTGTAAAGATTCGTCAATCGACTTCGCACTAAAGCTTTTGCACGAGGCTAAAGTAATCACAATTCCTGGAAGCGCTTTCGGTCCCACAGGAGAAGGCCATATAAGACTGTCGTTTGGTGGAACCGAGGAAGAACTCGATGAAGCCTTCGACCGCATCGAAAAATATTGGCAGGCAAAACACTGAACAGGCTCGAGTCTGAGCAGTCTGTTCGCGACAAGTTTTTCAATGGACCGTTCCTCTAAATAAAAATCTAAATCAGCCAAAAATCGGAGTACGCAAGTAAATGATCGCCATTCACAAACTGAACACTATCGCAAAATCTGATCTGGCTAAATTGATGTCCAGAGCGAACGAAGACATCGATAAAATCAAACCAAAAGTAGAAGAGATCATTGCGACAGTCAGGAAGGAAGGAGATCAAGCGCTGGTCAAGTTCACGCGCCAGTGGGACGACCCTGATTATGATATTTCACGACTCAAAGTGACCAAAGCAGATATCGAAGAAGCCTATGCCAACACAAGCGAAGAGATTAAGAAAAGCATCAAGGAGCAGATATCTCTCTCGAAACGTTTTCATGAACTACAGAAGGCACGAATCCCTGCCTGGGAGCAAGAACTCGAGAACGGTATCGTGGTTGGTGAGAAATGGACACCAATCAGTAAGGTAGGTCTTTATGTACCAGGCGGTAAAAATCCATTTCCAACCGTGCAACAAATCCTGGCGGTTGCGGCTCGAACTGCCGGATGCCCTCGCATCGTATCCTGCATCTCCCCTAGAGGCAAAGGATACGAGGTCTTAATCGCCGCAAATGAATGCGGTTTGACGGAAATTTATCGTGTTGGCGGCGCACAGGCAATCGCCGCGATGGCATACGGAACAGAGACCATCGCGCCAGTGGAACTGATTGCCGGTCCAGGAAACCCGTACGTTACAGCTGCAAAAATCATCTGCCAGGCAAAAGTAGCCATCGACATGCCCGCTGGTCCAAGCGAAGCCATAATATTGGCAGACGGCAGTACGCCACCACATATGGATTTGAAGACCAAAGCAAGCTATTGCGCGGCCGATGTTCTCGCCCGAGCGGAGCACGGTCCGGACTCGGCTGGGTTACTTGTCACCGACAGCTTAGAACTTGCAGAACTGGCTAAAGTTGAGATAGAGCGACAGTTCAACGAACTCTCACGAAAAGATTACATCGCTACTGCGCTCTCTACATACAGCGCGATCATCGTCACGTCCTCAATGAAAGAGGCGATAGCTTTCACAAACGACTACGCACCGGAGCACCTGGAGATACTGACCGAAGACCCTGATGCGACATATCAAGATATTGAGAATGCGGGATCGGCATTCCTGGGGTATTACAATCCAGTCGCCACGGGAGATTATGCCACCGGTATCAACCACGTGCTGCCGTCATGCGGTTGGGCAAGACAAACTTCGCCGGTAGGAGTTTGGACGTTCATGAAGCGAGTTCAACACTCCACTTTAAGCAAGGCTGGTCTCGAACGCTTGAAACCAATCGTCCAGGCTATCGCTGATGTTGAAGGGCTGGATGCGCATAAACGAAGCGTCGAAATAAGATTCGAGGCTCAGCGTGTCTAAGGTCTTGCCCCTTCTACAAATTCAAAAGCTGCAGTTCAGCGACAAACCGCTGGCTGAGCGACAACTGCTTGAGTTTCTGCAGCAAACCGAAGACTCAACGATAGCACAAGTCGAATTGAAACCCAAACCGGAATCACTCAATTCGATAAATGGATTCGTCACTTTCAGCAACAACGAAAAGTACTTTTTCAAATCTCATGTGGAAGAGAACGAGAAAGTCTCCGAGTATTACAACGCATCGATTCTCGCGCAAGCGGGTTATCCGGTGGTTTCGGCGAGAAGGATAAAACAGCGACCAGGGCAACAGATCGCCTTTTACGAAATTCTCTCGATGACCACACTCTTCGATGAATTGAAAGCTGAAGAGGACTGGCAGCGTGAGAATCCACAGTCACCAAAAGCAGCACATCTGATCCAGGCGCAAATCGAGCTCGATAAGATAGTCAGCCAAATACTGCACAGCACACTCAGGTCCATATCCGCAGGCGATCAGGCTAAAGCTCCGATCCATCAGCTTTTCTCAAACCGACTGGCTGAAGACGGACGGCTCGGATTATTCTATCGAAACAAAAGCATAACGTTGGACCAGAAAGCAGTTTCGTTTGAAGAACTATCGTCTTTACACTGGACAATAAATGGTGCCGATTACGGCGCTACATTGAGTGAGACTGTCGAACTAGCCAGAGATTTGCTCAAGCCGAAAGAAGGTCCCGCCTCGATTGGGCATGGCGACGCACATAACGGCAACATCTTCGTTAACATGGATCTGAATACTGGCGAGCCGCTTCCATCGAAAGGCTCCGTGACTGATGATGCCGGGCCGCCTTCCAAAAATAGGTTGGTGATGTTTGATCCCGCATTTGCAGGAGAACATAACCCGATTTTGGATATAACTAAAACTATCTTCCACAACCACTTCGCTCGCTGGATGTACTTCCCGGAACAAGTGGCTGGCGAGTTCAAACTGACGTACACACTGAGCGAAAATCGCATCGCCATCGAACACGATTTCTGCCCCAGCAAACTACGCATTCAGCTCCTTCGCATCAAAATAGCAGATGTAGTTAAGCCATTGATCAAAAGGCTCGATGAACAAAAGCTGTTGCAGGAGAATTGGCGACACTACTTACGGTGTGCGCTATTCTGTTGCCCTTTCCTGACAGTCAATCTATTTGCTCCGTTTGCGCCGGGCGGAACCTTAGCTGAGCGCTATACTCTGCCGATCAAGCTCCTGGCGTTGTCGATGGCTATGGAGCTAGGATGTGAATCGCGATCGGGTTCAAACTCGCTCGCCGATCTGATCGATGAAATTTTCGACTGAGGCGCATCAGAACATCTTTTCCTCCATTATGTTCAAGTAGCTATCCATCGGGGCACGCTCGCCAAAAATGCAAGAAATGACCTTTTTCTATTCGACGTAGACGGAGTGATAGTAAATCCGCTCGCGTACCGAGCCGGCGTGACAAAGACTCTGGAACTGCTGTGCCAGCGCATTGGCTTGTCGAGTATCGACGATCTTCTACCGACTGAAGCAGAGATATCTCAACTCGAGTCAGTGGGTGTGCATGACGTCTGGGACATGACAAATATAATTTTTGCGTCAGTCCTAACATCCATCGCGCAGTCGAAGCAATGTGCCAAGATAGCTCTACCGGAGACCAGCCTAGAGAAGAAGTTGGAATGTCTAGCGGGCACAAAACCAGTCGCATCAAAGCCATCCATCGCACGAATCGCAGGTATTTTAGCCAAAAGTCCCGGTGCTCACCCACCGGATATCATATTGGAATTATTGACAGAAGACCTCAAGAATTCTTTCGACAACGAACAGGTAGCTATGTGGCGAACATTGCTCAAAGCTTTTCTTTGCGGTACACGCAATCCATACGAGAGCTACGGCACCAGGTTATTCCAGAATGTGATACTTGGCTCTAAAGAGTTCACAGCGACCTACGAACTCGAAAGTAAGTACGATGGGGAGTCGCTGCTAAAGCTCAAAGATGAAGTGTTGCTGAGCGAGAGTTCGGTTCGGAAGCTGCACGAACTGACCAATTCGCATCCATCAACTTTCCGCGTCGGAGTATACACAGCCCGCCCCAGCCATCCACCGAAGGATGCATCAGGCACCACCAAAGGCTATTCTCCGGAAGCCGAGCTAGCACTCGAGAGCGCAAATATGACGTGCTTTCCACTTGTCGGTATGGGAATGATGGAATGGTTGGCAAAGCAAAAGAATGAACGTACTGAAGACTTGACCAAACCAAATACTACTCAAGCAATCGCGGCTCTAATTTCCTGTAGCAAGGGCCGCACAACCGCAGATACAATTCGAGAAGCTTATGCAATCGACAAGCTAGATAAAACTCCAGCAGACTCGTCTTTAGGCTCGATAATCAAATCAAAAGTGATAGTTTACGTTTTCGAAGACACAATCTCTGGCATATTGCCGATGATTGCGTCAGCGGAAAGACTGAACCAACTAGGCTTCTCAATCGAAGTTAGACCACTGGGCATTACCAGAGAAACTGAGAAACGAGATGCACTCGAAAAACACTGCCTGCGAATCTTCACTGATGTAAATGCCGCGATGGATTTCGCGGTCCAGTCGATTGAATCACTGGCACTGTAACGAGTACGGGCCAAATTCTCCCAGGAACCAGCCAAAGCAGTGGACTCAGCAGCCAGCCAACAGTGATCCCGTTTTACCTTGCGGTAAATTCTTTCACCACCTGTCCGTAGGGCTTACCGACTGCGCTGCATACGATGTCACACAGTTCATAGATGCTGCTGTCTCCGACGCTGTAAAAGACAAACAGCCCCTGCCTGCGACTATTCCCGTTTAGGCAAGGCAAAGTTAGCTTGCGCGGAACTGGCTTTCCAGGATAGAGAACTGAGGCTCACTCGAAGAAGCTTCCCGTAGCGGTACGACTGTTTGCATCAGAGCCGATATGTACAGAAGAATCTTGAGAGTGAGCGGGAAGACTAGTAAGAGATACAACTGCGGCAATAAGCAGCGCCACCATCGCTAAAGAGAATTCAACCAGCCAGCGAAAGTTAACGCCCCCAGGAACTTCAGATCGAGCGTTAATTGGTCCCGGAGATTTCCGATAGTAAGAGGATACTTGTGACATTGGTCAAACCCCTCGAGCTTAGAAACGCTTTCTTACTTAGCGAACTTTACGGCGATGCAGCTCGCTACTTCCGCTTCAAGTGGCCAGATCGGTCGTGCCGACTCTCCGTCGCTTTAGACCAAACAATTGATATCATCTCGGGCATAAAATTCATATGAAATTGAAAGGCTTAGCCAACCATCGAATCAGGCCAGCCGTTGCTATACGGAATGCCGCAAGACATGTCTTTGGTCGCGTAGAAGAACTTGATCTTCTTGATGAGTAAGTTTGCTTGAGCAAAGTTGCCAGCAAGTTCAGCGTGACCGGTCTATATGCGAACAGAATGACATTTATCAACAAACGCACTAATACCTCCCTAGAGCAATCGCAGATTATCCGAAGTGATGATTCGGATCGTGCAGAGAAATGACAAAGTAGACACCATGACGCAGGTTCTCCAGTGAGAGGGATCAGGGATGATTTTTACCGCGAGCAGCACCGGTCCTGCGAGCAATTAATTGAACACGGCAAAGCAAGAAGAACACAGACAATCGGAGTTTAATCATGGGCATAATTAGTTTCATCCTGTTTCTGATAGTCGCATCTGTCTGCGCTTTCCTAGCGGAGCGCCTGGTGCCTAATTCTGTTCCTGGCGGCTTTCTGACATCAGCTATCGTCGGCATCATTGGTGCCTGGGTTGGCGGCAGTTTGATTGGTCATTTCGGACCGGACCTCGCCGGTGTTGCGCTAGTTCCTTGCATTCTTGGCTCAGCAATACTCGTCTTCTTGCTGTCGCTTTGTTCGCGAGGCTTTAGGGGTCGGCATGCTTAGTCAATAGCACCAAGGACAAATGGTCCTTCACATATCGCACAGAGGACACTTTTATGATTTACACATTGATATCGCTGCTGATCCTTTTCTGGATAATTGGACTGGTAGCACATATCGGCGGCTCCTTAATCCACACACTTCTTGTGTTGGCGCTGATTGTGTTTGTATTTAATCTGCTCACCGGAAGAAGGGCAAGCGGGTGATTGCAAACATTAAGCAATGAGCAGCGGTCGAATCGGCAAGAGCATCCGCTGCTTAATGTGATTAGAGAGAATAAAGGACGAAGATTATCCTCTCAGCTGATGTTTTATTTTGGCTATGGATGTGTAATAGCGTTAAGGAATCCAAACACTCCATTTTTGGTCCCAATCCGAGGCGTTATGGCACAGATATTAATCTTTCGAGGGACTGGTGGACGCTTCACCCCGTTGCGAAACAGCCTTCAGGAGTACCATAAGCTCTACTTCGTCCATGACCTAACAGACGCTATGGAGGTCCTGCACGAAAAGGAGATCGACCTGATCATCTGCAATGTTTACGACGATACCACGGACGCATTCGCGGTCCTCAAGACAGTCAAACAAGATCTATTATCCAGCGGCACCCCCGTCCTCTTTTTTTCGAAGGAGCGAACGTTAGCAGCGTCATGGCTTGATGCGACCATAGAACACTCCGCGCTGCTTTGTGGCGCCGACAAATATTTAACTATGGATTCATTCTGTGGTGAGAGAGGGGAAATCGACGCATGTAAAACATGCCCCTATCTTGGAGAGCGCTGTAAATACAATGACTTAAGGCTGGCTATTGAGGATATGCTTGGAGCAAAATCTCTAGCGTATCAGCAATAAAGAATCAGTAAGTCCGGCCCTGCTTGAGTTTATTTGAGGGCGTGAGAGACCAAACAAACGTGACCACGCCGGCCGCTGCAAACATTAACTATCCCGATAGTTCGGTCTAGGCACGGGTCTATAGCTATCATCCGAGCACACCTCTTGATTTAGCTGGAACTAAGCTGACTGTTCTGAGCCTATGCTGTTAGGCGTAGCAATGTAACACGGTGAAAGCTTCGATTCAAAATCTCGCAAACAGCTCGATTCGTTGTTACCGGCAGGGGAAACAGCAACG